>CAZDUD010000022.1:0-42988 GCA_964508485.1 uncultured Hyphomicrobium sp. | reverse complement strand
GCGCGTCAGGATGCATTCGGGGGCGGCGTATCCCGGAACAGGAGCGCCCGTGAAGTTGTCGGGGCCCGCGTAGCGCATGTCCTGAATGATCGAGGCATCGACGTCGCGTAGATAAACGAGCGGCGCAGGGAGCGATCCGCGGAGCGAGGGATCCCTGCTCCCGGCATCGGCGGCAAGTGACGCAGTCAGGAGGCTGCAGACCACCGATACGACCACTGCAAAAGAGACGCTTCTCAGTGAGAGGGCTGTGACCTTCACGTCGGCGCGCCTGGTTTTGATCGTCGAAAAGTGCTCTAGGATGGGTCTCATGCGCGGCCCGGTTGTCGTCGAAACCATGACGGCTGTTGAGCAAGGACTGTGACACCGTTCGCGGTGCCGCCGCAATGCCCTCTTCCGCAGACTTTCCCGAGACTATCGCTGCCTCGATCAACTTGCCTCGACACTTGCGCGTCGGTCGAGCTCGGCGTGCATGCGTTCCTCGTCGAGAGCCCCTTCCATCTTGGCAATGACCACCGTCGCCACGCCGTTGCCGACGAGGTTGGTCAGCGCGCGCGCTTCCGACATGAAGCGGTCGATCCCGAGGATGATTGCCATCGCGTTGACGTCGATCGTGCCGGTGGACGCGAGCGTGGCTGCAAGAACGATAAATCCGGATCCTGTTACGCCGGCGGCACCCTTCGATGTGAGAAGGAGGACTCCGAGAATTCCGAGCTGCTGTAGCAACGACAGCTCGACGTTGGTGGCTTGTGCCAGGAACAGCGTGGCCATCGTCAGGTAGATGCACGTGCCGTCGAGATTGAAGGAATAACCCGTGGGAATGACAAGCCCGACGACGGACTCGTCGCAACCCAACCGCTTCATGCGCGTGATCATTCTGGGCAGCACGGACTCGGACGACGACGTGCCGAGGACGATGAGAAGCTCGTCCTTGATGTATCGGATAAACTTGAAAATGCTAAAGCCGGTGAACCACGCGATGGGGCCGAGCACAAGGAAAATGAAGATCAGGCACGTCAGATAAAACGTTCCCATCAGCGCCGCGAGCGAGCCGAGCGTCTCGACCCCGTACTTTCCGATGGTGAAGGCCATGGCGCCGAACGCTCCGATGGGCGCTGCCTTCATGATGATACCGACGATTCCGAAGAAGACCTGTGACGCCTGCTCTACGAGTTCGAGCACGAGCTTGCCGCGCTGGCCGAGCCCCTGGAGTGCGAACGCGAACAGGATTGCGAACAGCAGGATCTGAAGGATATTGCCGTCGACGAACGCGCTGACAACCGTTCTCGGGATGATATCGAGAAGGAACTCGACGAGGCTTTGACCGTGGGCCTTCGTGACATAGCTCGAGACTGCGGCTGGATCGAGCTTACTGGGATCGACGTTCATACCGTGTCCGGGACGGATTATATTCGAGACGACCAAGCCGATGATGAGCGCAAACGTCGTGACGACCTCGAAATAGATAAGCGCCTTGATTCCGGTGCTTCCGACGGCCCGGAGGTTCGACATCGACGCTATGCCATGCACGACTGTGCAAAAAATCACCGGCACGATGATCATCTTGATCAGCTTTATGAAGCCGTCGCCAAGCGGCTTCATCTGAACGCCGATGTCGGGATAGAAATGGCCGAGGAGGACGCCAATCACGATGGCCGTCAGCACCTGCACGTAAAGCTGCG
The DNA here is from genome assembly GCA_964508485.1 of uncultured Hyphomicrobium sp. Taxonomy (GTDB): domain Bacteria; phylum Pseudomonadota; class Alphaproteobacteria; order Rhizobiales; family Hyphomicrobiaceae; genus Hyphomicrobium_C. The sequence goes on along the minus strand of CAZDUD010000022.1, from coordinate 41,309 downwards.
TGTAAAGCGGCCGCTTGGCCGAGGCTTCGGGCAGCGAGCTGCCGGCAGGCGACGTCTGCAACATCGGTTTCAACTCCCTAGGCATAACTTTTTTCCGAAGTATAGGTCCATTGCCGGACGGCGCAGAGGGTCTTTCGCGAACGCGGGCCGCCGCAGATGACGACTCTTGCGTGGGCGTTCTGATCTATTTCGCTCTTTGCATGGATCTGCCCGACAGTAGAATTGATGGACTTCACGCAGGCTGGTCAACGTTAATGCAACTGCGCAAAGGGGCGCTTTCAAAACCTGTTGGAGCAAACCCTCGAATGCAGCAAGTTGGCGGCCAACGCATCACCGCATCAGGCAGGCAAGAATGAACCTCAAGGCGCTTCGCGCTTTCCAGCTCATCGTTGAAGGGGGATCTCTTACAGCGGCGTCGAACGTCCTCGGCCTCAGCCAGCCGGCGGTGAGCCGCCTTGTCGCGCTCCTCGAGGAGGAGCTTGATCTTCTTCTCTTCGATCGCTCGGGCCGGGCACTTCGCGTCACAAAGAACGGCGAGGCCTTCTATATAGCCACCCGTCACATTTTGGCTGGTTTGGGCGAAATTCCGCGCATCGCCAAGGACATCAAGACAAGCGAAAAGCAGCTCAAGATCATCACTACGCCGCGGATTTCGCAAGGACTGGTGTCCCCTGCCCTCGCACTCTTGCGCCGGGAGAATCCCAAGCTCCGCTGTGTCGTCGATGTTCTCTCACGTTTCGACCTCGACAGCCTGGCCGGGTTGCGCCGGTTCGATCTTGCGATTGCTTCGCTGCCCGTCACACACGCTCTTGTCGAACTCAAAAATCACCCAATGTTCAAGGTGCGTCTCGAAGCGGTGATGCAGAAAGATCATCCGCTCGCCTCCCAACGGCGTGTATCCGCGTTGGACTTGGCCGGAGAAAATCTAGTTGGACTTTGGGAGGATCAACTCTGGCGCCAGCAGATGAACGATTTCATGCGTTCCAGCGGCGAGACCGGGCGCTATGCCGTCGAGACACGTTCGTCCTTGATGGCCTGCCAGCTGGCCAACGATGGCGCCGGCATTGCGGTATTCGACCGGTTGAGCGCGCGGGGTCTCGATCTCAGTACGGTGGTGTTCCGGCCGCTCGATCCGGAGCGTTGGATCTCATTCGGCTACATCCATCACCCCGACCAGAAGCTGTCATCGAACGCTAAAGTTTTGATCCAATGCGTGCAGCGCACGCTTGCCGAATTCAGAAATGCGAGTCCTGACAATTTCTCTTCTGTTCAACTTCTATGATCCCCGGAAAATTAACCAAAGGGTGCAGCCTATTTGTTTGCATGTCTACAATCATGAGGCAGCAGCGCCACACGGAAGCAATAATTCTGCGCGGCACGCGCGCACAGCGTCCCGCCGCAAGCATCTGATTCCGCGTCTGATTTTTTACACTCTTTCGAAACGCTGAAGGACTCTTCCGTTAATTCGTATCCTGCTTTGTGCTGTTTCTCGGCAAACTCCCTCACAAATGCCGCGCGGCCTCTCGGGCATAAGCGCAGCGTGCAAATATGTGGGGGGTTAGGAATGCCGGGTGTGTTTCTTGGGAAGCGCATTTCGAAACACGGGCGCGATGTCAGGTGGGGTCTCGCGCGGACGGCGGCCGGGCTCGCTGCGATCGTGCTTGCGATCCTTCTTGCGCCTTCAACGGCTCTTGCCGATGGCGACGACGAGCGGGAGTCCGGTGGCTTCGAGGACGACAGTTCTGCAAGCGGAAATATCGAGGACGAAGGCGGGCCGCTCATCTCGGGTCCTCAGACGCAGAGTGTCCTCACCATTGAGGGCCTGATCTATCGCCGCGAGGATCTGCCCAAGTTTCCATTCACCGCACTTGGAGATAGTCCTCCGTCGGCGACAACGTTCGTACCGTTCGACTCTTCCGAGCTAAAGGGCGAGGATTACACGGCCGGACTACGCGGCACGCTGCAGGGCACGATCTTCGATCAGCCGTTTGAGTTCTCGGCCTTCTATATGAACCCAATCGGATTGGAGCAGACGAAGCTGGACCTGAACCAGGGGACCGGCACCAATACCGATGCCGTCTATGACGACGGACCAGGGGCCGACATCACCTCGGCCAACTCGGACAACATCTACGGTATGACCGTGCATCATGAGACGAAGTTGTTCGGAGCCGAGGCCAATGCCGTACGTCCGTTCGGCATTCCGGGGCTGTTGATCGGCGCGCGCGGCATCTATTTCGGCGAGCAGCTCTCGTCGACCACCATGGACCAGGCCGATGACGTACCGTGGCTTGGCACCGATACCCAGCGCGACCACGTCAGCATCCGCACCGACAACTACCTGCTCGGCGTGCAGCTCGGTTTGCAGCACATGTTCGACGTTGGCGACTTCGTCCGCATCGGCGGCAGCATCAAGGGCGGCCTTTACAACAACTTCGTGGATCGCAACCGGACGTACGTCTCCGAGAACCGCCCCGACCTCAGAAGCTTCGACACGTCCCACAGTGCCAACGTGTTTGCACAAGGCCTGGAGATCAATCCCCGGCTCGAGTTCAAGCTCTCGGACAGTGTATTCCTTACGGCCTCCGGCTCGCTGCTCTGGCTGAATAACGTCAGCACGCCTCTGTCTCACTTTGCCTCCGTGGAGGATATCGACGGCGACAGAGATGTCCGCGCGACCGACGACGTCTTCTTTTACGGCGGCTCGGTCGGCTTGACGTTCCTGCTCGATCCCCCGTCGCCGTCGAAGGGCGCGCTGACGCCGATTGTCCCGGATACGTCTGCGGCATCGATCACGGATCTGGAGGAGCGGGTCGCGGACCTCGAGGAGACGGAAGCGCGGAAAGGCAACCGTAACGTGTCGCTCAGCGTCTCTGGCTGGATCAATCGCATGGTCATGGCGTGGGACGACGGGGCGGACAAGGATGTCTACATCGTGGACAACACCGCTTCCCGCAGCCGTCTGGAGTTCGAGGGCGCCGTCAAGATCGCCCGCGGCTGGGGCGCCGGCTACATTCTGTCTTTCGGTATCGACGACAAGGCGGCCAACGACGTCGATCAGCTCAATCAGGCCGGTGAAAATAAGATCGAGACCCGCGAGTCGGCATGGTGGCTCCGCAGCAACAGCCTCGGAACCGTGACCGTCGGTCTTACGTCGCCGGCGACGGACAACATCATTCTAAAGGACGTGGGCGGCATCATGCCGGGCGCCGCCAACATTGCGACGATGGGCGGCGCTTTCTATCTACGGCGCGCGGACTCGTATGAGAAGGGAGACGGTGCCCTCGTCATCCAGAACGCCTTCACCACGACGCTGAACGACATTTCTGCCGGCGCCAGCGTCGATACGCTGCGCCGCAACGTCGTGCGTTACGACGCGCCGCGCATCTCCAGTCAATGGGGAAATGTGGATCTGGCTGCAGCCTGGGGCGAGGACGACTTCTACGACTTCGCGGTTGAGTACGGCATCAACTACAGCGACTGGAAATTCCGTTTCGGCGCCGGCTACCTGCGCGACACCGACGAAGGTGGCCGGGCCAACAGCCGACGCGACCGGGATGAATACAAGGGCTCGGCGAGCCTGCTCCATATTCCGAGCGGCCTGTTCAGCACGGTCGCCTACGTGCACCGCGAGTTCCATGGGTTCGATGAGTCCTCCCAAGCGGTCTTCGGTGAGAACACCGTCGGCCTTGTGACTCCTGCTGGAGCCAACCGCCCTCCGATCGACTATCTCTACACGGCTTTCGGCCTGCGCCGGCCCTTCTGGTCGCTCGGAGACACGTCCATCTATGGCGAATATGCCCAGGTGGACGACGCCATCACCGGTCTGCGCGAGGCGGATCTTCGCGAGGTCACCGACAGCAGGTTGCAGATGATCGGCGCAGCCATCTGCCAGGACATCGATGTTGCAGGCATGGATGTCTACGCCGGCTTCCGCTACTACACCTTCGACACGGAGGGCGTTCAGTTCCGAACGACCACGGGCGTTACCGGGCCGAGCCCCGCGCCTCTCACCGACCTCATGATCGGGTACGCCGGTACTCGGATCAAGTTTTGAGCGTGGAGGCGATGGCAATGAGCAAGTCCACTCAACCTCTCCTTCGGCCCCACGGCATCGGAGCGCTGCGTATGCTCGGCACAACGATCCTTCGCATGGCGGTCGCGATCGCGACGATCGCATCGGGCTGCATCTCAGCTCTCGCAACGGAGCAGCATTTCGATCCCGCAGCCGGAGAGGGCATGCCCGCCGGCCATGGCGTCTTCGAAGTCGCAAACGTGCCGCGCGGACCGGTGACCGTCTACACGTACCGCCCATCCTCGGCGACGTCCCAGAGTCCCATTTGGGTCGTGATGCCCGGCACGCGGCGTGATGCGCATCGCCATCTGGCGTTCGACTACTACGATGCCTGGCGCCCGCTCGCGGATCGTTATGGTGCGATCCTGCTCGTGCCGGAGTTCACCGCCGACAAGTGGCCGGGTCCCTGGACCTATAACATGGGCAACGTGATGAGCCCGCGTCTCAGGCCCAAGCCCTGGACGCAGTCGGCCTTCTATGTTGTCGAGGAGGCGTTCCGCATGGCGGCTGCCAGTGTCGGCAGCACGCGTCGTAAATTCAGTATGTTCGGGCATGGCGCGGGATCGCAGTTCATTCAACGCTATGTTCTGCATTCGGGCTGCAGGATGGTCGACCGCGCGGTCTCGGCCAATCCCGGTTGGTATATGCTGCCGGACAGCGAGTATCAGTACCCTTATGGATTGCGCGATGCACCGATCAGAACGCAGACGCTGCGCGCTGCATTCGCTTGCAACTTCACGCTGTTGCTCGGCACCTCCGACGTCAACCACGCCGGCCTCAGGAACGACCCTGATGCCGTTGCTCAGGGCAAGACGCGCTACGCGCGCGGTCACTTCTACTTCGACCGGTCGCGGCGCGTTGCGGCGCAACTGGGCGCTCGTTTCGATTGGCGCCTCGCCGAGGTTCCCGGGGTTGGGCACGAGGCCGACAGAATGGCGCCTGCCGGGGCCGCCGTTCTAGCCGGACATCCGCCTCCCGGATCGTGACCGGTACTTCATTCGCATGCGCTACGGCCGGAAAGGAATGGCGATCGCGAGCAAGCTAGGCATTCTTCTGCTCTCGGGGTCGCTCGCGGCCGCGGCGACGGCGTTCGCGTCGGGGGCCGTATTCTCCGACACCTTTCCGCCCACCACTCCGCGCGACTCCATCGAGGCGGTCTTCGGGACTGACCAGACCAACCAGTACGTTCTTGACATAGAGGCTGCCCTTGCGCGCGCCCAGGCGGCACATGGCACCATCCCGCAAGCCGCGGCGGACGAAATCACGCGCAAGGCGAACATACGCTTTGCGTCTCCAGACGACATTGCCGAAGAGCACAAGATCGTCCAGCACCGCATGGTTGCGCTGCTCAATGTCTGGCGCCGATCGCTCGACGCGAGCGCGCGCCAGTATGTGCATTACGGCGCGACCACGGTGGACATCTACGATACTGCTTTGACGCTCCAATTGCGCAGGTCGACGCTGATCCTCATCGGCCGTCTACGCAAGATCGAGACCGTCCTGATCAATCTGGCGCGCGCAAACCAGGATACGGTGATGCCGGGCCGCACGCTCGGTCAGCATGCCCTGCCGATCACATTCGGCAAGAAGGTCAGCACCTGGATCGGCGAGAACCGCAGAAACATCGAGCGCCTCAAGCTTGTTCTCGCCGAGCTGGAACAATCGGCGATCCTCAAAGGTGCCGTCGGCACATATGCCGGCCTCGGCGAGCGCGCCATGGATATCGAGACATCGTTCGCGAAGGAGCTGGGCCTGCGCCTCCCCTATCCTGACGATTGGCACGGATCCCGCGACGTCTATGCCAACTATGCCCTGACGCTGGCCCTGATCAGCAAATCGTTCGGGCACATCGGCCAGGAGCTCTTTCTCCTGCAGATCACCGACATCGGGGAGACGGACGAGCCGCGCGATGCGAAATCCGTCAGCAGCAGCTCGATGGCGCAAAAAGTGAATCCGAGAAAGTCCGAGGTGCTGATTCAGGCGTCCCGAGCGATCCCGCGGCTCGCCGAGGTCGTTCTCGACGATGTCGTAAATTTCTTCGAGCGCGACAACACCTCCGGGCCGAATGCGGCGCTCGAGGAGATATCGATCAAATCGGGAGAGAACCTCAAGACCGCTCAGGAGCTCCTTGAGCAGGTCGAGGTCAACCGGGAGATCATGCGCAGGAACATCGACCGGACCAACGGCTTCATCATGGCGCAGCGCGTCGCCTTCGCGCTTTCGGGCAAGCTCGGCAAGGAGGAGGCCGACAAGCTCGTGCATGACATCATACAGAAGGCCATGAAGGGGAATGTCGCATTTCGTGCTGCCTTGCTGGACGATCAGACCGTATCCCGGTTGCTGTCGGCGGCGGACATCGATACGCTGCTTCAAGCAGACGGCTATCTCGGTCTCGCGCGCGCCTCGGTCGAAGAGATCATCTCGCGCGTCGAGCTGTTGCGGCGATCCGATCCCGTGAATTAGCTCTCGGTCCGGTTCTGGGCTGTGCCATTCCGGTTGGTGCGTCTTTTATCTACGGCAAGTGCGTTGCGGCCGGCTTCAGGATGAGCCGGCCGCTCCGTCTCCGAGCCATCAATCAGGAAGCTGGAAGTAGAAGTGCCCGAAGAGCGTGATGGCTGCGCCGGCCGCCAACGCCAAATACGGCAGTATTCCCGCCCGACGCTCGCCGAGATCCTGACTCTTGAGGTCCAAGTCGATCAACATGTGATCGGGGAACCGGCCCTTATCCTGTACGTAGTGACGGAACAGGAACACAGGAATGATGAGCAGTCCGAACAGAAGCCCGTACCACAGCGCATTCGGGTTGCCCCACACCTTGGCTCCAACGCCCATCAGGAAGAGGTTGAAGAAGCCGAGGAGTGCGTTGAAACCGACGAGCCAATTCGGCGCCCGGTAGGGGCGTGGAATGTTCGGGCTGTCGATGCGGTGGATCCATGTCGCCTGCAGATTCAAGAAAATGAAGAGCATATAGCCCACATTGGAAATCGACAGGATCAGGTAGTACGCCGTCGCGTCAGATGCCGCGAACGTCAACAGACCCAGATTGAATATGAGGTCGGTCCACATTGCGCGCGTCGGCGCGCCATGCTCGTTCGTATGTGCGAGATACTTCGGGAGCCACCCGTCGACACCACCTTGATAGAGCGTGCGCGAAGAGCCGGCCATCGCCATCTGGATTGCCAGGATGAGGGCAAGGATCATCATCATCTCGAGAAGATGCGTGACGAATGCCGAGCCGCCGCCGACCATTTCGCCCATTGCTGCCGCGACACCCGTGCCATCGACGATACCCGGTTGCGTCATGCCTTCGAGGCCGAGATGGCCCTGGAAGGTTGCGGCAACGAGGCTGTAGAGAATAACGCACAGGATACCGGCCCAGATGATCGCCTTCTTCGTATCCGATGCGGGGTTCTTGAACTCTCGCGTGTAGCAGACCGCGGTCTCGAAGGCGTAGGTCGACCATCCGGCGATGAAGAGCGCGCCGAAAAACATCGTCCAGCCCGCGTTGTCCCACGCGCCCGTGGGTGGAACGAGCGGCGTGAAGTTTTCGTAGTTCACGCCGCCATTGAAGTACGGCGCGATGCCGACGATCAGCATCGGAATGATCACCAGGAGTCCGATGGCCGTCTGGACACGCGCTGTGCCGAGAACTCCGCGATGCTGAATGGCGAAAGTGATCAGCATAAGCGCAGCGCCGATAAAGAACGTCGGCCCGATCTCGATGTTCGCCAGCCCGAAGAACGAGAAATTGGCAAGCACCATCGTGCGGAGAGCGGGCGTCGCTGCTTCTGTTACGGCGGCGATGGCTATTTTAGCTGCTTCCTCGGCAGACTTGCCGTCGATGGCGGCAGCATTTGCCGCGTTCTGCAGCCACGCCACGACCTCCGGTGACGCTGCGCCGAACGTCGGAATGGGGGCGATCGCGTTGAGGATATAGCCGGCGGCAATCGTGCATCCGAGCGAGAGGACCGGGGTCCAGGCGTACCAGTTGCACCATACCGACAGCGGCGCGATGATTTTGCTGTACCGCAACCAGGCGGCCGATCCGTAGACCGCCGCGCCGCCCGACTTGTTCTTGAAGAGGCCGGCGATCTCGGCGTAGCTGTAGGCCTGGAAAAGCCCGATCACGACGGAAATCGTCCAGACGAGAAAGGCCAGCTTTCCAGCGGTTGCTCCCATTCCGCCAATCGAAATGAGCACCAGCGCCGGCACGCCGCTCGCAATCCAGAAGGCTCCCTTCCAGTCGATCGCTCTGTGCAGTCCCCCGAACTCGTCGCCGGGGTACCCTTGGTCGGAGGTGCCGTGCGCACCCCGACTCGTAGAAACCTTATCCTGCATGAATCGCTCCCTAGGACTCCTCTCGAGGAGGAGGTTTTTGCTTGCTCTACGGCGAGGCATCCTGCCGCATGTTTGCTCGTGGTGCAATAATTTTGCATAACTCTCATGCAAGTTTATTTATTTGGCGGCAAGCTGCGAGACATACCACGGGTTGCAAAAGCGGCCGGTATGACTGCAAGATGAAAGGAGACAGACGAACCCGTCATCGGGCGTCTTAACCAGCTTCCCGGGGAGTAGGCTCATGGTCAAAGCGAAAGTCCGGCGGGCGCCGCCGCGTCGTCCCCGACACGCATCCGCTCAGGCGGCGAAGGCCGGCATTTCCTCCGATACAGCCAACGTTCCCCTGGAGAAGCGCATCGGCGAAGTGCTGAAGCAGCTACGCCTCGCCGCGAACCTCACGCTTGCAGATTTGAGCTCGGGGGCGCGTATCTCGAGCGCCATGCTGAGCCGGATCGAGAACGGCATGGCGACGGCAAGCCTCGACGCACTGGAGCGTCTCTGTCTTGCGCTCGGCATCGATCTCTCGGAGCTCTTCAAGAGGACCGACGGGAAGAAAGGCACGGCGCAACTCGTCAAACGCAGGGAGCAGATGGAGGTGGTCCGGGTCGGCACCAAGTATGGGTATACCTACAAGCTTCTTTCCTACGATAAGGGTCCCAAAAAGCTGTTCGATCCCTTCTTCGTCGAGATGGACAAGAAGAGCCAGTCGTACCCACGATTTTCCCACCCCGGCACCGAGTTCATCTATGTGCTTCAAGGACGCGTGGAGTATCGTTTCGGCGATCTCACGTATTTGCTGGAACCGGGGGACGCGTTCACGTTCTCGGGCGACGTCGTGCACGGCCCGGAGCGGCTGCTCGACGATCAGGCCAAGTTCCTGTCGATCATTATGTACAGCGAGTGAACGGCTTCCGCGGCCGCGCATAAAAAAGGCCGGGAGCTTTCACTCCCGGCAGGCAGGGGGAGACGCCTTAACTCAGACGCCGCCGGGGACCCAATTCGTTCCGGCTAGAGGAAGTCGCGCCATTGCCGCCGCTTCGATCGTCAACGCCGCGAGATCCTCGGGCTCGAGGTTGTGGAGGTGGTTCTTGCCGCACGCGCGGGCCATGGTCTGTGCCTCGAGCGTCATAACCTGCAGGTAGTTCGCGAGGCGCCGGCCGGCCAGCACCGGATCTAGGCGTGCGGACAGCTCCGGCGTCTGTGTCGTGATGCCCGCCGGATCGCGGCCTTCGTGCCAATCGTCGTAGGCACCGGCCGTCGAGTCGATCTTACGATATTCCGCTTCCCACCTCGGATCGTTGTCGCCCAGCGCGACGAGCGCCGCAGTGCCGATGGCGACGGCATCCGCACCGAGCGCGAGCGCTTTTGCGACGTCGGCGCCGCTGCGGATGCCGCCGGAAACGATGAGCTGCACTTTCCGGTGCATTCCGAGATCCTGAAGCGCCTGTACGGCTGGCCGGATGGCCGAGAGCAACGGAATACCGACGTGCTCGATGAAGACCTCCTGCGTGGCCGCGGTGCCGCCTTGCATGCCGTCGAGCACGACAACGTCGGCTCCGGACTTCACGGCCAGGGTTACGTCGAAATAGGGCCGGCTGGCGCCGACCTTGAGATATATCGGCTTCTCCCAGTCCGTGATCTCGCGCAGCTCGTTGATCTTGATCTCGAGGTCATCGGCGCCAGTCCAATCGGGGTGACGACACGCCGAACGCTGGTCGATACCCTTGGGGAGCTGGCGCATCTCGGCAACGCGATCGGATATCTTCTGGCCCAGCAGCATGCCGCCGCCGCCGGGTTTGGCGCCCTGGCCGACCACGATCTCGATTGCATCCGCTCTACGCAGATCATCCGGGTTCATGCCGTAGCGCGACGGCAAGTACTGGTAGACAAGTGTCTTCGATTGGCCGCGCTCCTCGGGCGTCATGCCGCCATCGCCGGTCGTTGTCGATGTGCCGGCGAGCGAGGCGCCGCGGCCGAGGGCCTCCTTCGCGTTGGCCGACAGCGAACCGAAGCTCATGCCGGCAATTGTGATGGGAATTTTCAAATGAATCGGCTTCTTGGCAAAGCGTGTGCCGAGCGTGACGTCGGTCCCGCACTTCTCGCGATAGCCCTCAAGCGGGTAGCGCGACATGGACGCGCCGAGCAGAAGGAGGTCGTCGAAGTTCGGCACACGCCGCTTGGAGCCGCCGCCACGGATATCATAGATGCCCGTGAGGGATGCGCGCCGGATCTCGGACAAGGTGTAGTCGTCAAAGGTTGCTGACTTACGCGGAGCCGTCGGTACCCAGTTTCGTTCGTGGCTTGTCATCAGTAGGCTCCGGCGTTGTCGATGTTGAAGTTGTAGAGCTGGCGGGCCGATCCATATCGGCGGAACTCGGCCACATCGATCTTGTGATCCTCGCCTGCGGCAGCGAGCAGCTCGATGAGCTCGGCTTTGTGCTCTTCGCGCATCGGCTTCTCGATGCAGTCTGCTCCGAGACCCGCTACGGGGCCGCGCACATAAAGGCGCGCCTCGTAGATCGAGTCGCCTAAGGCGTCCCCGGCTTCGCCGAATACGACGAGCCGGCCGTTCTGCCCCATGAATGCCGACAGATGGCCCACGTCGCCTTTGACGACGATGTCGATCCCCTTCATGGAGATGCCGCAGCGCGCCGATGCATTTCCATCGACGATCAGCAGGCCGCCGCGACCGGTCGCTCCTGCGCTCTGGCTCGCGTCGCCTTTGACGTGGATGAGCCCCGACATCATGTTCTCGCCGACGCCCTGACCGGCGCTGCCGTCGACAATGATGTTGGCGTGCTTGTTCATGCCGCCGCAGTAATAGCCGACGCTACCCTGCACGTTGACGGTGACGGCTGCATCGACGCCTGCGGCAATCGAATGCTCGCCGTTGGGATTGAGCACGGTCCACAACGTGTCGTTGGTTTCGGTCCCGAGGCCGTGCAGGGCGGCGTTGAGCACGCGTACCGATGAGGTGTAGAGATCGACGGTCGACATCAGGCGTGCTCCCAGAAATAAACGGTGGCGGGCTTCGGCTCCCAGACCTTCGCCTTCGCGATATCGGGAAGGCAGGTCAGGCTCTTGTATTCCGAGGCGAACGCGACATAGCGGTTGGTCTCGGCCATGACGGCGGGTTTGCAGGCGATGGGATCGCGCAGGACGCCGAAACCGCGCTCGGTTCCGACGACGAACGTGAAGAACCCATCCAGGTCGTCGAGGCTCGATTTCAATGCCTCGCCGAGCGTCTGGCCGTCGCGCATCTGCTTCGTCAGATAGGCGGCCGCAACCTCCGAGTCGTTCTCGGTCCGGATCTTTATGCCCTCACGCTTGAGCTCGCGGCGCAATGAGGCATGGTTCGAGAGCGAGCCGTTGTGCACGAGGCACTGATCGGGTCCGGTGGAGAACGGATGAGCGCCGTTGGTCGTGACGGCGGACTCGGTCGCCATGCGCGTGTGCGAGATGCCGTGGGTCCCGGAGATGCCCGCAATGCCGAACGATTTAGCGACGTCGTCGGGGTAGCCGACCTCCTTGTAGATCTCGAGGCTCCTGCCCTCGCTCATCACCGTGACTTCGGGATAATTCGCGGCGAGCCACTCTTCAGCGCGCGCTACATCCTCCGAAGCAACCGTGACGATGGCGTGCGAGTAGCGTACGCGGCTCGATGCCCCGTGCCGCAATTCGGCAGCAAGCTTTTCGCCGACCGCACCAATATCGAAGTCGGGCGGCGGACCGGAGATCGTGATCTTCGCGCGCTCGCCTTCGTTCCGACTGTAAATTGCGAAGCCGGCGGAGTCCGGTCCCCGGCTGCACAGTGTCGACGTCATGCGCGCGAGCAGAGATCCAAGCTCAGGCTCGAGTTTCTGGTCCTTTATGAAAAGACCGGCAATTCCACACATTCTGATCCCTCCTTTGCGTTCGGCCCGGACTTAGAAGAAGTTCAGGTACCGTTTCACCTCCCAGTCGGAGACATGGCGGTGATAGTCGATCCACTCCTCGCGCTTGAGCGTCACGAACTCGTCGATAAAGTCCGCGCCGAGCGCGTTGCGCAAAAGCTCGCTTTTCGAAAGCGCTTCAATCGACTCGTGGAGGGACTGAGGCAGCGTCTCGATCTTACGGTCTGCAATCTCTTGCGGCGTGAGTGCGTAGAAGTTGATGTTGTGCGGCTCGCCGGGGTCGAGCTTGCGGTCAATGCCGTCGAGACCGGCGGCGATGATCGCCGCCTGGGCAAGATAGGGGTTCATGCCGGAGTCTCCCGTGCGAACCTCGATGCGGCCGTAAGGGATACGGACCATGGCCGTACGGTTGTTGTCGCCATAGGCAACGAAGACCGGCGCCCAGGTCGTGCCCGATGCCGTGCGGCCGACGACAAGCCGCTTGTAGGAATTGACGCTCGGAGCGAGTAGCGCCGTGAGCGGTGCCGCGTGCGCCAGGATGCCGGCCAGGAAGTGATAGGCAAGCTGCGACAGTCCCATTCCGCGCCGGTCGGACGGATCGTGAAAGAGATTTAGCCCCGTGGCGTCCGCTATCGAGCAATGGATGTGCATGCCGTTGCCGGTGGTCGAGCTTTTCGGCTTCGGCATGAACGAGCAGATGGCACCGAGCTCGTGCGCGATCTCGGCGGCTGCCATCTTGAAGAGGATGATCTGATCGGCCGAGGTCAGCGCGTCGGCGTACTTGAAGTTGATCTCGTACTGGCCGTTCCCGTCCTCGTGATCGATCTGGTACACGTCGATGCCGAGCGCCTGCAGGCTCTCGGTGACGCGCTCGAGGAATACGCGCACGCGTGACAGGCCGCGATAGTCGTAGGCCGGCTTCTGCAGCACATCCGTGGAGTCGAACGGTACTACGGAGCCGTCGGCCGTGCGCTCGAGCAGGCTGAACTCCGGCTCGATGCCGGTATTCAAGACCCAGCCACGCTCGGCGAGGCGTGCGACCTGGGTCTTCAGGATGTTGCGGGTATCGATCGGGTGCGGCTGGCCTGAGACAGCACCGGTTCCCATTACGCGGGCGTATCCCGGTGCCCAGGGAATGAGCGTCAGGGTCGAGAGATCGCCCACCAGCATGTACTCGGCCTGATGCGGCGCGAGCCGCATGCCGAACACGCCACCACCGGCAAAGCCGACGCCATCCGTGATGATGTCATCGAGATGATCGACCGGGACAGCCTTGCTCTTGGCCACCCCGTAGATGTCGACGAACTGAGCCAGGATGTAGCGCACGTGATGCTGCGCGAGGAACAGCTTGGCTTTTTGAACGTCGAGATTATGCGGCGCAACAAGCTGTCCGGGTGAGTTGCGCCAATCCCAATGCGCGATGGTCATGGTAGGCCTTCCTTGCTCGTTCTTTCCCTAGTGCAGCGAGCTTTTGTTCGGGTGGCCGCGTTTAACCGGCCTGCTCGTCGGGGAAACTCCGTACCGCATACTTGCATGTGATGCAATATATTTGTATGTTGAGAAAGGTCGAACTCAGGAGATGTGCGTGGATTCCGGGCTTGAGCAGCAGATCGAAGCGGGCGGCATTGAGAGATGTCCAACGGCGCGCGAGCTTGCGCGCGGACCCCTCACCTCTTCCGTTGGGCTCGCGTATCGTCCTTACTGGTGGGATGCTGCACCACGCGTGCAGTCCTCATTGCCGCTGCCGGCGCAAGCGGACGTCGTCATTGTCGGCTCCGGATTTACTGGCCTATCGGCGGCTCTGACGCTTTTGCGTCACGGGCGTTCCGTCGTGGTTCTCGAGCGCGGCGTGCCGGGATTCGGGGCCAGCACGCGCAACGGCGGCCAGATCGGCAGCGGCAATCAGAAATTCCGCGTCAAGCGCCTCATTCAGTTGCGCGGGCGCGCGAAGGCCGAAGCGATGCTGCGCGAGGGCGTGCGCATGCTCGACCACATTGCCGATCTGATCGAGGCTGAAAAAATCGAATGCCATTTCAAGCGCTGTGGGCGTTTCCGGGCAGCTGTTCAACCGGAGCACTACGAGGCGATGGCGCGCGATATGGAGGATCTGCGCCAGGTGGCCGGCGTCGAGAGCTTCATGGTTCCGAAGGCCGAGCAGGGGAGCGAGATCGGCACGGAAGTCTTTCATGGCGGCTCGGTGCTGCCGCAGGATGCGTCCTTGCATCCCGGGCTCTATCACGCCGGTCTCATGCAGCGTATCCAGGACGCAGGCGGACATGTCATCGGCAACGCCGCCGCGCAGGACATTTCGCGAAACGGTAGCGCCGGGTTCTCTGTCACGACACCGCTCGGCCAGATCAGGGCACGCGACGTCATTATCGCGACCAACGGCTATACGGATGGCCTCGTGCCGGAGCTTGGGCGGCGCATCGTGCCGATCGGCTCGGGGCTGATCGCGACCGGGGAGATTCCGGAGGCGACGTTCTCCCGCCTGTTGCCCAAGGGGCGCGTCTACGGAAATACCAACCGCGTCTTCTACTATTTCCGTGCGGCGCCTGGGGAGCGCCGCATCGTGTGGGGCGGCCGCGTCGGCCGGCTCGCCAACAGCACCTCTCCGCTGGCTTTCCGGCATCTGGCGCGCGACATGCAGCACGTCTTTCCGGACCTCGCCGACGTGCCGATCACGCACGCGTGGGACGGCCTGATCGGCTACACGTATGACGAGCTTCCGCATCTGGGCCGCACCGGAAGCGGCCTCTACTACGCGGTCGGCTACTGCGGCACGGGCGTCTCGCGGGCAACCTATTTCGGCAACAGAATCGCGCTGCAGCTCATCGGCAAACGCGAGGGACGAACGTCTTTCGACGACCTCGCCTTTCCAAGCTTCCCAGCGCACCCCATCGCCAAGCGCGCGGTGCCGGTCGTCGAGACCTGGTACCGCTTCCGCGATGCGACAAAACTCTAATCCAGCGAGACAAACTTCAGGGAGACGGACACATGGCCAAAGCATCAAAGACCGTGCGTACAAACATTTCGTCGGGCGGACCCTACGAGTCCGTTTTCGGCTATTCGCGCGCAGTGCGCGTGGGTGACGATGTGCACGTGTCGGGGACGTGCGCGCCGGCTACGCACGAGAAGAGCGATGCATTTGCTCAGGCCCGCGCTGCCCTTGATGTGATCGAGAAGGCGTTGGAGGAGGCCGGCGCGAGCTTTGCGCATGTCGTGCGCACGGTTGTCTATTTGCGCGACATCAACGATGCAGAGGACGTCGCCCGCGCCCACCTCGAGCGTTTCGACAAAGTCCGCCCAGCCAGCACGCTGGTGCAGGTCACCTCCATGCTGCGTCCGTGGCAAAAGGTCGAAATCGAGGCCTATGCCAAGTTGGGTTCCGGTGCATGAGCGAACCGTTGTGCACGAGTTAGCGCGGCTCCAGTCGGCGTATAGTCAGAAGAGAGAAGCCAAGGAGCTACTGGGTGTAGGCGCGACGTCGGTCGATCCAGCACGTCGACGCATCGACAGGCCGAATATCCGCAATTGGGATCTTGCGCTGAAATCAAGGGCAGAATCGTCACGCCTGTAGCGGACGATTGCTGGGTGGCACGGATTCATGCTAAGGGCGCTGCCGCTCACGATCGAGTGCGTTGATGCCCGAACCAGATACCACACCGTCCATTCTCATTATCGATGAGAATCGGCTCAGGGCCGCCGTCATCGAGGACGGGCTGCGCGATGCGGGCTATTCGAAGCTGACCGTCATCCACGACGTTGTTGGCATTGCGCGGCGCATAGCAGACATCTCACCCGACGTCATCGTTATCGACCTCGAGAACCCGAATCGTGACGTGCTGGAAAGCATGTTCCAGCTCTCGCGAGCCGTGAAGCGCCCGATCGCCATGTTTGTCGACCGTTCTGACCAGGCGGCGATCGAGGCCGCGGTGGACGCCGGCGTCTCGGCCTACGTCGTTGACGGCCTGAAGCGCGAGCGCGTCAAGCCTATCCTCGACATGGCCATCAGCCGCTTCAATGCCTTTGCACGCATGCAGCGTGAGCTCGAGGAAACGCGCTCACAGCTCGAGAGCCGCAAGCTCGTCGATCGCGCAAAGGGTATCCTGATGAAGACGCGCGGCCTTTCCGAGGCGGATGCCTACGCGCTGCTACGCAAGACCGCCATGAACCAGAACCGCAAGATTTCCGAGATTGCAGAGAGCTTGATCACGGCCGCCGGCCTGCTGGCTCCGCCGGAGGAGAAATGAGCGAGCGCCGTTCACACGAGATCGTCGCCGGCTTCATGCCGCTGCTCGACAGTGCCGTCCTTGTCGCTGCCAAGGAGAAGGGATTCGCCGCCGCGGAAGGCATCGATCTCACGCTCGCGCGCGAAACGTCGTGGGCCAACATTCGCGACCGCATGGCCGTCGGGCACTTTCAGGTTGCGCACATGCTGGCCCCCATGCCCATCGCTGCCAACCTCGGCCTGACGCCGCTCGCGGCAAAGACGATTGTACCCATCGCGCTTGGCCTCGGCGGTAACGCGATTACGGTGTCGAACGCCCTGTGGACCCGGATGGCCGCGCACGGTGCCAACGCGAATCTCGATCCCGCATCGGCGGGGCGTGCGTTGCGGGGCGCAATCATGGACCGCGGCGCGCGGGATGCGGCTCTGCGCTTCGCCGTCGTTCACCCCTTCTCCGGCCACAACTACGAGCTTCGCTATTGGCTCGCCGCCTGCGGTATAGATCCCGAGCGCGACATCGAGATCGTCTACGTTCCGCCACCGCTGATGGCGGATGCGCTTCGGAGCGGAACTATCGACGGCTACTGCGTCGGTGAGCCCTGGAGCACGGCGGCAACAAAGGGCGGCCTCGGCCGTATCGTCACGATCAAGGCCGCACTTTGGCGCTCGAGTCCGGAGAAAGTCCTGGGCGCGGCGGCGGATTGGGCTGAGCGAGAGCCCGAGGCGCTGGCGGCATTGCTGCGCGCTCTGTGCCGCTCTGCGCAGTGGTGCGCATCACCTCAGAACCGTCGCGAGCTTGCGGAGGTACTGGCCGCCCGCACCTTCGTTGATCGCCCGCCCGAGTGGATGCTCCACGGTCTTTCCGGAAGTCTCGATGTTGGCGGAGGCGAGATCCGACACGTAGACGACTTCTTCGTGCCGTTCGCCAAGGCGGCGACGTTCCCGTGGAAGAGTCATGCGCTGTGGTTCTATTCGCAGATGGTGCGTTGGGGGCAGGTCGCACATACCTCCGAAAATACCTCAATCGCGCGGGAGACCTATCGGCCCGATCTCTACCGGAGCGCATTGAAGCCGCTCGGCATCGCGCTTCCGTCCGCGAATGCCAAGGTGGAGGGCGCGCTCGTGGCGCCGACGCCGGTTGGCTCGGCCGGTGCCAGCCTCACGTTGGGGCCGGACGGGTTCTTTGATGGCACACTGTTCGATCCAGACCGGCTCGACGCCTATATCGAAGCCCAGAGGCAATAAGCAATGCGCGTGCACTGCACAAACTTTGTGCCGTTGGTGGTCAGATTGTTCATTCTTTGGCCTTGCTCGAGGCCCTAAGACGCGCGTATCCGTTTTCATAACAGGTTGATGCTGAGCTAATTGCTGCAGCGCCAAGGCAGGCGCTCACCCGGCTCTCGATCAACTCCGGTGCCCAACGATGGGCGCTCATCAGGCAAAGCCGCCGTTCAAGCCACTGCGCACCTGCGCAAGGGCTTTGATCGGCGGCTTTTTTTTATGCGAGAGGACAGCGAATGCACTCCAATCCGCTTCAAGGAACCGCACGTTCTGGCGCTGAGACTGGCGCTCCGTGGATTGCCGCCCTGACGTCCATTCTTTGCTTTGCCGTTTTGATGCTCGCCTCCGTGATCCAGGCGCGCGGCGAACCGATCGTGCCGGAAAAGGACGAGCTGAAGCTCGGCTTCATCAAGCTCACCGACATGGCGCCGCTCGCCGTCGCCAAAGAGCTCGGCTTCTTCGAGGAAGAGGGGCTCTATGTGACGCTCGAGCCGCAGGCAAACTGGAAGGTGCTGCTCGACCGCGTCATCAGCGGCGAACTCGACGGCGCGCATATGCTCGCAGGGCAGCCGCTGGCCGCAACCATTGGCTTCGGCACCAAGGCCGATATCGTTACGCCGTTCTCTATGGATCTGAACGGCAATGCGATCACGGTTTCCAACGACGTGTGGGCAATGATGAAGGAGCACGTGGCGGTCGCAGACGGCAAGCCCGTGCATCCCATAAAGGCAGATTCACTCAAGCCCGTGGTCGACAAGTTCCGCGCTGAGGGCAAGCCCTTCAACATGGGCATGGTGTTCCCCGTCTCGACGCATAACTACGAGCTGCGCTATTGGCTCGCGGCCGACAAAATCCACCCGGGCTTCTATTCTCCGAGCGATGTCTCGGGGCAGATCAAAGCCGACGTGCTTTTGTCGGTTACTCCGCCGCCGCAGATGCCGGCGACGCTCGAGGCCGGCACGATCAACGGCTACTGCGTGGGAGAGCCATGGAACCAAGCCGCGGTGCTGAAGGGCGTCGGCGTCCCCATCATCACGGACTACGAGATCTGGAAGAACAATCCTGAAAAGGTGTTCGGCATCACCAAAGCCTTCGCCGAAGCACATCCCAACACGACGCTCGCTTTGACCAAGGCGCTTATTCGCGCCGCCATGTGGCTCGACGAGAACGACAATAACAATCGTATGAAGGCCGTCGAGATCCTGGCGAAGCCGGAGTACGTCGGCGCGGACGCAAAAGTCATCGCCAACTCGATGACGGGCACGTTCGAGTACGAGAAGGGCGACAAGCGCTCCATCCCAGACTTCAACGTCTTCTTCCGTCACTTCGCCACTTACCCCTACTACTCGGACGCTGTCTGGTATCTGACGCAGATGCGCCGCTGGGGGCAGATCTCCGAAGGCAAACCCGACGACTGGTATGCGCAGGTCGCCAAGGACGTCTACAGGCCCGAAATTTACCTCCAGGCCGCAAAGCAGCTCGTCTCCGAAGGAAAGGCCAAGGAAGCCGACTTCCCTTGGGATACGGACGGATACCGAGCGCCGACGTCTGAATTCATCGATGGTCTCTCCTACGACGGGCGCAAGCCGAACGCCTACATCGATTCGCTGCCGATCGGGCTCAAGGGTCAGCAGAAGATGCAAGGCAATGAGGTCGCTGGTGGTTGACGGTGCGCCGGGGATCACCCCGGCGCAGTGACCGCCGCCAGCTCAGCATTTCTTGACCGGGAAAATATGATGACCGCCACATCCGATTCCATTGCGACCGCCGAGGCTCAGCGCCTTCTTCGCAAGGAGAGACGTTTCATCCGCATCAATCGCGCGGCCGGCTGGCTCGACGCCCTCGGTTTCGGGTGGCTCGTGCCGTTGCTGCGCATCGCCGCCGGCGACAACGTAGGCGAGCAATTCGGCGAGCTAAAGCGTGGTCTTCTCGTTCCGCTCGCCGGAATCGGCATGTTCATCCTCGCGTGGAGCCTGCTGGCGCCACGTGTCGACACCTCTCTCGGTGCGCTTCCAGGGCCGGCCGAGGTGTGGGAGCAGGCCCAGTATCTATGGGAGGATCACAACGCCGAGCGGGCAAAAGAAGCAGCGTTCTACGAACGACAGGACGCACGCAACTCAGCCCTCATCGAAGCGGGAAAGCCCGAGGAGGCGAAGGTTCGCACCTATACGGGTAAGCCGACGTTCTTCGATCAGATCCTGACGTCGCTCAAGACCGTCGGTCTCGGCTTCTTCATCGCGACGCTGATTGCCGTGCCGCTCGGTATCGCCTCGGGCCTGTCGAGGACTGTGAACGGCGCGATCAATCCGCTCATTCAGATCTTCAAACCGGTTTCGCCGCTGGCTTGGCTGCCTATCGTCACGATGGTCGTCTCGGCACTTTATGCGAACCCGACGGATGCGCTTCCCAAATCGCTGCTCATTTCCGCGATTACCGTGACGCTGTGCTCTCTCTGGCCGACGCTGATCAACACGGCGCTCGGGGTCGCGTCCATCGACAAGGACCTCGTCAACGTCGGCAAGGTCCTTCAACTGTCGACGCCGACGACCATCCGAAAGCTCGTATTGCCGTCCGCGCTGCCGCTCATCTTCACGGGGCTGCGCCTGTCGCTCGGTGTGGGCTGGATGGTGCTCATCGCCGCCGAGATGCTGGCGCAGAACCCGGGTCTCGGCAAGTTCGTGTGGGACGAGTTCCAGAACGGCTCCGCCTCGTCGCTCGCACGCATCATGGTCGCTGTGCTCGCGATCGGCATCATCGGCTTCATGCTTGATCGCATCATGTACGCGCTCCAGTCGGCCTTCACCTTCCAGTCCAGCCGCTGAGGTGACCATGAGCTTTCTCGAGATCAGGGGACTGTCGAAGGGCTACGGAGAGGGTGCCTCGCGCACCGAGGTCCTTGCCGACATCAATCTGTCGGTGGCCGAGGGCGAGTTCATCGCCATCGTCGGTTTCTCCGGATCGGGTAAAACAACGCTCATCTCGGCGATTGCCGGGCTGATCGCACCCGACAGCGGCAGCATAAAAATACGCGACAAGGACGTTGATTGTCCGGGTCCTGACCGCGGAATCGTCTTCCAGTCCTACTCGCTGATGCCGTGGCTCAGCGTCTATGGCAACGTCGCGCTTGCCGTCGACGCGGTTCACAAGGACAAATCGGCGACCGAACGGCACGCCATTGCCCACCGGTACATCGATATGGTCGGCCTGTCGCACGCTCTCGACCGCCGGCCCGCGGAGCTTTCGGGCGGAATGCGTCAGCGCGTGGCGGTTGCGCGAGCCCTGGCGATCCAGCCCGAGATCATTCTGCTCGACGAGCCGCTTTCGGCGCTCGATGCGCTCACGCGTGCGAAGCTGCAAGACGAATTCGCGGAAATCTCGGCGCGCGAGAAGAAGACGATCATTCTCATCACGAACGATGTGGATGAGGCGATTTTGCTCGCTGACCGCATCATCCCGCTCACGCCTGGCCCGCGCGCAACGCTGGGGCCGTCGTTTGAAGTGAAGCTGCAGCGTCCCCGGGACAGGGCTGCCATGAACTCCGATCCCGAGTTCATCCGCATCCGCGGGGAAATCACTGCATTCCTGATGGAACTCGGGGCGTCGCGTGGCGGCAGCGCGCAGAACGAGCCTGTGCTTCCCAATATTACGCCGATCACAGCCAAGCGCGATCTGCCGGAGGCCTATAAGAAAGCAGCCCACTCTCCGATCGAGGACCGTTACGTCGAGTTCTTCGAAGTCCGGAAGACTTATCCTACACCAAAGGGGCCGCTTACGGTCGTCGACGGTTTCAATCTCCTAATGAAGAAAGGTGAGTTCGTTACCCTCATCGGCCACTCGGGCTGCGGAAAATCGACGGTTCTGTCGATGGCTGCGGGGCTCAACGCAATTTCGAGCGGCGGCATCATTCTCGAACGGTCTGAGGTAACCGACGCCGGTCCCGACCGCGCCGTCGTCTTTCAGTCGCCGTCGCTCATGCCGTGGCTAACGGCGCGCGAGAACGTCGCTTTGGGCGTCGACCGTGTCTATCCGAAGGCAAGCCCGGCGGAGCGCCGCGATGTCGTCGAATACTATCTGCACCGCGTCGGACTTGCCGACGCGATGCACCGGCGCGCCGCCGAGCTATCCAACGGCATGAAGCAGCGTGTCGGCATCGCCCGCGCGTTTGCCCTGTCGCCGAAGCTGCTGCTTCTGGACGAGCCCTTCGGCATGCTCGACAGCCTGACCCGATGGGAGCTTCAGGACGTGCTCATGGACGTATGGGCTCGCACCAAGGTCACGGCCATCTGCGTGACCCACGACGTCGATGAGGCGATCCTCCTCGCCGATCGCGTGGTGATGATGTCGAACGGGCCGAACGCGACCATCGGCAACATCATGGATGTGAACCTGCCGCGTCCGCGCTCACGCAAGATGCTTCTCTCGCATCCCGACTATTACGCGTATCGCGAGGAGCTGCTCGACTTCCTCGAGGCTTACGAGGGCGGCGCCAATCCGGAGCCCGCTCTGCTCGCGGAAATCAAGCGAAAACGCACAGAACGGCTCGCGGCCGGCAGGAAACTTCGCATTCAGGCAGCGGAATGAACGCCATGCGGGAAAAACTCGTCATCATAGGCAACGGCATGGCGCCGGGACGCATGCTCGAGCATCTGCTCGAGAAGGCGCCGGGGGTCTACGACATCACGATCTTCAATGCCGAGCCGCGCGTCAACTATGACCGCATCATGCTGTCGCCCGTGCTCTCCGGCGAAAAGGAGTACGAGCAGATCATCATCCATGGTGACGGCTGGTACATCAAGAACGGCATCACCTTGTATAAGGGGCACAAGGTAGTCGCGATCGATCGCGGGGCGAAGGCCGTTACCTCAGACAAGGGTGTGACGGCATCTTACGACAAGCTTGTGATCGCCACAGGCTCGGTGCCGTTCATCCTGCCCGTACCTGGGAACAACCTTCCCGGCGTGCTGTCCTATCGCGATCTCGATGACGTGCAGGCCATGCTGCTGGCGGCACAATCGCGTTCTACGGCGGTAGTGATCGGTGGCGGCCTCCTGGGACTCGAGGCGGCCGCCGGATTGAAAGAGCGCGGCATGGATGTGACCGTGCTCCACATCATGCCCACGCTGATGGAGCGCCAACTCGATCCCGCGGCCGGCTATATGCTGCAGCGGGAGCTCGAGAGCCGCGGCATCAAGGTGATGTGCAAGGCCTCGACGAAAGCGATCGTGGGGGAGCGCAAGGCCGAAGGGGTCGTGCTCGACGATGGCCGCGTCATCCCCGCAACGCTTGTCGTCATGGCCGCCGGCATCAAGCCGAACGCCTGGCTGGCCAAGGACGCCGGCATCGCGACCAATCGCGGGATTCTCGTCGATGACCACCTCCAGACGTCCGACCCGGATATTTTCGCGCTAGGGGAGTGCGCCGAAGTCGGCGGCCACGTCTACGGCCTCGTCGCTCCGCTGTACGAGATGGCGCGTATCGCCGCCGCGAAGCTCGCGGGCGAGGAGGTCCCGGGCTTCGTTCACAACGACACTCCGACAAAGCTCAAGGTCACCGGCATCGACGTGTTCTCGCTCGGCGATTTCGCCGACGGCGACGACCGCCAGGAGATCGTGCTCCGCGATGCGGCGGCAGGCGTCTACAAGCGCCTCGTGCTCAAGGAGAACCGAATTGTCGGCACGGTTCTCTATGGCGAGACCGCTGACGGCGCATGGTTCAACGATCTCAAGAAGAAGTCCGTCGACATCTCCGAGATGCGCGACACGCTCATCTTCGGGCAGGCTTACCAGGGCGGCGCGCCGCTGGACCCTACGGCGGCCGTTGCAGCGTTGCCCGATGACGCAGAGATCTGCGGCTGCAACGGCGTGTGCAAGGGCAGGATCGTCACCGCGATCAAGGACAAGGGGCTGACGTCGCTTGACGACGTCCGGGCCCACACCAAGGCGTCCGCCTCGTGCGGCTCATGCACGGGGCTCGTCGAGCAAGTGATAAAGCTCACGCTCGGAGATGCCTACAATCCGGTTGCCGTGCAGCCTATGTGCGCCTGCACGCCGCTCGGCCACGACGACGTACGCCGCCTGATCAAAGCCAAAGGGCTCAAGACCGTCTATGCCGTCATGCAGGAGCTCGAGTGGAAGACCTCGTGCGGCTGCGCAAAGTGCCGCCCGGCACTCAACTACTACCTCGTGTGCGACTGGCCGGGCGAGTATGCCGACGACTACCAGTCGCGGTTCATCAACGAGCGCGTGCACGCCAACATCCAGAAGGACGGCACCTACTCCGTGGTTCCGCGCATGTGGGGCGGCGTGACGAGCGCCAAGGAGCTGCGCGCCATCGCCGACGTCGTGGACAAGTTCCAGATTCCGACCGTAAAGGTCACGGGCGGGCAGCGCGTCGATATGCTGGGCGTCCGCAAGGAGGATCTGCCGGCGGTCTGGGCCGACCTCGGGAAGGCCGGGTTCGTCTCCGGTCACGCCTACGCCAAAGGCCTGCGTACGGTGAAGACCTGCGTCGGCAGCGAATGGTGCCGCTTCGGCACCCAGGATTCGACCGGCCTCGGCATCCGCATCGAAAAGTTCATGTGGGGCTCGTGGACGCCGGCCAAGGTTAAGATGGCCGTCTCCGGATGCCCGCGGAACTGCGCGGAAGCGACCTGCAAGGATGTCGGCGTCATCTGCGTCGACAGCGGCTACGAAATTCATTTCGCAGGTGCCGCCGGCCTCGACATCAAGGGCACGGAGGTGCTCGGCCTCGTCAAATCCGAGGGCGAGGCGCTCGAGGTCGTCGTCGCGCTGACGCAGATGTACCGCGAGCAAGCCCGCTATCTCGAGCGCATCTACAAATGGGCGAAGCGCGTCGGCGTCGACGAGATCCGCCGCCAGATCCTCGACGACCAAACGTGTCGGCGGGACTACTTCGACCGCTTCGTCCACTCGCAGAAGTTTGCCCAAGTCGATCCCTGGTCGGAGCGCGTCTCTGGCCTGCACAAGCACGAGTTCCGCCCGCTCGCTACGGTCGGTCTCCCCCAGGCAGCAGAGTGACGCCATGCAGTGGATCGCAATCGGACAGATCTCGGATATCCCGCAACGCGGTGCGCGCTGCATCAGCACCCCGCAGGGCAAAGTTGCCGTGTTCCGCACAGGAGACGATCGCGTGTTCGCCATCGACGATCAATGCCCGCACAAGAAGGGCCCGCTGAGCCAGGGGATCGTGCACGGCGCGGCCGTGACATGCCCGCTTCACAACTGGGTCATCTCGCTCGAGACAGGCAAGGCGCAGGGCGCCGACGAAGGCTCCGTGCGCACCATTCCCGTCAAGTTGGATGGCGACATCATCTATATCGCGAGCGCCGAGAGCGTAGAGGCAGCCTGACCCATGGACATGGCCGCCCCGCGCTCAGTCAAGACGACGTGCCCCTACTGCGGCGTCGGTTGCGGCGTCATTGCGGATGTCGGAGCCGGCGGCGATGTGAACGTGCGCGGCGATCCGGATCATCCCGCAAACTTCGGGAGACTCTGCTCCAAGGGTTCGGCCCTTGCCGAAACGATCGGACTTGAGGGACGGCTGCTTTATCCGGAGGTCTTCGGCGCCCGGACGGGTTGGGACTCAGCGCTCGATCTCGTGGCATCGCAGTTCAACGACACGATCCGCGAGCATGGCCCGGACTCTGTCGCCTTCTATGTGTCCGGACAGCTCCTCACCGAGGATTATTACGTTGCCAACAAGCTGATGAAAGGCTTCATCGGCTCGGCCAACATCGATACGAACTCCCGCCTGTGCATGGCCTCGTCCGTTGCCGGGCATCGCCGCGCGTTCGGCTCCGACACGGTGCCCGGTTGTTACGAGGACCTGGAGCTTGCCGACCTCATCGTGCTCGTCGGCTCTAACCTTGCCTGGTGTCACCCGGTTCTCTATCAGCGCATTGCCGCTGCCAAAGAGAAGCGGCCGGATATGAAAGTGGTTCTCATCGATCCGCGCCGTACAGCCTCGGCTGACATCGCGGACATTCACCTCGCGATCCGCCCGGATGGCGACGTTCCCCTGTTTCTCGGATTGCTCAGTTATCTCGGGCGAACCCGCTCGATCGATCTGCGCTATATCGATCGCCATACCTCAGGTGTGGCGGAGGCGCTCTGCGCCGCCGACGAGCTTGATCCCTATGCTCTGCTGCGAACAACGGGCCTATCACTCGCAACGCTTGAACAGTTCTTTTCCCTGTTTGCAGCCACTGAGCGCACGGTCACCGTCTTCAGTCAGGGCGTCAATCAGTCCTCGTCTGGCACCGACAAGGTCAATGCCATCATCAATTGCCATCTGGCGACCGGGCGCATCGGCAAGCCCGGCATGGGACCGTTCTCGGTCACGGGGCAGCCTAACGCGATGGGCGGGCGCGAGGTCGGCGGCCTCGCCAACATGCTCGCCGCTCACATGGCGATCGAGAACGCTGCGGATCGCGCCCGCGTACAGCGCTTCTGGGGCGCACCCACCATCGCCGCGAGGCCCGGTCTCAAGGCCGTCGATATGTTCCGCGCGGTCGCTGATGGACGCATCAAGGCCCTGTGGATCATGGCAACAAATCCGGTCGTATCGATGCCGGACGCGGGAAACGTCAAAGACGCCATCGCTGCCTGTCCGTTCGTTGTTTTATCGGATGTCACGGCAGAGACCGATACGGCCGAACTCGCGCACGTTCTTCTTCCTGCGCTGGCGTGGGGGGAAAAGGGCGGAACCGTCACCAACTCAGAGCGGCGGATATCGCGCCAACGCAGCTTCTTGCGCGCGCCCGGCGATGCGCGGCCCGACTGGTGGATCGTCTCCGAAGTCGCGAAACGCATGGGACACGGCTACGCGTTCGACTATTCCGAACCGGAGGAAATTTTTGTCGAGCACGCTGCTCTCTCGGCGTTCGAAAACAACGGCACGCGGGATTTCGACATCGGCGCATGCGCAGCGCTCGATCCGGTGGCCTATGACAACCTCGCGCCGTTTCAATGGCCGCATCCGAGAAACGATGCAGATGCGGCACGCATGTTCAAAGACGGCCGCTTTTACACGCCGGACGGCAAAGCTCGCATCATTCCCGTCCATCTAGGCGTTGAGGAACACGCCACGCCCGGCTTCCCGCTCACGCTCAATACTGGCCGCATCCGCGACCACTGGCACACGATGACCCGCACCGGCAGAAGCCAGCGGCTATCCCAGCACTATGCCGAGCCGTTCGTCGAAATTCATCCTGACGATGCCGGGCGGTTCCGGATCAAAGACGCGGATCTGGTCCGTGTCTCCACGGGGCTCAGCGCAATTCTCGTGCGTGCGCTTGTCACCCCGCGCCAGCAGCCGTGCTCGATCTTCGTTCCGATGCACTGGAACGATCAGTTCGCTTCGAGCGCGCGGGTCGATTGCCTGGTTCCCGGCATTACCGACCCGATCTCCGGCCAGCCGGCGTCGAAGAACATTCCGGCGCGCATAGAGCGCTTCGTGGCCGCCACCTATGGCTTCGCGGTGCTGCGACGTAAACCCGAACGCATTCCCGCGGAATATTGGGCGATTGCAAGATGTAGCGGCGGATGGCGCGTGGAGATGGCCTTCGCTGACGATCCGGTCGATTGGTCTGCCTACGCACGCGGAATTCTCGGTCGAGCGAGCGAGCCCGTCGAGTATCAGGACACACAAACGGGCCGCAGACGCTTCGCTGCCTACGATAACGGACACCTCACAGGCGTGCTGTTCCTTGCGCCGGAGCCTGTCGCCGTCTCGCGCGAATGGGCGATCTCGCAACTTGCCGGCACGGACGCGATCTTGAGCAAGCGCAGCGCGGTCCTGGCGGGACGTCCCGGCGTCGGCGCCGTCGATCGCGGCGCGACAGTCTGTGCCTGCTTCGGCATCGGTGCCAACGAGATAGCCGCTGCGGTTCGAAACGGCTGCTGCACGATCGCGGCCGTGGGCGAAGCCACTCAGGCGGGCACCAACTGCGGCTCTTGCCGACCCGAGATCAAGAGGATCATTCATGACCACACGCTCACGAATGTCGTCTGATAGCGTCCGGCGGAGAAGCGGCCGTGTCACGCTGGTCGGTGCCGGTCCCGGCGATCCGGAACTGCTGACGCTCCGGGCCGTGCGCGCGATGCAGGAGGCGGATGTCATCCTCTTCGACGCGCTCGTGTCCGAGGAAATCCTCGCATTCGCGCGATCAAGCGCCAAGCGCATGCTCGTCGGGAAGCGCGGACACCGCCCCTCCTGCCGGCAGGAGGACATCAACGCGCTGATGCTAAAACTCGCCCGGCAAGGCAAGCACGTTGTCAGATTGAAGTGCGGCGATCCCGTCCTGTTCGGGCGCGCGGGCGAGGAAATCGCGCATCTCGAAGCAGCCGGCATTCCAGTCAGCATCGTGCCGGGCATCACGAGCGCATCGGCCATGGCAGCATGCCTCAACGTGTCGCTTACGCACCGTAACCACGCTCATTCCGTCCGGTTCGTCACTGGTCACGCGAAAGACGGCGCAATGCCCGAGGATCTCGACTGGCACGGTATTGCCGACGCCACAACAACGCTCGTCATCTACATGGGCGGCCGTACGGGCGATGCGATCGCGCGCCGCCTCATGGCGGAGGGCCTGGCTGCGGCAACGCCGTGTGTTGTCGCGACATCAGTTTCCCGGCCCGAGGCAGGACGCAACTTCGGCACTCTAGGCGATCTCGCGTGCGGAACATTGAAGCCCGCGAGCGACGAGCCGGTTCTGATCGGTATCGGGGCCGCTTTCGCGGCCGCGGCTTCGCGAACGATTGAGGTTTGGCAGGCTGCGGCCTGTCGATAATTGCGACACACAACCCAACGGAAAGCGCACATGAGAAGACTTACGGGTTCACAATTCGCCATCGCCATGTTGCTCAGCATGTCGGCCGGACAAGCAGGTGCGGCTGATCTCTCTCCCGATTGCTGCGCCGACCTCGAAGAACGCATCGCTGAACTCGAGGCAACCACGGCCCGCAAAGGTAATCGCAAAGTGACGCTCGCGATCTCGGGCTATATCGCGCAGGAGATCACCTGGTGGGACGACGGCGGCGAAAGCAATGTCTATCTCCACGGCCTCGGCCCGACGCAAGCGACCCACGTCAAGCTCAATGGCCAGGCTAAAATCGCGCCGGAATGGACCACCGGCTACCTGATACGCATCCAGAACCTCGCGGACAATCCGTTCGGCCGCAACGGTATGGCGGCCATGAATCAAAACAGCGCCATCTTCGATCAGGGTCTGAACCTGCAGATGTCCTATTGGTATCTGCAGAGCAAAGCGATCGGCACCCTGAGCGTCGGCAAGCAGGCACCCGCAGCCAAGAGCGCGGCCATGTTCACAGACAAATCCGGAACGCAGGTCATCGACAACTACACGTTCCTCGACGGTTTCCCGCAGTTCATCATCCGCAGCGGCGGCGATCTCGCGCCGGCAACGCTGACCTGGGGACAGCTCGCCTTCTGCTACTCCCAGAGCGCCCCTCTTGGCGGCGATTGCGACGGCCTTGTCATGAATGCGGTCCGCTACGACACGCCCGTGATCGCTGGATTCAGCGCTTCCGCGAGCTGGGGCGTGGATGATGACTGGCAGATCGCCGCGCGCTATGCGGGCGAGATCTCCGGGTTCAAGGTCTTGCTTGGTTTCGGCTATTCTGGAAGCAGCGACGAAAACGTCGTCGTTACGCTTCCAAACTTGCTCAGGAAGGACTCGCGCTACGTCCAGGCGGGCGGCTATGCCGAGCACTTGGCGACAGGCCTGTTCGTCCACGGCGCCTACGGCCATGAGGACAATAGCGGAACGCTCCTCGCCGGAGGGCTGGTACCTCCCGACAGCGAGCATTGGTACGTCAAGGCCGGCATCCGGAAGAAGTGGACCTCGCTTGGCGCAACCGTAATCTACGGCGACTACGGCCAATACCTCGACCAGATCGGCCCCGGCGCCCTAGCGCTCGGCATAACATCGAGCGAAATCGATCAGGTCGGCGGCGGCGTCGTGCAGGAGATCGACGCGGCGTCGATGTCGGTCTGGCTCAAATATCGCGGGCAGAGCGCCGACATCTCGGGCGCGGGAGCGATCGGCGCCCTCGACGACTTGCAGACGATCTCAACGGGAGCGCTCATCAATTTCTAAGAGCCTTGCCGTCCCTGCGACCGAGGCACGTCTGGTCGATACGGACGAAGCTCCAGATGGCGGATCGAAAATGCGATCTAGCCCTGCAGTAACCTTTTGTTTGCGCTGAAAGAAATGGTCGGGGCGGCGGGATTCGAACTCGCGACTTCCTGCTCCCAAAGCAGGCGCTCTACCAGGCTGAGCTACGCCCCGTACATTGAATGGCGGACATGTATTCGCGCCGGTCCGTCGGCTGGCGCAACATGTGCCGCTTCGTGTCCTTACGGTCAAGCGCCCGCAAACGCGTCATGTCGCCGGGCGGGGCTTCCGTCCCGTTATTCGGACGCTGCTGCGCCGAAAACAGGATGGCGGACCTTGTCGCCGGGCTTAAGACCCAGGCGCTCGGCATTGCCGCCCGCAATTTCCAGCACGGCCGATACCGGGCCATTGGAGCTGATGATGCGTTCGGACAGCGGCTCGGTCCGCGCCTCGATGCGGTGCACCGTGCCATCGGCGCGGATGAAGACCATGTCGAGCGGGATGTAGGTGTTCCGCATCCACATCGTGAGCTCGCGCGGCTCCTTATGCGGGAACAGCATGCCTTTCGTGTCGGGGAGGCTCGTGCGGTACATGAGACCAAGTGCCTGCTTTTCGGGTGTCGAAGCGATCTCGATGTCGAGCACATGTACGCCGCTTCCCGTGACCAGCTCCAAGCGCTCCTCTTGCACGCTGCCATGCGCGGAGGCAGACGTCTCGCCCCTGGCATCTCCCGCCTGCACCCAGGCAAAGGTGTAGGCGGCGCCCAGGCTTGCGGCCACAGAATGCAAAAGGGCTGCCCCAACAGCAGCCCTTCCTGAATAGCGTGCGTTCCTCATTGGCGCGTCCTCTTAACCGGCCCCGACATCACCATGGACGCCGGTGCCGATCAATGGGAGCCTCTCAATGGGACGATGTTAGCCCCGTGGACGAGCCGTCGGGCTTCAGCTCGGCGGCCATGCAGCCTTTGGAGCCCATGCCCCAGCGCACCTGGACGGTCTGGCCAGGACGCAGCTCGGTGAAGCCGAACCGTCGCAGTGTCTCCATGTGGACGAAGATGTCCGGCGTGCCCTCGCCCTTGGTGAGGAAGCCGAAACCGCGCACACGGTTGAACCACTTCACAACCACACGTTCCCAATCGCTTTCTGGCTGCACGTGCACGTGGGTGCGTTGCGGCAGCAGCGACGGATGGATCGCGGTCGATTCATCCATGGAAAGGATGCGGAAGGCCTGCATGCCCTTCGGGCGTTTCAGCACCTGGCAGTGGATGCGGGCGCCTTCGTAAGCGGTCTGATAGCCGCCGGCCCTGAGACACGTCACGTGCAGCAGCACGTCAGCCAGGCCGTTATCGGGAACGATGAAGCCGTAACCTTTGGCGACGTCAAACCACTTAATGATTCCAGCGATCTCGAATACTTCAAGACCACCCTCTTCCAGGCGCTCAAGGTCGCCTTCAGCAAATACTCCGCCGCCCGGATACTCCGGAGGTAGCTTGGAATCCCCCATAATTTTACCCCGCCTTACTGGCCTACGTTGAACTTATGCGTCACTTCGACTTCGGTTCAGTCTCTGCCCTCTACATCGACTGGACCCGTGTTTCTCGGTGACACGCGAAGAATACCACCTGCGATGTCCGAGGCTAGCCCCTCGTCAGAACGCAAGACTTCTTGACCCCTTCCGCGCAAGGCATGTCCACATGAGTGATGATCTCCAAACTACTGATCCTGTTTACCATTTTTTAGTATTCCCAAGTTTGAGAAATTTTCTTCGATGCTGTCGGCGCGGACAAACCGGTGCCCCATTCCGGGGTGTCATCGTGCCCAATCAGCCCCCTTTCGAGGGTGGGTGATTCGCAACCGGGATGGCCCGTCCACACGGGGCATTCGGCGTGCGCCGGGCGGCGGATTGATGGCCACCTCGCAACGCAATTTGGGGCTGGGGATAACTGCGGGGTTGGCAGATCGACCTTGAAATCCGAATGATCCCACCAAGTTGGAAGAGTTCGCTCCCGGTGTTCACGGGATGTTTTTTGTGTCTATTCCGCAACAATAGGACGACGACATGCGCTACCTTCATACGATGGTCCGTGTCAGGGACCTCGACGCGAGCCTCGCCTTCTACACGGGGCTCCTGGGTCTCGTGGAAATGAGGCGGGTCGAGAATCGCGCGGGCCGGTTCACCCTCGTCTTTCTAGCGGCTCCTCTGGACCAGGGCCGCGCCGCCGCCGACTGGGCACCCCTGCTCGAGCTCACCTACAATTGGGATCCGGAGGACTACGGGTCGGCGCGCAATTTCGGACATCTCGCCTTCGAGGTCGACGACATCTACGCAACCTGCGAAAAACTCGCGGCGGGCGGGGTCACGATCCTCAGACCACCCCGGGATGGGCGCATGGCGTTCGTACGCTCTCCTGACCAGATCTCCATCGAGCTCCTGCAGAAGGGCGCTGCCCTGCCGAAGGCCGAGCCGTGGGCCTCGATGCCCAACACGGGGACTTGGTAAACGCTGCCGCCCGCATGCAAAAAGCATAGCGTTGAGCCTGCATGCTGCTCTGCAAGAAATCTTTCCGCCTGAACCGCCCGTGGAACAATTTTTCTACATGACGGAACAGGCGGAATGACATCCTATTTTTATTTGCCTCACTCCCTTTATTTAAGAACTTCATTTCATTAGGTTCCGGCAATCGGAGGATTTTCATGACCAAGGCAAACGTTCGGGTGCGCGCCGGCCGCACAGCCGGGGCGAAGCCCCCCCTTTCTGACCCGAATACCAGCGGTGCGGCGCTCGCTGCTGAGCTCGATCAGACCCTGGCCGGGCTCGACAGCCTCGAAGCGCGGCTCGTCGCCATTGCCGACGCCATCCCCGGACGCATCACATTCTCGACCAGCCTTGGTCTCGAGGACCAGGCTGTCCTCAACGCCATCGCCCAGACGGGGCGTGACTTCGATGTCTTCACGCTCGATACGGGTCGGCATTTTCCCGAGACACTCGAAACGCTCGAAGCGAGCGAGCTGCGCTACGCGCCGCTCAAGATCCGCGTGGTGTTTCCAGACGCGAAGGACGTCGAGATGCTGGTTGCGCGCGACGGCATCATGGGGTTCCGCCAGTCGATCGAGGCGCGCAAGGCGTGCTGCGACGTGCGCAAGGTGCGGCCGCTCAACAGGGCGCTTGCGGGTGCCGCGGGCTGGATCACAGGGCTTCGCCGCGATCAGTCGGCAGGGCGCGCGCACGTTCCGTTCGCGTCCTGGGACGGCGAGCATCAGCTCGTGAAGCTCAACCCGATCGCCGACTGGAGCCTCGAAAAGCTCGAGACCTACATCGCAGAGAACAAAATTCCCGTGAACCCACTGCATGCGCGCGGCTTTCCGTCTATCGGCTGCCAGCCCTGCACGCGTGCGATCCGCCCCGGCGAGGACATCCGCGCCGGGCGCTGGTGGTGGGAGAACGAGGATGGAAAAGAATGCGGGCTGCACAATCGCCCGAAGCCGAAAGAGGCCCACGCATGACGCAGCCCATCTCGCATCTCGACCTCCTCGAGGCTGAGAGCATCCACATCTTCCGCGAGGCGGCGGCGCAGTTCCGCAAGCCCGTGCTGCTCTACTCGATCGGCAAGGACTCGACGGTGCTCTTGCATCTCGCGCGCAAGGCGTTCTGGCCCGCGAAGCTGCCGTTTCCGGTGCTGCACATCGATACCGGGTGGAAGTTCCGCGACATGATCGCGTTTCGCGACAAGACCGCGCGCGACTTCGACCTCGACCTCATCGTGCACACCAACGAAGAGGGCGCTGCGAAAGGCATCAACCCGATCGATTACTCGCCGTCCGTCTACACAGACGTCATGAAGACGGTGCCGCTCAAGCAGGCGCTCGACAAATATGCGTTCGACGCCGCGTTCGGCGGCGCGCGCCGCGACGAGGAAGCGAGCCGAGCCAAGGAGCGCGTGTTCTCGTTCCGCGCCGAAGGCCACCGCTGGGATCCGCGCCGTCAGCGTCCCGAGATGTGGCGCCTCCTGAACGGCCGCCTCGGCGCCGGCGAGACGGTGCGCGTGTTCCCGCTCTCCAACTGGACCGAGCGCGACGTGTGGCGCTACATCCTGCGTGAAAAGCTCGACGTGGTGCCGCTCTATTTCGCCGCCGAGCGGCCGACCATCCTGCGCAACGGTCAGCTCATCATGCGCGACGACGACCGGCTGCCCGTGAAGCCGGGCGATGAGGTCGTCAACCGGCGCGTGCGCTTCCGCACGCTCGGCTGCTATCCGCTGACCGCAGCCGTCGAGTCGGATGCTGCCGACATCGAGAGCGTGGTCGCCGAGACGCTCGGCGCACGCACGTCCGAGCGTCAGGGCCGCCTCATCGATCACGATCAGGCGGGCGCCATGGAGAAGAAGAAGCAGGAAGGGTATTTCTAAGATGTCCGCGCAGCCCAACACCCTTCAGAAATCCAAAGACAAGGCGTCGAAGGTGCCGCTCAAGGTCGTCTCCGATCAGACGGCATCGGCGTCGTCCTCCCACGCCGATCTCGAGAAGATCGCACCCGAGCTTTCGGGCATGCTGCGCGTCTTGACCTGCGGCTCGGTCGACGACGGCAAGTCGACGCTCATCGGCCGCCTGCTCTGGGATGCAACCGA
Source organism: uncultured Hyphomicrobium sp. (assembly GCA_964508485.1). Lineage (GTDB taxonomy): Bacteria > Pseudomonadota > Alphaproteobacteria > Rhizobiales > Hyphomicrobiaceae > Hyphomicrobium_C. Next base: position 6,710 of record CAZDUD010000022.1, on the reverse strand, counting down.
TCTCTACGACGACCAGCGCGAGACCTTGCGCCGCGGCAAGACGGTCGACGGCGGCAATCCCGATTTCAGCCTGCTCATGGACGGCCTCGTCGCCGAGCGCGAGCAAGGCATCACCATCGACATCGCCTGGCGCTACTTCGACACCGAGCATCGCCGCTTCGTCGTCATCGACAGCCCAGGTCATGAGCAGTACACGCGCAACATGGCATCGGGCGCCTCGCACGCCGACGTCGCGATCCTGCTCATCGACGCGCGCCACGGCGTCAAGACGCAGACGCGCCGGCACGCCGCAATCCTCGACCTCGTCGGCGTCAAGCGTGTCATCCTCGTGGTCAACAAGATGGACCTCGTAGACTGGTCGGAATCGGCATTCCGCAAGATCGAGGCGGACTTCGAGACGTTCTCCTGGCGCTTCGGCTTCTGGGAGGCGACCGTCATACCGACGGCCGCGGTCTCGGGCGACAACGTCGCGCGCCGCTCCGAGCACATGCCTTGGTACACGGGACCGACGCTGCTCGAGCATCTCGAGGAGCTGCCGAGCCGCGTCACGGAACCGACGGGTCCGTTCCGTTTCCCCGTACAGACCGTGCTGCGCGATTCCCGAAACGACTTCCGCGGACTTGCCGGAACCGTCAGCGGCGGAAGCGTGCGCGTCGGCGAGACCGTCGTCGATGCGCTCTCCAAGCGCAGCGCAAAAGTGCTTCGCATTGCCACCATGGACGGCGACCTCGAGCAGGCCTCGCAGGGCCAGGCTGTCGCCATACAGCTCGACACGGATATCGACGTGGCGCGCGGCGCGGTGCTCTCCAAGGCAGACGCGCGGCCAGTGACGGCGCGCGTGCTCGAAGCACGCATGGTCTGGCTCAGCGAGACGCCCTACGATCCGCGCGGCTCCTACCTCGTGCGTACGGCAACGGACCTCACGCCTGTCTCGAGCCTCAAGATCCGAGCGCTGCTCGATCTCGAGACGCTGGAGACGCATCCGGCCGATGTGTGCGGAACAAACGACATCGCGCTCGGTGAGATTGCGCTCGGCCGGCCGGCGGCCATCGACACCTTTGCCGATGCGCCAGAGACGGGCAGCTTCATGCTGGTGGATGCCATCACGGGTGCTTCCATTGCCGGCGGCGTGGTCAGTGTTGCCAAGGCCGAGGCGGCGGCGGCCGACGAGAACACTTTCGTGCTGACGCGGGCCATGCTGGAGCGGGGGCTCAACGCCGACCTCCGTGACCGGCCACAGACGGAAGCCGAGTTCCGGCGGCGCGCCAACGAGGTTGCGCTGATCCTGAGAGCGGCCGGAATTAACGTCGAAATCGAGAGCGCTCCCGACTATTCGATCTAAGAGATGTCTGCTATCGGTTGGCCGCAATAACGGAGACGCCGCCTACCATCATGGATGACATCCTTCTCTACGTCGTCATCGGTTTCGTAGCCCAGATGATCGACGGCGCTATCGGTATGGCCTACGGCGTGACGGCCACCTCGGTTCTGCTCAGCTCGGGCGTGCCGCCGGCAACGGCGAGCGCCTGCGTGCATGCAGCCGAGACCTTTACGACCGGCGCCTCGGGTATCGCGCACTGGAAGCTTGGCAACGTGGACCGGCAGCTTCTGTGGCGTCTCGCGCTGCCCGGCGCCATCGGCGGCGTGATCGGCGCCTATGCACTCTCCGAGTTCGATGGAGACACGCTGAAGCCGTACATCAGCGTGTACCTGCTGCTGCTCGGCTTTGTCATCATCTGGAAGGCGCTGGCAAAACGCCCGCGCGACGTTCCCGAGCCGCGCTCGGTCGCGCCGCTCGGCTTCTTCGGCGGACTTCTGGATGCCATCGGCGGTGGTGGCTGGGGTCCCATCGTGACCTCCAGCCTGATCGGACAGGGCGCGACGCCGCGCTACGCGATCGGGTCCGTCAATCTCGCCGAGTTCTTCGTCACCCTCACGATCTCGACGACGTTCTTCCTCACCGTGGGCTTGAGCCTCTGGCCGATCATAGCGGGGCTCATCATCGGCGGCATCGTTGCGGCGCCCTTCGCGGCGCTTGCCGCAAAGCACGTTCCGGCCAGGCTGCTTATGCTCGCGGTCGGGTGCGTGATCATCGGACTCAGCGTCAACACGCTGGTCAAAACTCTCCTCTAGCGGACGAGGACGCCGATGATCGATACCTCTCTCCTAGCTCTGTGGCCGATGATTGTTGCCGGCGGTTTCGGCGTCGGGTTCCTGGTCGGCATGACGGGCGTCGGCGCCGGGTCGCTGATGACGCCGTTCCTCATCACTCAGGTTGGTATCCAGCCGGCACTCGCGGTGGGAACGGATCTTCTGTTCGCGTCGATCACCAAAGCATCGGCAGCCGCGCCGCATCACACGTTCGGGCATGTGAACTGGCGCATCGTGCGCTGGCTCGCGGCCGGCAGCGTACCTGGTTCGATTGCCATGCTGGCGCTCATCGAATGGCTCGAGCCCGACCTCGCGACGATGGCGCACGTCATCAAGACCGCGCTCGTGGCGGCATTGATCTTGAGCTCGGTGGCGATACTCGTCTATCCGTTCCTCATGCGCGGCAAGTGGATCGACGCCGCGACGGATGCAGCGGACGCACCCGTGCGTCCGCTACCGACGCTGCTGCTCGGCCTGCTGCTCGGCTCCATCGTGACGCTGACGTCGGTCGGCGCGGGCGCCATTGGCGTGGTCGTGTTGACGCTGCTTTATCCCGCGCTCCGGACGCGCCATCTCATCGGCACCGATATCGTCCATGCGGTGCCGTTGACGCTAGTCTCCGGGCTCGGCCATCTCAGCATGGGCAATACGAACTTCACGCTGCTCGGGCTTCTGCTCGCAGGCTCGCTGCCGGGCATCGCCATCGGCTCACGCCTCACCGGGCGGCTGCCGGACTGGTTCCTGCGCATCGCGCTGGCGCTGATCCTCGTGTTTGCAGCCTATCAGCTCTGGCTAAAGAGCTGAGCTACACGCGAAGGCGTGCCCTATTTCCCGTATCCCGTCTGCTGAAGCTTGCGTGGGTGCCGGCCGTCCGTGCGCAGCATGGCTACGCCATGACGCCGGCATGACGTTAGTTTCGTGGCGGCCCGACCGCCTTCTCTCAACGTCACCCCGGCGCAGGCCGGGGCGTACGCAAGCTTCCGCCTGCAAGACGTAGGTAGAGACACGCGAAGCGGTCAGCTCGCAAGCGTCACGTCGCTGTGGAAGGTGTTGCCGCCGAGGGTTGGCTTCACGATGCCGGCACGGATGACGAAATCGCCGAAGCGCTCGCCCTCCTCGCGCTCCTTGGCGTAGCGGATCAGCAGCGGTTCCACGAGCTCGACGATGCGGGCCTTGCCGACATCCTGCGCGTAGAGCTTGTTGAGCCGCGTGCCATCGTAGGCGGCGCCCAGATAGAGGTTGTAGAGCCCGGGCGCGCGGCCGACGAGGCCGATCTCCGCGAGATACGGGCGGCCGCATCCGTTCGGGCAGCCCGTCATGCGGATGACGATGTCGTCGTTCCGGAGACCCGCTTTGTCGAGGCTATCCTCGATGGCCGTGATCAACTCCGGCAGGAAGCGCTCGCTCTCGGCCAGCGCGAGACCGCAGGTCGGCAGCGCGACACAGGAAATCGAGTTGCGGCGCAGGCCCGACGAGGTCGCGATGTCGATGCCGCTCGCTTTCAGCAGCGTCTCGATCTTCGGCTTCTGACGCGTGGCGACGTTGCAGATGATGACGTTCTGGTTGCCCGTGAGCGCGAACGTCACGCCGCCGGCCTTGGCAATCTCGCGCAGCGCCGTGCGCAGGTGATGGTCCGGCTTGTCGGCGATGCGGCCGTTCTCGATGAAGAGGCCAAGGTGCCACTTCTTGTCCGGCCCCTGGCGCCAGCCGAGCGGGTCGCCCATCGAGGTGAACTTGAACGGCTTCGCGTCCTCGAGCTTATAGCCGAGACGGCTCTCGACCTCGGCGCGGAACTTGCCGAGGCCAACGCGCTCGATGGTGTATTTCAGGCGCGCGTTGGCGCGGTTTTCGCGGTTGCCCCAGTCGCGCTGCACAAGCATCACCTTCTCGGCCACGTCGACTGCCTGCTCGGGCGTGCAGAAGCCCATCACGTCGGCGGTGCGCGGGAACGTCTTGGTGTCGCCGTGCGTCATGCCCATGCCGCCGCCGACCGAGACGTTCCAGCCTTGGAGCGCACCCTCGGCGTCGGTGATGGCGATGAAGCCGAGGTCGTGTGCAAACACGTCGCCGTCGTTCACAGGCGGAACGGCGATGACGACCTTGAACTTGCGCGGCAGGTAATGCTGGCCGTAAAGCGGCTCGCTGTCGGGCGCGGCCGGGCGCGTCTTGTCCTCGACCTTCTCGCCTTCGAGCCAGATCTCGTGATAGGCGCTGGTCTGGGGCAGGAGATGATCACTGATCCTGCGCCCGAGATCGCCCGCCGCGGCGTGCACAGGCGAGAAGAACGGATTGGCGGCGCACATCACGTTGCGGTTGACGTCGCCGCAGGCGGCGAGCGTATCGAGGCAGGCGGCGTTGATGGCCTGCATCGTGCGGCGCAGGTTCGACTTGATGACGCCGTGGTACTGGAACGTGGCGCGCGTCGTGAGGCGCAGCGTGCCGTTAGCGTAGGTACCGGCGATGTCGTCGAGCTTCAGCCACTGCTCGGGCGAGACGAGCCCGCCGGGCAGTCTCAAGCGGATCATGAAGCTGAATGCCTTCTCGAGCTTCTTCTTGGCCCGCTCACCGCGCACGTCGCGGTTGTCCTGCATGTAGGAGCCATGGAACTTGAGGAGCTGCGTGTCGTCCTCGGCGATGGCGCCGGTCTCGACGTGCGAGAGGCCGTCGGCGATGGTGCCGCGCAGATAGTGGCTCTCTTCTTTGAGAAACTCGTTCTTCGAGCGTTTGTCTGTCATTGGATTTCCAGGCAGTAGGCAGTAAGGCAGTCGGCAGTAGGGTGGGGCAGCGCTTGCTCACTGACTGCCCAATGCCTACTGCCTTACTACCTAATAAACATCGCGTTGGTAACGGCCGGCCTTGGTCAGCTCCTTGAGCTTCGCGCGGCCGGCTTCCTCGTCGCCCTTGGCAGGCTCGGCGAGGATCTTGACGAGCGTCGCGTCGACGTCCTTGGCCATGCCTTTCTCGTCGCCGCACACGTAGATGTGGGCTCCGTCGTCGATCCACTTCAGGAGATCATCGCGGCGCTCCCACAGCCTGTGCTGGACGTAGATCTTCTCCGGCTGGTCGCGGGAGAAGGCGACGTCGATGCGCGACAGGATGCCCGAGGCCAAATGGTCCTGCCATTCGAGCTGGTAGAGGAAGTCGTTCGAGAAGTTGCGCTCGCCGAAGAAGAGCCAGCTCTTGCCCTTGTCGCCGGTCTCTGCGCGCTCCTCGATGAAGCCGCGATAGGGCGCGACGCCCGTGCCGGCGCCGATCATGATGATCGGACGGTCGCCGTCGGCGGGCAGGCCGAAGTGCTTGTTGGGTTTCACGTAGATGCGCGCTTTAGTGCCGGCCTTGCAACGGTCGGCGAGGTAAGTCGAGGTGACGCCATTGCGTGCGCGGCCGTGGGACGACCAGCGCACCGTGCCGACGAGCAAATGCGCTTCGCCGGGGTGTGCCGCGAGGCTCGAGGCGACGGAGTAGAGCCGGCCGGGCAGCGGGCGCAGGAGCTTCACGAACTGGTCGGCAGCGAGCTTCTCCGGGAAGCTCTCGAAGAGGTCGACCAGTTGGCGGTCGGCTGCGAACTTCGCAAGCTCGCCGTCTTCGAGCAATTTCGCCACGTCCTTGCGGCCCGTGAGCTTTGCGTAGCCGTCGACCGCGGGCCGCGAGAGCGTCGTAATGTCGAAGCTCGTGACGAGCTTCTGTTTCAGGGCGGTGTCGCCCGCGAGGCCGACGGCCTTCAAGAGATCCTCGGCAAGGGCCGGATCGTTCTCCGGATAGAGACCGATCGCGTCACCGGGCTTGTAGACGAACGCGGGATCGTCGACGGCGAACTCGACATGCCACGTCTCGCGCGTCGATCCGGTGCCATTCAGGTTGATGAGCGTCGCAATCTCCGCCTCGATCGGGTTCTCGGCAGTGAAGCGCGGCTCGTCGTCCTCTTCGGCTGCGGGCACGCCCTTGAAGTCGACATGCACGACCGTGTTCGCCGGCGGCGCGTCGGCGGGCGCGAAGACCTCGAGGGCTTTGTCGGTCCAAGCCGCAGCAGCCTTCTGGAAGTCGAGGTCGAGATCCTGGCGGTCGGCAACGCGTGTGGCGCCGAGAGCTTCGAGACGCGCATCGATACGGCGGCCGGTTTCGCAGAAATTGACATAGGCGGTATCGCCCAGCGCGAGCACGGTGAAGCGCACGCCTTCGAAGCGCGGGGCGCTGTCGGCCATCAAGGCGGCATAGAAGTCAGCCGCGCGCTGCGGCGGGTCGCCCTCGCCCCAGGTCGAAATGTAGACGATGAGGTTCTTCGCCTTGGCAATGGCGGCGAGATCCGCGTCCGCCATGTCGACGACCTTGGCGTCGTAGTTCAGCTTGGTAGCGAGCTTCTTGGCCTTGAGCGCCAGGCTCTCCGTGTTCCCGGACTCGCTGCCGTAGAGAATGGTGAGCGGCTGGCGTGGACGCGCCGCTTGCAGCGGTGCAGCCGCAATGCCGGCCTGCGCGCCGCCTTGGGCGGCGTCCAGCCCCGCCAGGAAGCCCGACAGCCAACTGCGCTGCAGGGGCGTCGAGCGCTGAACGAGTTGGTTCAG
>CAZDUD010000021.1:0-44422 GCA_964508485.1 uncultured Hyphomicrobium sp. | reverse complement strand
CATCGCCAAGTGCCGCAAGGGTGTGCGCATCATCAACTGCGCACGCGGCGGCCTGATCGACGAAAAGGCCCTTGCGGAAGCCCTGCGGTCGGGCCACGTCGCGGGCGCCGCAATCGACGTGTTCGAAACCGAGCCTGCCAAGGAGAACGTGCTGTTCGGAATCGACGGCGTGGTCTGCACGCCCCATCTCGGCGCATCGACGACGGAAGCCCAGGAAAAAGTGGCCCTGCAGATCGCCGAGCAAATGGCGGACTACCTCCTCACCGGCGCGATAGGCAATGCCATCAACTTCCCCTCCATCTCGGCCGAGGAGGCACCGCGTCTCAATCCCTACGTCAAACTTGCCGGCCAGCTCGGCGAGTTCGCAGGCCAGTTGACCGAAACCAGCATCAAGGTCGTGCGGATCGAATACTCGGGAGAGGTCGCAACCCTCAACGTCAAACCGCTGACGGCCGCGGCCGTAGCAGGCGTGCTGCGCCCTTCGCTCGCAGAGGTCAACATGGTTTCCGCCGCGGGGCTCGCCAAGGAGCGCGGCATCCTGGTCGAGGAGGTCATGCGCGACAAGGCCGGCATGTTCGAAAGCTCGATACGCCTGACGATCACCACGGATGAATACGAGCGTTCCATCGCCGGCACGGTCGGCGCAGGCAGCCGCCCCCGCGTCATCGAGGTTCGCGACATCCCGATGGACTTCGAGGTTACGCCTCACATGCTCTTCGTAAGAAATTCCGACAAACCTGGCTTCATCGGAAAGCTCGGCACGCTGCTGGGAGAAGCAGGCGTGAACATCGCAACGTTCAATCTAGGACGCGAGCGCGCGGGAGGCGATGCCATTTGCGTCGTCGCCGTCGACGCGCCCATCTCGGACGATGTCCTGGCTGCGGTGAAGGCACTTCCCAACGTCGTGCGTGCCCGCCGCCTGACATTCTGACAAGCGACGGGAATTGCGACAGGCAGGAAGCGTCAGGCGTCATTCTTCACGACTTGCTTGTTAATGTCCCAGCGCGCATGGCTGGGTGAACGAGGAACCCCTTCCCGTCGCACACTGCGATTTGCCCATGAGGTCCGTGAAAAAATGCCAATTCCAAGCGCCAGGCTCAGCGCCACCTGCGCATCCGACACGTACGCAACCGAATTGACCAACGTTGGTACAACGCCGAAAAGGGTGACCAGATTTTTCTGTTGCGCCGCACCGGCCGGACAAGCAAAAGTCATATCGCGAGGCGAAAGTGTTTTTCGTACGTGGTCAGTCGCCCTCGCAGACTGACTGTCGAATGGGACTGCGGGCCATCCCGGCCTTGCTCCAAGCGGAACGCGCGACCGTATCGCGCCGCAAGGTACCCAATCATGCCACACAGCCTCCACTCAGTGATAATCGTCGACCGCGCGCGCAGCTTCTACCTTCGCTGCTTGGAGATCGGCGACGCAGAGGTACGACAAACCCCTTCGCCGCCGTCGATTGAGCTTTGCTTATTCCGGCGCGCTTATCGCCGTCCGGCAACGGACTAGGCGACCGGCAAAGCAGGGCCGACGGGGTGTGCGCTCAAGCTTCCCTATGTCCGCGACCACTCCCTGAACCCCGACATTGATCGATGGCGGCCTCGCGATTTCATGCGAGCGCGGTATCGCAGCAATCCGCCGTAGCGACTAGGGACGCGGCAACAAAAAGGAACGGATTTCGAGATGGACGACTTTTCCCCCATTGAGCCGGACACGCACGTGTTCACTGGAACCATTACAGCTTGGCGCAGCGACTACGGCGAGCTCGTCACGGATAGCGGCGTCAAGGTGCCATTGCTTACGCGGGGCCTGCCTGCGGTACCCGTGGGAACGCGCCTTACGCTCGTCGCCCGCAAATTCAAGCCGCTCTTTCAGATCGATAAAGCGATAAAACTCTAGTGGCGCGCGATTGAGCGGGAATGCCCAAGTGAGACTTTAGGCTCTTAGATTAGGGCCGATAATAAGCGGCCTGGCAAGATCAGTAACGCGAAGCAATTGTTGCCCTAACTCTCGCCGCATGAGACGGCAAGTTGCAGGTCAGGCACAAAGCAATGAGCGCGGCTTGCGTGCGGCTTTTGCAGCCCAGAGCCTTCATAATCGCCGACATGTGAGATTTTATGGTCGTCTCTTTCAACGATAATCGCCACGCAATCTCCTTGTTCGAGCAGCCATCGATAAGCAACGACAGAACTCTACGGACCTGGGGCGATAGCGCATCGACGTCGGCACAAAGTGAGGCCAGTTCGGCATGCTTGGCATGGCGACTCGGTTTCAGTTGCGGCATATCGACTTCGCATTCGACAGACTGGAACAGAGAGATCTCGCTATCACTCATTTCTATCGACCTTTGCACATCCGGTCTCAAACAACGACATGCGCCAACCGAAAGAACGGATCGTCGCGCTGCCATGCGCCTGCATGTTGCGCGTTGTCTCGCTTGGGCTAATCACTGTTGCATCGCGCGCTACACTTGTAGCCTTGACTTGCCGCCAAGGCGCACCCGTTGCGACACCCCCCAATCGGCCGGAGAAGCAAAGCCGTGCAAGGAAGGAGGGGTCAATCACAATGGCGCGCCTTGGCAAGAAAACGAGCAGCAAGCCGCGTGCCAACATTCCTCACGAATATGCCGCAGAAAATCGATGCTGCCGCGGACATATGTAACTCCAACGCTACATATGTAGCCTGCCCTCGAGAAAAGTCGCGGCCGCGCGCCATTGAACGAATCAACGATCCGAGCATTCGTCACACGGCTCGGATGGAGACGATCCGCTCGAATTGAATTAGAGCGCGAAAGCAAACGCGGAAGGTACCGCACGCTTAATCGCGCTCCGGTCACCGGCGAGATCTTTGCGACCGGTTACGGTGCGGCGGCGAGCTGGCGCAGCCCGTCTTTGTTTGCGACGTCGATAGCCCCGCGCGAGGTCGAGATCCAGCCGCGGCGCTGGAACTCGTTGAGCTGCCGGCTGATCACCTCGCGCGCGGTGCCGAGCTCGGCGGCGAGTTGCTGATGCGTGAGCTCGATATGCCCAGCGGGGCCCGCGAGCTCGAGCAGGCGTTGCGCAAGGCGCACGTCGACACGCGAGAACGCCACGTCCTCGATCACACGAAAGAGGTTGGTGATGCGCACGCTGAAAGCCGTGAACACAAAGCGGCGGAATTCTGCCGAACGCGCGATCAGGTCGTCGAACGTCGCCCGGGGTATCGCAACGGCCTCGACATCCGTCTCGGCGATCCCCTCCGCCTGATACTCCTCATACCCCATGAGACAGGCCGTCGTGAGCGCACAGCTCTCGCCTGCCGACACGCGATAGAGAACGATCTCTCGCCCGGTATCCGACACCTGCTGGACACGAACGGTTCCCGCGAGAAGAAGGAGGTAGGCCTGCGGCGCCTGGCCCGGCCCGAAGATGCGCGTACCCGTCGGCAGCCGGACGATCTTGCTCGCCTCGATGAGGGCTTTGCTAACGGCAGGATCCAGCTTTTGAAGGCCTGGAAAGGATGAGATCCAACTGGCAGCCGGCACGTTGACCTCCGGGTTCGCGGGCGGCCGGAGATTAGGCGAGTTGGTCCCGGGTGTCAGCATGGGACACCAGCAAAAAACCCGGACATCCCGAGCCCACCGTGGCCGCTCCGATGCCGCACGGCCTTTCGGCCCGAACCGTGCACCGCCTATGCCGTCTGGCAGCAGCAGACCCGGCACCGGTCGCGACAAGGGCGCTTCTCAACGAAACGCGACTCGGTGTTATGGTCGGCGGCTGAGCACATGGAGGGGACCGTGGACGAGGACGCACTCGCATTTGTGGAGAAGTGGGTTGAGGACAACACGGTGAGCATCGCTGCCAATCTACGGGCAGAGAAGGCCGAGAGCCTCGCCGAGAAATGCCTGAGGGATGCCGCCGAGGCGGGATATTCCGAAGAGGACATCGAGCAGGCCGCAGAGGAGCTGACCGACGGCGAGGACCTTGCCACGTACATCGAGATGGCGCTCGATAAGGCCGACGACGAGGAGCTCGCGGACGAAGACGACGAAGAGTAGGCCTCGGTCGCGGGCCTGCCCGGCTTCACAGCCAGACGTGATGCAAGCCTGCCCGCTGCAGCCAAGGCTGGACAGCAATGGCTTCACGGGCCTTGAGCGGATTGAGCCCGATGAAAAGCACCCCGACATCGTCCGCAATCTGCTCGGGCCTGATGACCGGGAGACCGAAATGGGTCATGCCCTCGAGATGCGGATTGCGGTCGAGGAATGCCACGAGGTCGACGGCCCTTCCGATCCGGCTGTAAATCCAGCTTCCGTAGAACCCCGCGCCATAGATGGCCGCCTTCCGTCCGCGCAGCCGCGCTGCTTCCTGTTCGAGCCGAGCTGCCGCTTCCTCCCAGAACCTGCAGATGTCGCGCGCGCTTCGGGCGGCCTCGCGTGCGGACTCGGGGTCCGGCATCGGGCCTGCGTCACGTGCGGCGACGACAAAGAACGCGCCGGGAAACGACGTGCGATCGATCGTCCTCACGCAAAATCCGCCGAGCGCAAGCGCTCGCACAAGAGAAGCCTCGCTGAAATGATTGAGATGGTCCGCGACGGTCATATCGCCCGGATTGGCAGCCACATCCGGCAGTGACAGGAGCAGCTGCCCGTCCGGGGCGAGAAGCGCCGCGATCCCGCGGATGAAGCCGACCGGATCCGGCACATGCTCGATAACGAAATGGCTCATCACCGCGTCGAAGCGCCCAGACCAGGATGGCGGTACGTTGTAGATCGCCCGTGCATCGGCCGGCACCCAGCCATCCCATGCACCGGCATAATCCGTGCTGACGTCGAAGACATGCGGCCGGATGTCGGGCCGCGCGTCCGCCATTTTGCGCAACGTGTCGGCCTTGGCCGCGCCATAGTCGAGCAACTGTGCGCCCGGCGGCAGATCCAGAAGCCCAAGCGCGATCTCCGCCTGATGATCCGTGCGGAAGATCGCCGTGCCGTCGGGCTTCACTGCGAAGATCTGATCGTGCCCTTCGCCGGCGAGTGAAATTCGGTACGCACTGTCGTAAAATATTTGAATATCCGGAATATCGTCGCATTGCGCATGCCCGCAGCCGTCACAGACGAAGACGCGCGTCGGCACGTCGAGCAGCGTCATGATCGACGTCAATGCCGGTGCGGGTGCGTCATAGACCGGCGCCGCCAGATCGCCGCCGCAGACGCGGCAAGCCGTCATGCCGCATCCTCGCGGCGCGCGACCAGCTCCGGCAGCACGTCGGAAAACCTGACGCCGGCCGCAAACGAGCCCTTCCAGCCGATGCGAAGCCCAACCGGCTCGGCGAAGTTGAAATAGCGGAACTGAATGCTCCAGCGCGGCATCTTCGAGATGTTGTGCCCGGACTGGTGCAGCGTCAGGAAGTCCATCAGCACGAGATCTCCCGGAGCGCTCAACGGCGCCACGATTTTGTAACGCTGAAGCCGCTCCTCGCAACGGTCAAGATGCAGCGCATAGGCCCCGCTCTTGCCGGCTCCCGCATCGTCCTCGTAGACAGGCACGAGCCCCTCGGCATGCGACCCCTCGGCGATCTGCACCGGCCCCATGTCGGCCGTGACCGGCAAGAGCGGCGTCCAGAAAACGATGCCGTCGACACTGCGAAGCTGCGAAGGAAACTCCTGATGCCACTGGGCCCGGAACTTCTCCTCGCCGGGGTTGTCGATGCGGATGCCATAGCCGCCGGCCGCAATGCCGGGTACGCTCCCCGGCCGCAGCGCCTTGAAGACCTTGCTGTTGGCCGCCTGTGTGACGAGACGCAGGAACTCCGGAATCTGCTTCACCGCATCGTAGATCTCGCCGCCCCAGGCGCGGTTCTTCGCAATGAGACGCGGATAGGCAATGCTCATGGCCTCGACCGGCGTATCCGTCGGCGCATCCACGCCGTACTTTCGGCAGACGAGCGCCAGAATCTGACGGATACCCTCCTGGATCGGCGCGATGTCGGCAAGCGGGTCGTAGAACCCCGGCAGAACCGCATAGCCCTTCGCGGCGAACATTTCGCGCGTGGCGTCCGGAAGTCCTGCATCACCGTGTGTCATGATGTGAGCGTCTCCTGCGGAAGGAAGTCTCGCCATGTGATCGTTGCCGGATGGAGGTAGTCCCGCGCCGCAGGACCCGTGCGGGCGATGAGGTCGAGAACAGAGACATACGGGGTAAAGGTGTCCCCAGGCTGCGGCCAGCGCGTGCGGCTGTAGCTCATGTAAGCGACCTCGACGCCCGCGGCGGCAAAGGCCTCATGGTCAAGATAGTTCGCGGCGCCATGCCCGGTCACGTAACAGGTGCCGCCCGCCTGGAGCACCAGATCGAGCACGCGCCGCCACGACGTCCCCGTGACATCGAGCCCGCTCGAGCGCTGAACGACACGCTCCGAGCCAAGGCCCATGTAGCGCGCCGGCTCCTCGATGCTGGCGATCAGAAGATCGACGAGCGACGCATGCTGGTAGACGCGATCGAAGATCGCAAGCGCATCGTCGAGAAACGGCGCGCCGATCAGCGACTGCCGGAGAAGCGCCCGGTGGCTCGACTTCCACGTATCGTCCGCCGCTTGCAGGGCGGAAATCCTCTGGAAGCTTCCCTTTCCGGCGAGCGGAATTGTCATCCAGCAGCGCTCCGCCCCCCGCAGAAGCTGGATGCGGTTCGTGAAGCTGCCTTTCGAGAACTGCGCGTCGTCGAGATAGATGTAGGCGTCCGCGAGCATGAGCTGCTCGAAGAACCCGGGCCACGGGAACAGCATCGGCTGCGTGATGACGACGGTTTTCATTCGCTAAACCCTGTCGAGCAGACGTTCGACCAGCAGCACATCGTGGGTTTGGCCGCTTGCATCGGTAAAGTGCCTTTCGAGTACGCCTACCTGACGGTATGCGAGGGAAAGGTGAAGGCGGAGCGACGCCGCGTTGTCGTTTCGGATCTCGGCCAGCAGCTTGCGGAGACCAAGCGTCGCCCTGGCGAATGTTGCAAGCTCCGCCAAGGCCGCACGCCCCAATCCCCGACCTCTGGCGCCTCCGGCGAGCACGATACCGCCGTACGCCGTCCGATTCCTGCGATGAACGTGGCTGAGCTGCGTATAGCCGACAGCAGCCTCCGTGGCCGCCTCGACGATCACGAGAAACGCACCCCCGGGCTCGTTGCACCGTCGTGCGATCCAGTTTCGCAAACTCGACTCATCAATGCCGTCCGTAACCGTCAAAAGCTGCGCCTGCAGCGCGCTGTCGCGGCGAAGCTCGAAAAGAAAAGGAAGATCGTCCTCACGCACGCTCCTTAGAGTGGCGCGAGCCTCCCGACTGGGCCGGATAACATCCACTACCCGCGCATGCATCTGAGGTACCCTCCGGGCGAGCTCGACAGCACCAGTTTGCCGTTGAGCACCTCGTCCGCCTCGAAGCGATCGGTTTCGCGCAAATAGGCATTGAGCGCCGCATATGGCTCATCGCCCGGATGCCAGATCTTCGAGCGCTTGGTCGGCGTCTGCGAGGCATCCCCGCGGCCGAGCAGCGTGTCCGCGACGACGAGATATTGGCCTCCCGTAACGAGCGCGCCGTAAGCGCGCAGCTCGGCAAGCACATGGTCGCGGCTGTGATCGCTGTCGAGCACGACCATCACCGACGCGCCAGCCGGAATTTCCGCTTCGACCTTCGCGAGCGTATCGGCCGAGGTTGACGGCCCCTCGATCAGGGTGATGCGCGACGCAAGAGGATGGCTCTCGATGGCGCTCCGGTTATGAGCACGGATGTCGATATCGACGCCGATCACCTGCCCCTTGCCGATCACCTGCAGCAGCGAGGCCATGAAGATCATCGAGCCGCCCCGCGCCACGCCCGTCTCGATGATGATGTCGGGCTTGGTTGCCCAGATCACCTCCTGCGTCGCCATGATGTCGGCGGGCATCTGGATGATCGGCACACCCATCCATGACCAGAGATAGGAATAGTCGTACTTGTCGAGGCGGACGAGCGTGTTGAGCGCCTGCCGGAATGCGTCCTCGTCCCTGCCGAGCGCAAGCGCCATCTCGCGCTTGTGGGCTTCGAATTCCAGGCGATCATCCTTGGCGGTCGCAACGCTCATTGGACTTCCGCTCCCTAAGCCGAGTTGCGCACGCGTACGTCGCAGCCATCCTTTTGTCCGCGCGCGATTGCGACCAGCGTCGCCGACACCCGCTCGATGTCGTCCTCGGTCATGTCGTGATAGCTCGGCAGGTTGATGGCACGCCCCGGAAGGCTCCACGCATTGACGTTCTCGCGCCGATCCTCGAACATCGGCAGGCTGGAGAGCGGATGGAAGAACACGCGGGCATCGATGTTCGCCGCCGTGAAGCCTTCCAGCAGCATCTCGCGCGTGACGCCGGTCAGGGGATGGAACACCGCGGTCGGCATCCACGCTCCATTGACGGAGCCTTCGGGCTCCGCGTTCATGCTGATACCGGGAACCATGCAGAGCCGTATCCTGTAGGATGCAAGGATCTCCCGCTTGCGGGCCACGAGATCCTCGATGCGCACGAGCTGCGCACAGCCGATCGCCGCCTGGATGTTCGACATCTTGTATTTGAAGCCGATCGCATCCGCCCAGAACTGCTTCGGTTGCCCGCGCGCCCGGCCGTGATTGCTGAGCGTCAGAATGCGCTCGTAAAGATCCGGATCGTTTGTGACCAGCATGCCGCCTTCGCCGGTCGTCAGCGTCTTCGTTCCGTGAAACGAGAAGGTCCCGAACAGGCCCATGGAGCCCGCACGCCGATAGCCCCACATGGAGCCGATGGCCTCTGCGGCGTCCTCGATCACCGGAATCCCCGAATGCCTGCCGATGTCGAGCAGTGCATCCATATCGCAGAGGTTGCCGTAAAGGTGGGTGACGATGATTGCCTTGGTGCGAGGCGTGATGTGCCGCGCAACCGCTGCCGGATCGATGCACCATGTATCGTCGAGCACATCGACAAAGACCGGCGTCGCACCGAGATGCACGATCGGCGCGACCGTGGCGATCCAGTTGGTATCGGCCAGGATCACCTCGTCCCCGGCACCGATCCCCAGCGCGGAAAGCCCCATGTGCAGCGCCCCCGTGCAGCTCGAGGTGGCCACGGCGAAGTCGCTGCCGATGTAGGACCGGAAGTCACGCTCGAAGCGCACGATGTAGTCGTAGCAGGCCGCGCCCCAGCCGTTGATCGCGGCATCCGCCGCGAAGCGCGTCTCAAGCTCTGTAATTGACGGTTTTGTATAGGGAATTCTACCGGTCATACCTCCACACCCTTCGTGGTTAGGCTATCAACGCACGAAGTGGGCACAGTTGGAGGACCCTAGGCTCTGAAGCTGGCGCGAGGCTTGGCACCGAATCGAGGAGATGGTGTCGTCAAACGACGACATGACGGGCGAGATCGTCGTCGGTGAAAATGAGGTTCGGCTTGTAGCCGAGGGACACAAGCTGCTCGCGCCGCGAAGGATCGGCGATGAACACGGCGGTGCCTTCGGCCTGCCCGGCGCTATGCGCTTTCGGCTCGTCGATGATCTCGATGTCCCGTGGGAGCCCGAAATCGGCCAGCACATCGCCGATCGCGGAACGATCGGCCACGCCGCACAGCATCAGCCGCTTGAGCCCCGCCGTCGAGGTCAGATGCCAGGCCAGCGTCTGCAGCGCGACCATGACCGGCAGCGAGTTGCGCAGCTTGACGACCTCCGGATGCTCGCCGAGACCGCCGATCGCCATCCGTGTGTAGAGCTCATAGACCTTGACGTAGTCCTTGCGCGCCGCCCAGAACCGGACCGCAACGGCCATGCGGTTCAGCGTAAAGATTCTGCATTTCTCGTCGTAGGCGAGACGCGCCTCCCGCGTATTCGGGATCTTGCCGCGCTTGATGCCGAGATAGAGGAAATACTCGAGGCCCCCGCGATACTTGTCCCAGTCGGTCATGACTTGGTCGTTGCCCGCCTGCTGGCGGGACGGCGAAATCTTGGACACGAGGACGGACCGGTAGAAGGGCTGCTTGAGAAAGGCAACCGCACCCTGATCGAGGAAATGCGCGAGATAGGAGAACGCCCAGAAGCAGAACTCGCGCGGCACCCAAGCCGAACGCAACGCGGCACGCCTGTAGACGCCGGTTTCCGGGAAGATGTGACGCTCGAAAATGAACTGGAAAACTTCGGCAAAGCTTGCACGCGGAAACTTGCGATCCGCATCGACTGCGTAGAACTGGTTGACATCCTTGTCCGCGACCTCGTCGTAGAGGTACCAGGGAGCATGACACGCAGCCACGTCCGGATTGGCATCGAGATACGCAAGTGCCTTGCGCAGCCCCTCGGGGACCAGAAAATCGTCGTCGGCGTAGTAGAGCACGTAGTCGCCGACCGCCTGATGGAAGGCGCAAACGGTGTTGGCCATCGAGCCGCCGTTTGTCGTGCGCCGATAGTAGCGTATCGGCAAACCCCGTGCGGCGAACTCCGAAGCGACTGCGCTCGTGTCATCGTCGGAAGCGTTGTCCGAGATGACGATCTCATAGGGAAAATCGAAATTGTAGTGCGTCTCGAAACGCGCAAGCGCGCTCCGGAGGTAGGGCGCGCGATTGTAGGTCGGAATGCAGATGCTGAGCTTGGTACCGCTCACGGGATCATCTCCGGCAGTATGGCATCCAACGCCACAACACGCTGATAAGCCACACAATTTGATCCTAGTGCATGGAGACGCACCGTCTCCCGGAACCATTTATTGAATCGGGATCTTGAGCGAGGCTTGTGCCGGCCAATCCGGAAGCTCGTTCCACGGCCAAGGACCGGAGCAGAACGTTTAGGGTCTCGATGGAACTTGCGCTACGATCCCGCGCTTTCAACGGCTTACCGGCTGGAGGCGACGGAATCCATCTGTCGCGCCGTTCTATCCTCGACGGAAGACACATCCGTCCATGATCGGATGGCTACGGAATTTCCCGGGGGATCAATGAGCTCGACAGTCACGCGCTATCGGCGGCCGCAGCTTGGCCCCCTTGCTCTCGCGTTGCCGATGGCCACCATCATGCTATCGCTTCTGGCACCCGGCGCAGTCGCCCAACGCGCCGGCCGCGGTGCGGCAACGGAAGCAGTAGTCGCGGTCTACGACGTCAAGACCGAGCCCGTGAGCGAGCGCGTCGCCGCCGTCGGTTCAGGCCGCGCTCTCGAGCAAGTCACGCTGACCACACGCGTAGCCGGCGTCATCGCCGAGGTGCTGTTCAAAGGCGGCGACAAGATCGAGAAGGGCCAGACCCTCGTCAAGCTGGCGTCCGAACCCGAGGCTATCGCCGTCGAGACCGCCGAGGCCCAACGCGCCCAGGCGTTCGACGCCGTCGAGCGTTACAAGCAGCTCAACGAAGCCGCCGTCTCGCGCGTCGTGCGCGCTGAGGCCGACACCGCGCTCAAGGTTGCTGATGCCGCCTTGCGCCGTGCGCGCGAGGATCTGGATCGCATGACGATCAAGGCCCCCTTCCCCGGCATCATCGGACTGACGAATCTGCAGACCGGCGACTATCTCGCCGTCGGAAATCCCATCGCCACACTCGACGACCGCTCGACCATCATCATCGAGTTCACGGTCCCGGAGGCGGTTGCGTCCCAGATCAAGGTCGACATGCCCATGCGTGCCAGTCTCGCAGCCCGACCCGGCGAGGTCTTCAACGGCAAGGTGGCAGCGGTCGGCACGCGCATTGATCCGGTCACGCGCACGCTGTTGGTGCGCGGCGAGATTCCCAATCCCGATCTCAAACTTATCCCCGGCTCGACGTTCTCGGTTACCGTACGTCTCTCGGGCGCGGAATCCCCTGTGGTGCCGGGCCTCGCCATCCAATGGGACCGTGCCGGCGCATACGTCTGGCGTATCACGACCGACAGCACGGTCGAACGCGTGGACGCCGCCATAATCGCGCGCGACGGCGACCGGGTTTTCGTCGATGCGCAACTGAAACCCGGCGAGAAGATCGTCAGCGAAGGCGGCGGTCTTCTGACTGCAGGCCAGAAGGTCAAGCAGGTGGGCTCCTGAGCGGGCGGCCCCATGCGCAACATCCACATCGAAAGCACGGAGCCCGCCCCATGACCACCGCGACACAAGGATCGGCAACGCCCGGGCAGCCCATCGATGACGGCGGCTGGGTCAGCGTCTTCGTTCGCCGCCCCATCCTGGCCATGGTGCTGAACCTGCTCGTCATCATCGCCGGCATTGCTGCCGTGCAGTCGATCGAGATCCGAGAGCTGCCGGACGTCGATCGCCCCGTCGTCACCGTGCGTTCGAGCTACCCCGGCGCGTCGCCCGAAAGCATGGACGCCCAGATCACCGCGATCATAGAGAGCGCCGTCTCACGCGTGCAGGGCGTGACGAGCATCTCCTCGAACTCGTCATACGGCTCGAGCCGCGTCGCCGTCGAGTTCTCGACCGACACCGACATGCAGGTCGCATCCATGGACGTGCGCGACGCGGTTGCGAGCGTCCAGGGGCAACTGCCGAACGACATGGACGACGAGCCGCGCGTCGTAAAGGCCGACGCCGACGCTTCGCCCATCATCCGCATGTCGGTTGCCTCGCGCGCACTCTCGGAAAGCGAGCTGACCGACCTCGTGAACGACGTGATCGAGGACAGGCTCGCGGCCGTCGAAGGCGTGGCCGCCGCCAACTCCTACGGGTTGCGCGCGAGAACCATCGAGGTCCGCGTCTCGCAGGTTGCCCTCGCCGCCCGCGGCCTGAGCCTGCAGGACATGATCAACACCATCGGCAAGGCGTCGGTGACGACTCCGACAGGCGCATTGGAGAACGCGACGCAGCAGCTCATCGTGCGCGCCGAAGCCCCCGTCGATACGCCCCAGGACGTGGCGGCGCTCGAGCTCAACGCGCAGACCAAGGTCGGCGATGTCGCGTTCGTCCGCTGGGCGTTCCAGGAAGCGACCGCCATGACGCGTCTGGACGGCCAGACCGCCATCGGCGTGGAGATCATCCGCCAGGCAAAAGCCAATACCATCGCAATTTCGGAAGGCGTGCGCGCCGCCGTCGCCGAGCTTCAGCAGTCGCTGCCGGAGGGCGTCACGATCGCCATCACGTCCGACGATGCGATCTTCATCCGCGAATCCATTCGCGAGGTCGTCCTGACGCTCATTCTCTCGACCATCATCGTCATTCTCATCATCTACGCCTTCCTGGGCTCCGCGCGCGAAACGGTCGCTCCCGCTTTTTCCATCCCCGTCTCGCTGATCGGCACGCTCGCCGCCATCTGGATGGCCGGCTTCTCGCTCAATGTTCTGACCCTTCTCGCCCTCGTCATTGCGACCGGACTCGTCGTCGATGATGCCATCATCGTCGTGGAGAACATCGCGCGCCACCGCGCGCTCGGCGCTGGCCCTCGTGCCGCGGCCGTGATCGGCACACGCGAGATCGTCTTCGCCGTCCTCGCCACCACGGCAACGCTGATCGCGGTGTTCGTCCCCATCTCGTTCATGCCGGGCATCGTCGGCAACCTGTTCTCGGAGTTCGGCTTCGTGCTCGCGTTCGCCGTGGCGATCTCCGCCATCGTTGCCCTCACCGTCTGCCCGATGCTCGCAGCCAGACTGGGCGGCGCGCACGCTGCCGACGACAAGAAGCCCGGACTGTTCACGCGGCTCTCGAATGCACTTGGCGACGTCTACGCGCGCATCCTCGACATCTGTCTTCGACTCCGTCTCATCGTGCTGGCGATCTGCCTCGGCTTCGCCGCCTTGGGCTGGATCGCCTACAAGATGCTGCCGCAGGAGATCACGCCACCGGAAGATCGGGGCGTGATCCAGATCTCGCTCCGGGCCCAGCAGGGCGCCAACCTGGAGTACATGTCGAAGCTGACGGAGAAGGTCGAAGCCGCGCTCGCCGAAGCCAAGAAGAACGGCGAGATTACAAGCGTCCTCGCTACCGTCGGCGCAGGCGGCACCAACAGCGCCTCCGTGGTCGCGTCCCTCTCCGATTGGAGCGACCGCGAACGCACGCAGCAGCAGATCCAGGCCGAGCTTCAGCAGAAGCTCGCCGGCATCCCGGGCCTCCAGGTCTCGCTCCGCTCCGCCAACAGCCTCGGCATTCGCGGCGGCGGCCAGGGCCTGCGCTTCGCCATCGCCGGCCCAGACTACGGCCGACTGGCTGACGTTGCGACCCAGCTTGCGAGCCGCCTGTCGACGACACCGGGCTTCCGTAACGCGCGTACCGACTACGACACCACCCAGCCGCAACTCTCGGTGCGCATCAACCGCGAGGCGGCGACCAAGCTCGGCGTTCCGATCGAAACGATCACGAGTCTCATCAACACCATGGTCGACTACCAGAAGGCCGCCGACCTGTTCATCGGCGACGAGATCGTGGAGGTGCAGGTCAAGGCCGGCGGTCGCCCCATCAACGATCCCTCGGATCTCGGTAACCTGTTCGTCAAGACCAACAACGGACAGTTCATCACGCTTTCGTCGCTGGTCACCATCACCGAGGCCGCGATTGCACCGAGCCTCGGCCGCGAGGATCGCCAGCGCTCGGTTCCGATCTCCGCAAATCTCGACGAAGGCATGGCGCTCGGCGATGCCGTGACCGCCATGCGCGCCATCGCCGCCGAGGTGCTCGAGCCGCAGATGTCGATCATCCTGCTGGGCGAAGCGCGGACCTTGGCCGAAACCAGCCAGAACACGGCTTTCGTGTTCGGCATCGCATTCCTCGTCGTATTCCTTGTGCTCGCTGCTCAGTTCGAGAGCACCGTGAGCGCCCTCGTCATTCTGTTCACCGTCCCCTTTGGACTTGCCGCCGCGGCGCTCGCCATCGCCCTGACCGGCGGCACGATGAACATCTACAGCCAGATCGGCCTGGTCCTGCTGGTCGGCATCATGGCCAAGAACGGCATCCTGATCGTCGAGTTCGCGAACCTGCGCCGCGACGAGGGCGCCGACATCGACATCGACACCGCCATCCGCGAAGCCGCAACGACGCGCCTGCGCCCGGTCATGATGACGATGATGGCCGCCGTCTTGGGCGCCCTGCCCCTCATCGTCGCGCACGGCGCGGGCGCGGAAGCACGTCTCGCCCTCGGCTGGGTCATCATCGGCGGCCTGGGCTTCGCGACGCTCTTCACGCTGTTCCTGACGCCCGTCGCCTATCGGTTCCTGGCGCCGCTCTCGAAACCGCGCGTCCACGAGACCAAGCTGCTCGTCGAGGAGCTGGCCGCCGCCCGCACGAAGTCGTAGGCACAGAGCGCAGCGGTCTCTTCAAAGCGCCTTGTTGTATAATGGACGTTCTAACCGGCCACCGCGTGAAACCGGCGCACTGCCATCCAGCCGAGAACTAGGAACAGAACCAGCACCAACCCCTGTGTTGCAGCAAACGGCGGCTCGGATTGCGTCGGCGCAAGCGCGACCAACGCCGGGTTCTTGATGAACGTCTGCACGATCAGCACGAACACGTTGAGATAGAGCGCCGCCGTCGCCGTGATGACGTAGACCGGACGCCAGATGCCCTGGAGGTCGGAGAAGTATCGCGCGTAGATCGCCACCGCCAGCACCACGAGCGAGATGATCGCGACGATGTGCGAGGGCAGAAGCTGAGTGAACGGGAAGCCGAAGCCGGTGACGTTGGTTGCGACCGTTGTGGCGAGGAACACGAGCGTCATGCCGTCGAGCCGCGCGTTCGAGAGGAAGCCTCCGAGAACCGCGAACCCGGACGCAATCCCAACCAGGCTGAGCAGAATGTGAAAGAGCGTAAAGCCATCAAGCCCGAATATCATCCCATCCCCCGATGCAAGTCGCCAACCGATGAAGCGAGCCTATCACGGCGCCGTGACAAGAAAACCGCAAACGCACAATCAGCTCTCGAGCAGCACCTTGCGGGCTGAGCTCAGGAACTCGTCCGAGATCGGCTCGCCTTCGGTTGCCCGCGACAGAACGAGCGCTCCGACGAGCATGCTGACCGTCGCCAGCACCTCCTCGCGCGGCACTTTCTTTCGCTTGCCGGCGATCAGAGTTCCTAGCCGTTCGATGAGGGAAGAGAGCCCTTTGGTGAAAGCGGTGCGGATCGGCCCGGCGCGCTCTGGCCGCGCGACCTCGCCGCACAGCGACGCCATAGGGCAACCGTCGGCCCAAGCCTCGCGATGAACGGGACGCGTATAGCGCTTGATGAACACGGCACGCCCGGCTTCTTTGTCGTCCGCATATCGGGCGACAAAATCGTCATAGAACCGGCATCGGTCCGCGAACACCGCATCGCACGCGGCCGCAACGAGGGCTTCCTTGGAAGAAAACTGGCCATAGAACGCACCATGCGTCAGGCCAGCCTCGGCCATAACGGCCGGGACGCTCACGCCATCGATCCCGCGCTCGGGAATAAGACGTGACGCGGCTTTGATGACATCGTTCCGATGCTGGTCAGCTTCCTTGCGCGACACGCGTGGCATGGCATCCTCCTAAAGGGTCACGGGGCTCACGCTGAAGCTCCGGCCACAACGACCCCGCGACGCGGACCTTCGATGGTCCGAAGCATCACGAAAGCCAGCGCAGCCACGAGACAGAGCACGCCCGCCGTAAAGAAGGCAGGAAGGTAGCTCTCCGTCACGGTACGTGTCAGTCCCGCGCCGTATGCCGCAGATGCGGCCCCGAGTTGATGGCCGGCGAAGATCCAGCCGAATACGACGTTGGCCTTGCCCTCACCGAACCGCTCGGCCGTGAGCTTCACCGTCGGCGGAACGGTCGCGATCCAGTCGAGCCCGTAGAACATCGCAAAGACCGTGAGGCCGAGGAGCGAGAAATCGCTGAACGGCAAGTAGATCAGGGACAGGCCGCGCAGCCCATAGTACCAGAACAGAAGCCAGCGGTTGTCGAACCGGTCCGAGAGCCACCCCGACCCGACCGTTCCGAAGAAGTCGAACACACCCATCATCGCCAGGATTCCGGCGGCGCTGACGGCCGCGAGGCCATAGTCGCCGCAGAGCGGGATGAAATGTGTCTGGACGAGCCCGTTGGTACTGGTGCCGCAAATGTAGAAGGTGCCGAACAGCACCCAGAAGACTGCAGAGCCTGCAACCTCCCTGAGCACAAGGAGCGGCGCCAGAATGGACTCCTTGAAGCCTCCGCCGGCGTGCTGCGGCGGAACGATGTTGCGCGCGCCGTAGGGAGGAAGCCCGACATCCGACGGACGCTCACGCATGAGGGCCACGACGGCCAGGGCAGCAAGCAGAAGGGCGGCGCAGACGACGAACAGCGCCGGACGCCAGCCATAGACTTCCGTCAGTTTCGCGAGCGCGGGCAGGAAAATGAGCTGACCGGAAGCGGTGCTGGCCGCCAGCAACCCAAGAACGAGCCCCCGTCGTGCCGAAAACCACCGCGTGGCGACCGTCGCGCCGAGCACCATGGCCATGAGCCCCGTGCCGACCCCGACGACGACACCCCAAAGCAGAACGAGCTGCCACACATCGCTCATGAACAGAGAGGCAGCGAACGCTAGTGCGATGATCGAGAGCGCGACCAGTACGACGCGCCGCACGCCGAAGCGGTTCATGAAGGCCGCTGCGAACGGCCCCATGAGACCGAACAGCATGAAACGAATGGCCAAAGCAGCCGAAATCTCGTCGCGCCGCCAGCCGAATTCCGTCTCCAGAGGTCCGATGAACACGCCCGGCGCACCCACCGCGCCCGCCGTCACCAGCATGACGAGGAAAGTAACGGCCACGACCACCCACCCGTAGTGGATATCCCGCGCACGAAATGCGGAGGCGACGGACTTGGCAATCATGGAGCCACCATTCAAGAAACCTCGACGCTCACTTTTCTGCATCCCGCGACACAGGATCACAATCGCTTGAGTCGAATTGCATTACGCTCATCATATATTATGATGAGCGTAATGAAAAGGCCGGCACAAGGCATCGGCCACGGAGGACTGTTATGAGCACGACCGATCCTGTCGTCATCGCATCAGCCGTAAGAACCCCGTTGGGGCGCTTCCAGGGCGAGCTGGCACCGCTGACTGCATCCGCGCTTGGCGCCCACGCCATCGGCGCCGCGCTGGAAGGGGCGGGCCTCAAAGCCGAGAAGGTCGACGAGGTGTTGTTCGGCAACGTCCTCCAGGCCGGACAGGGGCAGAATCCAGCCCGCCAGGCCGCCCGTGCCGCCGGGCTCCCCGATGCCGTCGGCGCCGCAACCATCAACAAGGTCTGCGGCTCCGGCATGAAAGCCACCATGCTGGCCCACGATCTCCTGATCGCCGGAACGGCCGACATCATTGTCTCGGGCGGCATGGAATCCATGTCGAACGCACCCTACCTGCTGGCCAAGGCCCGTGCCGGCTACCGCGTCGGCCACGACCGCATCCTCGACCACATGCTGCTCGACGGCCTGGAGGATGCCTACGAGAAAGGCCGCAGCATGGGCGACTTCGGCGAGGCTACGGCCGAACACTACCAGTTCACCCGTGCAGATCAGGATGCCTTCGCGATCGAAACGCTGACGCGCGCACAGGCCGCCATCAAGTCCGGCAGCTTCAAGAGCGAGATCGCGCCCGTTACGCTAGCGACCAAAGACGGCACGAGAACCATCACCGACGACGAGAACCCGCTCAAGGTCTCGCCCGACAAGATCGCCAGGCTGAAGCCGGCGTTCCGGCCCGATGGCACGGTCACGGCCGCCAGCTCTTCGGCCAATGCCGACGGCGCGGCCGCGCTCGTCCTCACGCGCCGCTCGATGGCGGAGCGCGACGGGCTCCCCGTGCTGGCCCATATCCGCGCCCACGCGACGCACAGCCAGGAGCCGGCGTGGTTCACCACCGCGCCGATCCCCGCCATGCGCAAAGTGCTGGCCAAGGCCGGATGGGAGGCGGACGACGTGGACCTTTACGAGGTCAACGAGGCGTTCGCCGTCGTGGCCATGGCGGCCCAGAAGGAGCTCGGCATCCCGCGCGACCGCTTGAACGTTAACGGCGGTGCATGCGCGCTCGGCCACCCCATCGGCGCGACCGGCGCCCGCCTGATCATCACCCTTCTGCACGCACTTCGGAATCGCGGGGCCGCCAAAGGAGTTGCGTCGGCGTGCATCGGCGGCGGCGAGGCCACAGCCATCGCCATCGAGATCCCCCGGAGCTAGCCCCTAGCTATTTCCGCCTCACGCCCTATGTTGCGGTCATCCTGACGTGGGACGACGACTGTGACCTATCGGCCGCGCAACCGGCAGCGAAGCCGGAATTCCTGGTCCGCCCTTCTGGCCGTCGTTCTGGGCGCGCTGGCCAGCGCGTCGACGTTTGCGCTTTCGACGGGCTTCGCCGGCGGCCTTTCGATTGCCGGCCACAGCGCCGATTCGCGCAACACCAGCAATCCCGCGACGGTCCGCCCCGACAGGTTCGACGCCTCGTCGAACTTCGGCGGCCTTGACGATCCGGCCGCCGCCCTTGCTCCGCACGACCTCGAAGCCGCGCCATGGATGTCGGGCTTCGTCACCTCGCTGCCGGCGGCGTTCATACTGCCGGCCGACATTGCGCGCATCCGCGACGGGCGCACCCGCGCACCACCCCACGCCTGATCACCCCCACACGTCCAATCGACAATCGATCTCGCGTCGAACCGTCCGAAGCCATTGGCTCCCGGCGGCCCTCGACATTAGGGGACTTTGATGATGCTCCACTTCTCGCGCTTCAAGACGACTCTCATTCTGGGCATATGCCTGCTCGGCATCCTGCTCTCGATCCCGAACGTGCTGTCGCACACGACGCTGCCCGCGTGGGTCCCGCAGCCCCGCGTCAATCTCGGCCTCGACCTGCAGGGGGGCTCCTATCTCCTGCTCGAGGTCGACATGAACTCCGTCATCAAGGAGCGCATCGCCAGCACCCGCTCCTCCGTTGCCGAAACCTTGCGCAAGGCCAAGGTACCGTTCACGTCCATCGTCGCCGGCAAGGACAATGTGGCGGTCACGGCCGCCGACCCGGCCCAGCTCGACGCCGCGCGCCAGACCCTCCGGGACATCGTGACCGAGCGTGTCGACGGCCCGAGCCGTGCCTTGGTGTTCGCCACATCGGCGGCCAGCAACACGCTGACACTCACGCTCGACCCGCAAGCCGTCACCGACCTTGCGACAAAGGCCGTCGAGCAATCGATCTCCATCGTTCGCCGCCGCATCGACGAGACCGGCGTCAACGAGCCCGTCGTCGCGCGCCAGGGCCAGAACCGCGTGATTGTCGAGCTTCCGGGCATCTCAGACCCCGACCGCATCAAGCGTCTCCTGGGCTCCACCGCGAAGATGACCTTCCGCCTCGTCGCTCCCGAAGGCACGGCGGCCGGTCCGGACGTGGAGCTGCTGCCCATGACCGACCGCGCGGAAGGCGCGGAGAAGCTACCCGTGCGCCGCCACGTCGAGGTCGACGGCATGAACCTCACGCGTGCCACCGCGGGCATGGACCAGCGCGCCGGAGGCTGGGTCGTGAACTTCGCGCTCGACTCCATCGGCACGCGCCGTTTCGCCGACGTCAGCACCAAGCATGTAGGCCGGCCCTTCGCCATCGTGCTCGACAACAAGGTGATCAGCGCGCCCGTGATCCGCGAGCCCATCATCGGCGGACAGGGCCAGATCAGCGGCAACTTCTCCGCGGACGAGGCCAACGACCTTGCGGTTCTGCTGCGGGCGGGCGCTCTGCCCGCGCCGCTGACCATCGTCGAGGAGCGAACCATAGGCCCGAACCTCGGCGCCGACGCCATCCGCGCCGGTCTCTATTCGATTGTCGCCGGCTTCACCTTCGTCGTCGCCTTCATGATCGCGACCTACGGCCGTTTCGGCTTGTTCGCGGCCGCAGCGCTGCTGGTCAATCTCGCCTTGACCATCGCCGGATTGTCGATGATGGGCGCAACCCTGACGCTACCCGGCATGGCCGGCATCCTGCTCGCGCTCGGCATGGCGGTCGATGCCAACATCCTGATCAACGAGCGCACGCGCGAGGAGCTCGGCAAGCGCAACGGCGTCATCAACTCCATCGAGACGGGTTTCCGCCGCGCCTACACGACCATCATGGACGCCAACATCACGACCTTGATCAAGATGCTGATCCTGTTCGTCGTCGGCGTGGGCGCCATTCGTGGCTTTGCCGTCACCATCAGCCTCGGCATCATCGTC
Source organism: uncultured Hyphomicrobium sp. (assembly GCA_964508485.1). Classification (GTDB taxonomy): domain Bacteria; phylum Pseudomonadota; class Alphaproteobacteria; order Rhizobiales; family Hyphomicrobiaceae; genus Hyphomicrobium_C. Next base: position 23,328 of record CAZDUD010000021.1, on the reverse strand, counting down.
TCGATGTTCACCGCCATCGTGCTCGTGCGCCTCTTGACCGCCTGGTGGTTAAAGCGCACGCGGCCCAAGACGCTGGCCATCGGCACGAAGCTCCGCTTCTTCCCGGATCACACGAGCATCCAGTTCATGCGCGCGCGCTATTCGGGATTGATCGTGTCTGCGCTGATCAGCCTCGCGTCGCTCGGGCTTGCGGTCCATCCTGGCCTCAAGATGGGCATCGACTTCGCGGGTGGCGTCGTCATCGAAGCCAAGACTCCGGCCCCTGCCGACGCCCCGGCCCTGCAGAGCGCGCTCATGAACGCCGGGCTGGGCCCCGTCCAGGTCCAGCGTTTCGGCGCCGACACCGACGTGCTGCTCCGCTTCGAGCATCCGCAGGGCACGCCTCAGGAGCAGCAGGCAGCCATCGCCAACGCTCGTCAGCAAGTCGAGAAGGCGGCCCCCGGCTCGGAGATCCGCCGCGTCGAGGTGGTCGGCCCGTCCGTCGGTGCGGAGTTGCTGAGTGATGGCCTCTGGGCGCTCGGCCTCGCTGCCATCGCCATGTTCGCCTACATCACGTTCCGCTTCGAATGGCCGTTCGCGGTCGGCGCGATCGTCACGATGTTCCTTGACCTCACGAAGACGGTGGGCTTCCTGGCACTGACCGGATTCGAGTTCAACCTGACATCGATCGCGGCAATCCTGACCATCATGGGCTTCTCGATCAACGACAAGGTCGTGGTCTACGACCGCGTGCGCGAGAACCTCGTGCGGTCGAAACGCGAGCCGCTGCAGCAGGTGATCGATCGCAGCATCAACGAGACGCTGTCGCGAACCATCGGTACGTCGGTGGCGCTGTTCCTGGCCATCGCACCGCTGGCTCTGTTCGGCGGACCTGCCCTGCGCGAGTTCGCCTTGACGCTGCTGTTCGGCCTCGTGCTTGCAACGAGCTCGTCGATCTTCATCGCCGCGCCGATCCTGTTGAACATCGGCGAGCGCTACCTGCGCCGTGGCGGTTCCGCTCCCGCAACGCCCGAACCCGTCCACGGATCACTGAACGAACCCGTCCACGGATCACTGAAGAAGGCCTGACGATCGGCCAAAAAAAAACGCGCGCTCAAACGCACGCGGAACCCTCCCGTTCCGCGTGCGTTTTTTTGCGCAATGCAGCCATTGATGACCTTGCAGCAAACGAGGGAACCCCGACGCTCGCGCGAGCGTTTCCTCTCAAAAGGAGCTCTTCAAGAAAGAGGAGACGAGCCGATGCTGCATTGGAGGCTCCCAAGCGCGCTGCTCTCTGCCGTCGCAATCGCAGCGTATCCGATGCCCGGAACGACCGCCGACGACGCCGGTCAAGTCGCGTTCAACACGCACTGCCGGAACTGTCACTCGGTAAAACCGGAGGACAACCGTCTCGGGCCGTCACTGCACAACATCGTCGGCGCCAAGGCCGGGCAGGCCAAAGGCTTTGCCAACTACTCCGGCGGCTTGACGGACGACATCACGTGGGACGAGGCGACGCTCGACAAGTTCATCGCCGATCCGAAATCCATTGCGTCCAACACGACGATGACGCCTTTTGCGGGCATAGCCGATGCCGAGCAGCGCAAGCTCATCATCGACTACCTGAAAACGCAGAACAAAGCGTCCTGACACCCACACTCGGAACGGATGCCCGGACTTTTGCTCCGGGCATCTATACCTCGAAGACTATTTGTCCTTGCAGGGCGTTCCGACGCCGATGCACTGGAACTTGTCGCCGATCTTTCGGCAGTCGTGGTCGGCGGCTGTGGCGTTTTCCCACTTGGCCCACGCCTCGCCGTACTGCTTGCGAACGTCGATACGCCACGCCCACTTCGACTGCTCGATCGCCTCCGTTTCCGTCTTTTCGCGCCGCCCGTAGGACGATACGGAATCGCCCTTGCATTCGAACTTCTGCAGCTTCTCACCCGAAAGAACCGTCGAGAGCGTATCCTTGCAGGGCAGCGCCTTGCGTTTGCAGACCCAGCGCTTGCCGTTCTTGGTATCGATCTGGCTGCAATCGACCGATCGCGCGTCCGCATACCGCCAGGAGTTGAACTCCGCCCCGACTTTATCCGCGACCGCCTTGCGCCAGGCAAAAAGCGAGTTCGGATAGGCACCGAGATCGCGCGACACCGCCGGATGGCCTTCCGCGACAACCGGCTCGCTCCTGCATTCACGCGCAAGGCTGGCGCTCGCAAGCGCGAAGCTCGCAACAATTCCGAGACCGGCAACCGTGAGAAGGCGGCCCGCACACTGAGACGTCATTTTTGTCGTTTCCCCGTCGAAGCAACTGTTCGTCTTCAAAAAAAAACGCGACGCGAGACCGGCCCTCGTCGCGGGTGGGCAATATACGGAGCGACCGTGGCTGTTCGCGGTCGCGAGAGAGCTTACCGCAAATGTAAGGTAGACGACATGCGAGGGTAAGCTTGACTGCCTAGTCTGCACGTGGGCAGTCCCTGAGAGTGCGCGTCCTTCGGGACGCCACAGCCAGCTCCTGAACATTGGTCCCCCCTCGCGGACTGCCTTGGTTGGTACCCGCCTTGCTGGGTATCCGGAGCCCGAGCGCCTTGTGCGTTCGGGCTCTTTTCGATTTCGAAACCCCGTCTCTTGGCCGGCCTGGAGAGATGCTATAGAGGCTAAACGAGGGCTGAACGGATCCCATAGGAGCATCACGCATGCGGCTGCTTCTCGTCGAGGATGATAAGGAGACCGCGCGGTATGTCTCCAAAGGTCTCGTGCAGGCCGGGCATACCATCGACGTGGTGTCCGACGGCAAGGACGGGCTGTCACTCGCCATCCGCGAGAGCTACGACATCGTGATCCTCGACCGGATGCTGCCGGGAATGGACGGCCTGTCGCTGGCGCGCACGCTGAGAACTGCGGGCAGCCGCGTTTCGATCCTGTTCCTGACCTCCCTCGGCGGCGTCAACGATCGCGTGCAAGGTCTCGACGTCGGAGGGGACGACTACCTCGTGAAGCCGTTCGCCTTCGCCGAGCTGCTCGCCCGCGTCAACGCGCTCGGGCGGCGCGCGCCCATGCGGTCCGAGGGCGACATCCTGCGCGCAGGCGATCTCGAGCTCGACCTCGCGAGCCGGAAAGTCACGCGAGGACAGGAACGGATCGAGCTGCAGCCGAAGGAGCTGGTGCTTCTTGAAACGCTGATGCGCAACAAGGGCCGCGTGGTGACGCGCACCATGCTGCTCGAGCGCGTCTGGGGCTTCCACTTCGATCCGCGCACGAGCGTCGTCGAAACGCACATCTCGCGCTTGCGCGCCAAGATCGACCGTCCCTTTGCGAAACCGTTGATCCACACCATCCGCGGCAGCGGCTACTCCATCAATGACACTCCGTGACCTCTTCCGGCGCACGCAGGTCCGCTCCGCGGTCGCGTTCACCCTCATCATCACGGTTGCCGTCTCGGCGATCTTCGCGACCTTGATCGTGCGCCTCGCCGCGGGACTTGAGGAGAGTGCCCACGCCCGGATCCTGAACACCCGCGATGCCCTTCTGGCCATCGACCGCCGCTACGGGTTCGACGAGCTTGTGAGCGTCGTGACGGACGAAGCCGAATCCGTTCGCGACACGGACAGCATCTTCGCCGTCGTCGACGCAAACAATGCATTTGTCGCCGGCAACATCCGCTCCGAGCAGCCTTTCGATGGGTGGCGCGTGCTCGAGCGCAGCCGGCTTCCCGATATCGCATCGGACGGATCTGGACCCGACAGATTTTTCGCGACCTGGACTCCAGTCTCGAAGGGCATGCTCCTGATCGGCCGTTCGGATCGCGAGGTGCAGCAGGCCCGCGGCATCCTCATCCGCAGCCTCGGCTGGGGCCTCTTGGCCACGGCCATATTGGGCGTAGGCTCCGGCGTTTACCTGGCGCGCGGCGCTCAGAAACGCATCGACGATATCGCCAACACGCTGTCCGCCGTCTCCTCAGGCGAGCTCAACCGCCGCGTACCGGTCCAGATCCCGCACCACGACCTCGACGAGGTCGGCGAGCGCATCAACGCCATGCTGACCCAGCTCGAGCGCCTCGTGCAGAGCGCGAACCAATCCTCGACCGACATCGCCCACGATCTTAAGCGCCCCATGACCCGGCTCCGTCAGCAACTCGAGACCGCGAGTGAGATCGAGGACACAAGCCCGGCCGTCAGGGAAGTGCTCGAGGAAGCCACAGCCGAGGTGGACAGCATCGTGTCCACGTTCGAGGCGCTTCTGAATATCGGTCAGCTCGAGGCCGGTGACCGCCGCGCACGCTTCGTCGATCTGGACCTTGCGAAGGTCGTAGGCGACACCATCGAAGCCTACACCCCGGTGATCGAGGACTCCGGATTCCATCTCGTATGGAATAATGGTGCGCGACAAGCAGGACCGATCGTGCGCGGCGATCACGAGCTGCTCGTTCAGCTCATGGCAAATCTGATCGAGAACGCATTGCAGCACTGCCCCACCGGCACCACCATTGAAATGGCACTTGGAACCTCACAGCGCGGCCCTGTCGTCACCGTGAATGACAATGGCCCCGGCATCCCGGAGGCCGAGCACGAGAACGTCTTCCGCAGGTTCTATCGGCTGGAGCGCGAACGCTCGAGCCCCGGCCATGGGCTCGGCTTGAGCCTCGTGCGGGCGATCGCCGATCTACACGGTGCAACCGTAACCTTGGCCGGAAACAATCCGGGCCTGAAAGTGCTGATCTCGTTTCCATCGCGGGCTTGAGGACGACGGCAACAGCGCCATTCGGACATGAACGACATCGACGACATCCTGGGACGGCTTTCGAAGTCCCCCTTCCGCCGCCGCTTCAGGCTTACGGCGTCGGATCGCGCGTATCTGGCAAGGAAAGGCATGCCGGAGGTGCTCGCCCACGCGGCGGACTTCGTTGAGAAACGCCTCGCCGCACCGAACCCCGCGAACGACGGCAAGCAGACGCCATTCCGCGGTCATCCGGTCTTCGTCGCCCAGCATGCGACGGCCACGTGCTGCCGCGGATGCCTTGCAAAGTGGCACGGCATACCGCGCGGACGGCAGCTCGAGCCCGCGGACCGGGACTACATTCTCGCCGTCCTCGGGCGCTGGCTCAGGCGCGAGGCGGGTGACAGCTCCGACGAGCCGCGCCTTCTCTGATGCCGATTTTCCGCCGGATTCGCCCGCGATAAGTGCAAAAAGGCAACACCATCGACCGTCACATCCCCATTAGGGATAAGCCCGTGCTTGAACGCGATAATCACCGATAGCACCTTGTCGATATTCGCTTCGTGCGCTCGCCGCGCAGCCACAAAAGGGGGCCTCTCGCATGACGATTGAGCGTTCCATAAGACAGAGCCTGGACAAAGTCGGCGCACTGCGCCTGGCATTTCTGTCCGCATTGGCAGTGAGCTTTGCCGCTCTCGCCCCATCCCGGGCGTCAGCTCAGGAACTGTTCTCATTCCTCTGGGATGGCGGCTCGCGCAGCGTCGTCCCATTCAGCTCGCAGTACGCGCCGCGTCAGATCATCGTCTCCTTCGGCGATCGCAAGCTCTACTGGGTTCACAAGAAGGGTGAGGCGATCAGCTATCCGATTGCCGTGCCGAGAGAGCAAAGCCGATGGGCGGGCGTCACCAACGTCTCCGACAAGCGCGTCAATCCAGCGTGGAGACCGACGCCCACGATGTTGCGCGAGAACCCCCGCCTGCCGAGTTGGGTTCCGGGCGGCCACCCGATGAACCCCCTCGGCGTCCGCGCGCTCTACCTCGGCGCATCCACCTACCGCATCCACGGAACGGACGCACCCTGGACCATCGGCACGGCGGCCTCCAAGGGCTGCATTCGCATGTACAACGAGGACGTGCTGGATCTGTATCCACGCGTCCCGGTCGGCACCAAGGTGACGGTCACCTGGCAGAAATTCGGCTGAGATTTCCGCAAGGGGAATACCGGCCACAGAGGCCGAGCCTTCGGCCTCTGTGAGTTGTAGGTCGCGACCAACCTCAAGCCTCGCTCAAGGCAAATCGCGGAAGCCTGTAGTCTGCCTTCCGGTGCGAAGAGAAGCGTTCGAGTTGCATTGCGCACTGCTGGAAGCAGCGACTTTGAGCGGCCCCATGCGGGCCTAGGCAGAAGCGTCTCCAACGATGGCATCTTGAAAGACCGATGACCCAGGCGCACGCCGAGAGACGATCGAGCCGGTCCGACGACCCCAATGAGCAGACCGAGTTGAGCGGCCCCAAGAAAGTGGCCGCCCTCCTGCTCTCGATGGACAAGAAGGTTGCCGCGCGCATCCTGAAGCACTTCGACGAAGACGACATCAAGCTCATCGCGCAGACCGCGACCGACCTTGGCGCCGTGACCAAGGAAACGCTCGATGCCCTCATCGAGGAGTTTGCCCAGCACCTGCGCACCGGTGGAGACCTGATCGCGACGGCGCACGAGGTCGAGGCGCTTCTCTCGGGCGTCGTGCCGCCCGAGCAGATTGCCGAGATCATGACGCAGGTGCGCTCGAAGTCTCTGCAGTCGATCTGGATCAAGCTCGGCGAGGTGCCGGAGCTGTCGACCGCCCAGTACCTCGCGAAGGAACATCCGCAGGTCTCCGCGCTCGTCCTGTCGCGCACGCCGCCCACGTACACGGCCGCAGCCCTCAAGATGCTGCCGGCGCCGTTGCGCAACGAGATTATGCGCCGCATGCTCGCCCTCAAGATCGTGCTCGAAAAGCCGATCCAGCTCCTGGAAGGCGCCGTCAAGGAGGAGCTGCTCTACAAGAGCGCCAAGAACACTGGCCCCACGATCCACGCCCGCCTTGCCGACATCATCAACAAGATGGAGCGCAAGCAGATGGACGAGATCCTGACCGATCTCGATCAGCACCGGCCGAAGGAAGCCGAGCTCGTGCGAAGCCTGCTGTTCACCTTCGACGACCTCGCCAAGCTGTCTCAGCCGGCGCTCGTCACGCTGTTCGACGGCATCCCCGCCGATCGCACCATCACCGCGCTGTTCGGCGCCGAGCCGCGCATGATCGACATGATCCTCGAAGCAACGCCCACCCGCGCGCGCCGCATGATCGAGCAGGAGCTCGCGACCGGCAAGAAGGCCACCACGAAGGAAGTGCAGAAGGCGCGGCGCGCCATCGCCGACGCGGCCATGGAGATGATCGAGAAGGGCATCATCGAAATCGGCAATCCGGATGAGGATGAGGAATGATGCGGGAAGAGTACGCGGAAATCCGCGAATCCGGAGGCCAGCCTGCGACGGAGAAGCTCCTCGAGCCGCCGAAGCTCGAGGTCGAGCGCCTGCACGTCCTGAAGGGCGTGCTCGAACGGCTGGTGACGACGCTGGCCGAGCGGTTCCGCGACTATTGCAACGTCCCGTCGTCCTTCTTCGTCAACCAGCTCGAGAGCGGTAACTCCTGGGATGTTCTCGAATCCTACGAGGACAGCATCGCCGGTATCTACTATTGCCGTCAGTGGGACAGCAAAATCGTAGTCGGCCTCGACCGCCGTTTCATCTTCTCGCTGATCGACGCGGCATTCGGCGGCGACGGCTCCATGCCGCCCTTCGAATCCGATCGCCCCTTCACATCGCTTGAAGCGCGCCTCGCACGCAGCGTCTTCAACATCGTCATCCCAGAGCTCGAGGACCTGCTCACGCCCATTACGCAGGTGAACTTCGACATGGAGAAGCTGGAAACCAAGCTCGATTTCCAGATTCTCGGGCAGACCGACATCCCCGTCATTGCCGTGCAGATCCTGTTCCAGATCCTGGACAACGGCGGCCGCATGTTCCTGATTATTCCGCAGGCGGCGCTGCACCCGATCCGCAAGCTGCTCGAACGGACGCGCGCTCTCGATGGAACGAACGTCGATCCCGACTGGCAGAAGAAGATGCAGGACGGCCTCGCGTCATCGGATATGCTGCTCAAGGGCGCCATCGAGGGACCCGACATGACGCTCGACCAGATAGCCGCGCTCGAGCCGGGACAAATTCTCCGTCTCAACGTCGACACCAAGAGCCTGATCGCCCTCGAATGCCAGGATGAGCGCATCTTCATGTGCCGCCTTGCACAGTCGAAGAGCCAGTTCGCGCTCGTCATCGAGAACGCGGTTGACCGTGAGAAGGAGCTCGTCGCCGATCTCATCTCCGGCTCACAAACCCGCTGACCTTTAAGAATTCGTCAGGGATTGCGGACTCAAGAGCCCGTCCGCCGGCCGTAGCGAAACGAAACGTCGTGTCTGCACGCTCGCCTTTTATAGACAATCCAAGACACATACATCAGCAGACGGACGAATGGACGGGCGTGAAGCTTGCCGCTTCTTCAGTGCTCGTAACAGATTTTTAGGTAACACCATGGAGTATCGCCGAATAAGCGGACGAAACTTCAGCGCGGGCGGCGAAAAAATGACAACTCAGGAGACCGGCGCTGGCGAGACTCTGGAACAGCGCGCGGCAAACCTCGTGAACCCCGCATCCGGAATCGCCAACGACTACCTCAATCATTTCAACGAAGTTCTCCTCCTGATCGAGAACCTACCGACTCTGCTTCCCGAGATGCTGGACGAGCTTCTCGAGTGGAAGCCGGTCACCTACCGGGAATACTTCGCGAGATCGCAGCTTCCGGGCAGCGCTGCCGCGCTTGAGATCTACGAAGGTCTCGACGAGGGCTTCCGTCGCGACTTCGAATGCATCATCGACGGCGTCAACGCGATGGCGACCGCCTCGATCGACGTCATCCGCGCCCACCGCGGGCCCGATGGCGAGGTCGACCCTTCGCGCGTCTCCGACTTCTGCGAGAACGCCTCGTGTGCGATCCGCAGCGCGCTGAACCGCGCCTCCGACCTCGTAAACAATGGAAGAGATAAGCCGGTCGAGTCCCCGCAGGGCATGGCGGACCGACTGATTCCGTGCGTCGCGTGAAGACAAAGACAGACCGCTGGACGCCGAGGGGGGACTTCCAATGGACGAGCTGCTGAGAGACTTTCTCACCGAGACGACGGAGCACATCGAGGGCGCCGAAACGCAACTCGTTCATTTCGAGCGCAACCCATCCGACGCCTCTCTGATCACGAGCATCTTCCGCCTCGTGCACACCATCAAGGGCACCTCGAGCTTCCTCGGCCTCGAGCGCCTGGAGCGCGTCGGCCATGCGGCCGAATCCGTCATGGGCATGCTGCGCGACGGCGTTCCGCCGACACAGCACTCCGTCACGCTCATTCTCGCCGCCATCGATCGCATCAAGACGATCATCGAGGAGATCGGCCAGCACGGCAGCGAGCCCCCGGGCGACGATAGCGAAATCATCAACGCGCTGGATGCCTACTATGCGGCCGGCTCCGAGGCCGCCACGGCGGTCGCGGCTGCAGAGGCGAGCGCTGAGCAGCCTGCCCCCGAAGCAAAGCGCGAAGAGCAAGCACCGGCACCCGCACCGGTGGCAGCACCTGCCGCTCCGGCTCCAGCAGCGGCCGCACCGGCCCCGGCACCCAAACCGGAGCCTGCCCCCGTCAAGGAAGCGGGCAAGGCATCCGACTCCGGCTCTTCATCGGGTGACAAGAAAAGCGGCTCCACCGCCAACCAGGAGTCTATCCGCGTCTCGGTCGATACCATCGAGCGCATGATGCAGCTCGTCTCGGAACTCGTCCTGTCGCGCAATCAGCTCCTCGAGCTTGCGCGTCACCGCGAGGACGACGCCATCAAGACGCCGCTTCAGCACCTCTCGACCCTGACCAGCGACCTGCAGGACGCCGTGATGCGCGCCCGCATGCAACCAGTCGGCCGCCTCTACGCCAACCTTCCGCGCCTTGTGCGCGAGCTGTCGACGAGCCTCGGCAAGGGCATCGACCTCGTCACCGAGGGCGCCGACACCGAGCTCGACCGGCAGTTGATCGAGGTCATACGCGACCCGCTGACCCACCTTATCCGCAACTGTGCGGACCACGGCATCGAAAAGCCCGAGGAGCGCCTGGCGGCCGGCAAGCCCGAGCGCGGCGAGATCCGCGTCTCCGCGGCACACGAAGCCGGGCAGATCACCATCGACATTGCCGACGACGGCAAGGGCCTCGACACCGAGCGCATCAAGAAGAAGATTCTGGCGCAAGGCCTCGCGACGGAGCAGGACCTCCGCGCGATGAGCAACGAGGAAATCTATCGCTACATCTTCGAGCCGGGCTTCTCGACCGCCCAGGTCGTCTCCAACGTCTCGGGCCGCGGTGTCGGCATGGACGTTGTGCGCTCGAACATCGAGGCCATCGGCGGCTCCGTCTCGCTGTCGTCGGTGGAGGGCAAGGGCAGCCGCTTCTCGCTGCGCATTCCCCTCACGCTCGCCATCGCACCCGCCCTGATCATCGAGGTGGCCGGCCAGCGCTTCGCCCTTCCTCAGACCTCCGTCGTCGAAGCCGTGAGCCTCGGCGCGAACTACAAGGATCTCATTCAGAACGTCCAGAACGCCCTGGTTCTCAAGCTCCGCGAGGAGGTCATCCCCGCGGTGGAGCTGCGCAACATGGTGGGGCTCGGCGCCGAAAGTGACGAGCAGAACGAGAAGCTCGCCGTCGTCATGCGCGTGGGCACCGACTCGTTCTGCATCATCGTCGACGGCGTGGCCGACATCCAGGAGATCGTCGTCAAGCCGCTCAGCGCTTCGCTGGCGCACCTCAAGGTATTCAGCGGCCACACGATCCTCGGCGACGGCTCGGTCGTCCTCATCCTTGATCCGTCGGGTCTGGCCGCCAACCTCGGCATCGAGAAATCGACCGAGAAGAAGCGCGTCGAGACGCGCGACCAGAACGCCCTTGAGCGCCGCCGCCTCGTCATGTTCAAGGCCGGCTCCGGCGCGCCCAAAGTTCTGCCGCTCTCGCTCGTCTCGCGCATCGAGATGGTGGAGACGAGCCGCATCGAAAGCTCTGATGGCCGCCTGATGGTGCTGCTCCAGGGCCGCCTGATGCCGATCGTGCCGATCTCATCCGAGATCGACATGACGCGCCCCTCCTATCCCGTGCTCGTCGTCGCCACAGAGAACCGCGCCATTGGCCTCATGGCCGACGAGATCGTCGACATCCTCGAGGAGAAGCTCGAGATCCAGCTTGCCAGCGCCAACTCCGCGCTTGTCGGCTCGGCGGAGATTCGCGGAGAGGCTGTCGAGCTCATCGACGTATCGCATTTCATCCGCCTCGCCGACGCGGGCAAGAGCGCGGCAACACCGCAGCGCGTCCTCTTCGCCGCCGACGACCACCTCGTGCGCGACCTGGTCTGCCCGGCGATTGCCGCGGCGGGCTACAACCTGACCGTCGCTTCAATTCCGGCCGACGTCGGTGAGTTCCTAAGCCAGATGGCCTCATACGACGTTGTCGTGCTCGACACCGATACACCGAGCCTGACGTCGCCGGCCATGTTGCGCGCCCTGAAGGACAGGAAGGACGCCGCCACCATACCGGCGATCGGCATCAGCAAGAACCCGACCCCGCGTACCACGCGTATCGCGACCGAGAGCGGCATGGCCGCGCTTGTCAGCAAGCACGACCGCCATACGCTGTTGGAAACGCTGGCCTACGCCCTCGATGCCGCAGCGGATGCCAAGGCCACGAGCATGGAGCTTGCCGCATGAGCAGCATGAGCGCCGCAGTTGCACTTCCCTCCGCCTCCGATGTCCCGACCGCCGGAGAGGAAAGCTACTTCACCGTTTTTGCAGGCGGCGAGGCCTTCGGTCTCTCCGTTCTGCACACGCAGACCATCTTCCGCATCACCAGCGTCACGCCGATCCCGCTCGGTCCACCCGACATCGTCGGCCTCGTGAACCTGCGCGGCAAGATCGTGACCGCGGTCAGCCTGCGCCGCCGCCTGCGCATCCCCGTGGACGACATGCAGAACTCGCTCGCGATCGGCATCGAGCACAAGGGCGAGAACTTCGCGCTCATCGTCGATGAGGTCGGCGATGTGCTGACGCTCGACAGCTCTATGAAGGTACAGATTCCCGCGCACTTCGACCTGGCGCGGTCACGGTTCATGGCGGGTCTCTACAAGGTCGGAAACCTCTTGATCCCGGCACTCAACATCGGGGCCCTTTTCGACTTCACGAACTAGGCGTGCACCGCCCCGGGGCTCAGGCCCGAGGCGGAAAACGTCAGTGTGTATTGCTGCGTATAGGTGAGTGACATGAAAAAAGCTCTCGTCGTGGATGACTCAGGCTTCATCCGCAAGATCGCGAGGCAGATCCTCGAGAACATGGACTTCGAGGTCTCCGAAGGCAAGGACGGGGCCCACGCGCTCGAGCAGTGCGAAGCTTCCCTGCCAGATCTAATCCTTCTGGACTGGAACATGCCGGTCATGAGCGGGCTCGAGTTCCTTACCAAGCTCCGCAAGATGCCGGGCGGTGATGCCCCCCAGGTCGTCTTCTGCACCACCGAGAACACGCGCGACAAGATCCTGACCGCGCTCGAGGCCGGTGCCACCGAGTACATCATGAAGCCGTTTGATCAGGAGATCATCCGAACGAAGCTCGAGCAGATCGGAATGGTCTGAGATCGCCGCGATGCCTCGCGGCGCTTAAATGGCGCTCGCTTCGCAACCGGCTCAACCTTAAACAAATGTAGCGTGTCATGTCCCAAGCGTTCGACGCCCTTTGCGAATACCTCCGCCGCAACTCCGGCCTCGTGATGGAGCAAAGCAAGAAATACCTCGTTGAAAGCCGCGTCATGCCGATCGTTCGGCGCGAGAGGTTGTCAAGCCTCGACGAGCTCGTCGCCATTCTGTTGAAGGGCCAGTCGCCGAAGCTCGCCAAGGACGTCATCGAGGCGATGACGATCAACGAGACCTACTTCTTCCGCGACAAATCCCCCTTCGATCAGTTCCGGTCCTTCATGCTGCCGGCGCTCCTCGCCGCCCGCCAGAACGACAGGCGCTTGCGCATCTGGTCCGCCGCCGCGTCGACCGGGCAGGAAGCCTACTCGCTGGCGATGATCCTCGATGAATTCGCCGCACGCGCGCCCGGCTGGAAGATCGAGATCGTCGGCACCGACCTCTCCGATCAGGTCCTCGAGAAGGCGCGCAAAGGCATCTACTCGCAGTTTGAGGTGCAGCGCGGCCTGCCCGCGCCGATGCTGCTGCGCCACTTCAATCAGATCGGCGAGAGCTGGCAGCTCTCCGACCACATCCGCTCCAAGGTCACGTTCCGCCAGCTCAACCTGCTGTCCGACTACACGGCGCTTGGCCGCTTCGACATCATCTTCTGCCGCAACGTGCTGATCTATTTCGATGCAACCCGCAAGGCGGACATCCTGGCCCGCATGACGCGGAGCCTGGCGCCCGACGGCTACTTGATCCTTGGCGCCTCCGAAAGCCTGATTGGCCTCAAGACCGATCTCGTCCCGCACTCCGAGCACCGCGGCATCTTCATGCGTGCCGGGATGGCACCCGCGGCCGATCAAACATCGGACCGCTTCGCACACCCGAGCCCGACATTACCTGCGGGATTTGGAGCAACCGCCATGGCATCGGCGGCCCGCTTCCGCACCGCCGGCTGATCAAGACCAACTGTTTGGGAAGGCACGCGCGGCGGCTCACACCCGCCGCGTTTCGTTTTCTTGGCCGTCCTTGCCGGGTTTCGCGAGCTCGCTACCCCGGTGAAGCTGGGCCAGTCGGGCGATATCGGCGGCCTCTGCTCCCTTGAGATCTGCATCGACGAGCGCGGCAAGCGCACTGCTGGCGAGCTGCTCTCCGCGCACGGTCTGCTCCGCGCGTGGTCCGCGCGCAATGAGCGGCGTCTCGCTCTGCGCCGCCGAAGCGACACCAGAGGGCAGCCGCGACGTGATCATGTCCTGGAGCCTGCGCACACTCTCACTCTGATCGGCATCGACGATGACGGGCGGAAGCGTTTCCGAACCGGTGTCTGCGGCGGCGATGTTGAAGGCCCCGCCGGACGCGGCGGCATCCGGATTGCCGATCCAGAGCGCTTCCTGCGCCCGCCGATTGACGAGACCCGGCAGCACCTCGCCGCCGGCCTTGTTGTACTGCTGGAAGATGTCCCGCACGGCGTCGAGATCACCGCGACGCACCGCATCGCCAAGCCCGCTGCCGATCCACGACGACCCGGCGTTGTACGTAAGAGACGTGAGGGCTGCCTTGGTCCCCTCGTCCATATGCCCCGCCGCTTTTTCGACGATCGACCGCGCGGCCGAGACCTCGCTCCGGAAGCGGTGCTCCGCCTCGACGCGATCGATCACCTCGCCCGCGAATTTCGCACGCGTGCCATAGCCGTTCGAGAATTGCGCATAGTCCCAGGAAGCCTGGGGCGTATAGCCCTCGAAGTTGCGGATCGCATCCAGATAAAAGCTGTGCATGGCAGGGATCGCTGACCTCCGGCCAGCCTTGTTAACCCGAGGCCCTTGCGCAAAGCTGACGGCCGCTGGGACTCAATCGCCCCCTATACAACGACGCGCCGCGCGATGGTGCGGACCAGTCCTGGCACGGCAGTTGCGTAGATCAGGACCAGTCCTCGTTTGGTGCACGCATGCAGCTTTCGGCAAGCCTACGCGCAAGAATATCGGCCCTCGGTGAGCTCTCTCGCCCGCTTGGCGAGGCGCGCGCGACGAACCTTGCCCGCGCGCTCGCGAATGCCGTTGCCGCCGATGTCGCCCAAGGACGCAACCCTGAGGCAACCATCGATTCCTGGATCCGCCGCCTGGCCTCCGAAATTGCGGACAAAGCACCGTCAACGACCGGCACCGCTTCGACCGGACCGCGCGTTCGCATGCGGCGCATCGGCGACGTCCTGCCGGAAATTCATTGAGCGAGTGAGGATAGCCCCACCAGCCGGATCTTAACGGCGCGTCACCGCCCGTCCCGAAATGGAACGCCGGACCGTGTAAAATTTGAGCTAACTTTTGCAGCGCGGTCTAAGCCGCCCTCAACAGGCCCTGAGGTAGAAAGATGAGGCTGCTGCTCCATGAGCAGAAGCAAAAAAGCAGGGATCAGGGTCAGTCAAACATGTCGTACAATTCTCAGGTTTCCATGCTGCGCCAGCGTCGCGACAACATCCGCGAGTGGCTCGATGAGGAAGCCCCTTACACGGATGTCGATCAGCGTCACCTCGACGCCCACACGCCCGAGCGCGCCTACTGGCACCACGGCTACCAGGCAGCCCTGACCGACATCATGGCTATGCTCGCCCTTGAAGACGGAAAAACCGACACCTCGGGCATTCCCAATTAGTGCCCGGCGCCCGGTCGGGATGCATGCGGTTCCCCGGCGGCTGGAAGTCGTGGAACAGCTCGCACTCCGCGTGGAAAGCCGCTTCGCCCGTCGTCACGCACTTGTACTTGAACATGTTGCCTGACCCGATGAGCTGCAGAAGCTTGTCGCGGATATCCTGATCTGCACGCCCTACGTAATCGATATAGAACCGGCCATCCGGACCCTTGTGGCCGAGAACGAAGGCGCCCGGAGCAACGCGCGGAATGGAGTTGTTGATCTCGTCGTAAGCGAGCCGGAACGGCCCAAGAAGTCCTGTGCTTGCCATAGCTTTCGCCGCTCGTCTGACATCCGATAGGTAGATCACACCCATACGCGAACTCGCATACACGACGCTGTTTACATGGCCTTAAACATAGAGGCCGTCCTGTCCCCTGCGAATGCCTCCGCCACCGGTATCCTTATCGTCAGATGGGTGACGATAAGGGGAATGTCCACCCCCCGCCTGCGCCGAGCCGCCCTGACCGCCGGATGAATTGGGAAGGCCCTGCCCCTGGGCGAATGGCCCGCCCTGAGATGAGGGCGAGCCCGAGTTGCCGAGACCAGCGAACGTCCCGCCGAGTGACCGGCCCATCTCGCCCTGCGGAGCGGCGGTGATCCCATCGACCGAGTAACCCGCGGATTCGAGCGCGTTGGTCAGCGCTTCGCGCTCGCGCTCGATAACCGCGAGCGTCGCGCTCCTCTGCGCCTCGAGATGGACCGTGATCGCGTTGTCCTTGAGCGCGATCCGCACGGTCACGCTGCCCATGTTGGCAGGCTTGAGCTCGAGATTGAGCACCTTCACCACGCCTTCCGACGATGCGTCTCCCAATCCGTCGGCCTTGAGCTCGGCGCGCACATGCTGCGCGATCTGATCGCTCACAGGCTCGGCGGCAGCATCCAAGCCTGTGGCCTCACCCACACCGCCGGCCGTAAGCAGATTGCCCCCGGCCAAGGCCGCCGCAAACGCGCCAGACCCATGCTGCTGCGAGTTTGCACCGGAGGAGCCACGCCCATCCGGCTGCCGTCCGTCTTGCCCGGCGATTCCCTGATCCGCGAATGTCCCCGCGTCGCCGCGACCGCTCCAGGTTTCCGCGGTCGTCACGGCACGGGGCGCAACATCGGGTTCGGACTTCGCCTCCGACCCGGCGCTGGCGGGCTCGCGCTTGAGCACCAGCCGCGCGGCAGCGTCCGCCGATTGCGAAAGCGCGGCCCCGAGCGCCGCCCCGCCCTTGCCCTCTGCCGGCGTGGCCTCATCCTGGGCCGCGGACAACGCCGAAAGAGCCTCGGCGGAAACCTGGTCGAGCGCGAGATGCGTCTCCTGACCGGCAACCGTGACCTTGATCGTGACGCTTTCCGCCGCAAGATCGGAAGGGCTTGCTGATCCCGATCGCAACAGCGCGAGCAGCTTCGCGGCGTCGAGCGTCTCGCCGCCCTCCTCGACGCCACTCAGAAGCCAGGACTCCATCTCCGGTGGTGCCGCAAGGGATGCCTGCGACGAAACTTCGTCGGCCGCAACGACTCCGCTTGCACGGCCATCGGCTTCAGACCTGACGCCCAGCGCCGCGAGCAGGGCCGAAAGATCGGCTGCCGTGATCGGCTCCGAGCGAGCCGTACCGGCATCGCCGCTTTGCGCGTCGCCTTCGCCATCCGTGCCGTCGCCATCGCGGTTACCTTTGCTTCCGCGCACCCGATCCGAGGACGGACGGCTCTGTCCCTTTTCGGCCGCGTCGCGGGAACGCGAAGCCGTCTCGAGCGCATCGCGGAACGAGGTATCGCCTCCTTCCGCAGCGGGTCCGTTCGAAGACGTCCGCGCGGTCGAGGACGGCGTGACCGGTCCCGAGGTCAAGACCTGTGCAGCGCTCACGGTGTGGATCCTCCCAAAAGCGAATCGACCTTCGTCAGCAGGGCCTGCGCGCGCGCGACCGCCTCAGGCTCCGGCTCATCGAGTTTTTCCGGCGGGGACGGCCACTTCCCGACAGCACCCGCAACGGCCAGCGCCGAGTCGCGAATCTCGCGGTCCGGCACGGTGAGCTTCGTGGGATCGACCTTGTTGAGCATATCGAGGCTCTGCCCGAAGTTCTCCGTGGCCGCGAGCGCCGCGCCTTCGAAAAGCGCCGCGCGCTGGAACGACCGGCTGTCGGCCCGCGAAAGCTCGCGCGCTTTTCCGGCCGCGAACCGCGCGATATCGACGTTGCCGCCCTTCGTCGCCTCCTCGGCGATCGCGAGATAAAGCCCGACACGCTCCGCTGCAGGCACTCTCATGAGCTCGGTCTCGGTCCGCGAGATCCACTCGGAGGCGCGCTTGAAATTCTGCTTCGCGACACCCGCGAAGAATTGACGGCGAAAGCTGTGCGCGAAGAGAGAGTTGGGAAAGCGCCGGCCATACTGCGCCGTGAGAAGGTCGAAGCGTTCGAGCTCGCCCTCGCGGGCAAGCAGGAGGATTTGCTGCCGGAGAGCGGCCTCCTCGATCAGTGTGCCGGGCGACAGAAGACGCGCTTCATCGAAGAATGCGATGGCCCTGACCGGATTCTTGCGGCTGGCGAGCGTCCCCTGAATGAGCGCCACGATGCCCCCAAGCAGGGGATCGAGCTTGCGGGCTTCGAGCTTGCTCAAGAGACCGAGCGCATCGACGACGCGCCCCTCGCCATAGGCCAATGCGCCGCGCAACGCGCGCCGTTCGATATACGGCGTCTTGGGCCGATCCAGGATGGGCTTGAGGACCACCGGATTTCCGCCGGAGAGCACGAAAAAGATCGCCGCGCGCACGTTGCGTACGTCATCCCAGACCGCAACGGGCAGCTCGGTCATCTGCGTGCCGATCTCGCGCATCATTTGACGTTGGCGCTCATGGGCCGAGACGCTGCCCGACGCGACCTCGTCCTGCACCGAACGCAACGACCGGATCAGCATGTAGGGCTGTCTCTCGGCTTCGACGGCCGAAACCTCGGGCCAGAGCGGCGGCGGCGCGGGTTTCTCGTCCCCTTCCTCGGTCGCCGCAGCGGCACTTTCGCTCGCCGCACCGTGCGGTGCCTCGGCGTGGTCCGCGGCCGCCACGGCGCCGGTCACGAAAATCTGGGATGCGCCGGCCGCGCCGACCAGGAAGCCGGCGACAAACGGGACCAACCGCCGGATAAAAAGAGCGGTCACGGCTTGGGCCTCACCAGGATCTCGATCCGACGGTTCTCGGCCGCGTTGGGATCGGACGGAATCTTGAGCGCGCGATCCGCGTGCCCCTCGATACTCTGGAAACGCTTCTCGTCCACGCCGCCGCGCACGAGCATGTAGTAGGCCATCTGCGCGCGTGACATCGAGAGGCGCCAGTTATTGTTGCGCTCCGTCCGGAACGGCACCGCATCCGTGTGACCGCGCACGAGGATGCCGCCCTCGAACGACGTCAGCACTTTGGCCATCTTTTCCATGACCACGACCAGCTCGGGGCGCGGCTTTGCCGACGCACTGTCGAACATTCCGAAGCGGAAATCGTCCGTGAGGCTGATCAGAATACCCTCGTCGACGCGCTTGACTTCGATATTCGGCTTCTTGTCGGGCGCAAGATCGCCGAGCGCCTTTGAAAGCGCCTCGGAGAGCGCCTGCACATTCTTGTCGCTGCCCGCCGCGTCGGCCGGCGATCCCTGCTTGGGCGCCGCCGCATCCTCGGCAGCATCCGGCTTCACCTCGAGCGGCTTCTCGAGGCCCGGCGGAAGCGGATGCGCGCCAGGGTCCGTGAGCGTCAGCTGCTCATGCTCGCTCTGGACGGACTTCGGCTGCGAGCTCGCCTGGCCGCCGAACGGATCGAATGGATTGCTGTAGCTTTCGCCACTGCTGAGGCTGGTATCGTTCTTCGAAACGTCGCTCTCGCTGGACTGACCTTCGGCCGTCGCGGCAAGACGCGCCAGCACCCCGTAGGGATCGTTGAACAGCTCCTCCTCGGACTGCTGGGCCGAGCCTTCGGGACGCACGCCGTCCCCGCCGGACGCAGCGCCACCCTTCTTCTTGTGCTCACCTTCGACCGCACTGAGCTTGGACTCGTTGTCGGCAGCGTCCTCTGAAGGCGCAGCTTTCGGTGCTTCCTGCTCCTCCTGGATGCCCTTCACGGTCGGCCGCTTTGAATTGAGCTTGAGCGGATTGAAATAGGTGGCGATCTGCTGGATTTTCTCCTTGTCGGAGACATTGAGCAGCCACATCACGAGAAAGAATGCCATCATCGCCGTCATGAGATCGGCGAACGCAATCTTCCAGGCACCGCCATGGTGCCCGTCGTCTCCCTCGCCGCCGCGACGGCGAACGATGACGACCTCGTGCGGAGCCGTTACATCGCCTTCGGCGCTCATGGATCGCCTCCCGTGATGGCACCCGCCCACGTCCCGATCTGCGTCGCAAGAACGGTCTCGTCGGCGTTGACCGTGACATCGATCGCCCCCGCGTCCGTAACGAACGTCAAACCGGCATGATCGGCAGCAAGGACTTCCTTCATCCGATCCAGAAGATCGGCGGGGCCCGATATCGCAATCTTCGCGTACTCGCCCTTGGACAGCAAACCGTCGAGCGAACGAGCAAGCTCTTCGACCGCTTTGACGCGGACCTGATCGTGCAGAACAGGCTTCAGGACATCAGCCACGAGATCCGAGATGCGTCTCTCGAGATCCTCGAAAGCCGCGCCGATCTGCGTGGCGAGATGCATACCTTGTTCGGTCGCCCATTTCTGCCGCTCGGATGCAAGCGTTTTCTGGAGTGCGGCGGCATGTGCCTCGGCAGCCGCCTCGTGCTCTGCTTTGGCGGCAGCGCGCCCTTCGGCAACGCCACGCGCATGCGCTTCCTTGATCTGGAATTCGAGGTCGGAAGCCTCTTCCGGGTTGAGCGCGGCCAAACCGCGTCGGCGGGACGCCTCTCCGGAGAGTTCCTTGAGGTAGAAGGCAACCGGAAGCGCCGTCATGCGACGCCCTCACGCATCCACGCCTTGAGGATGTTGGCGGCCTGTTCCTCGTCGAGCGCAACCATCTGCTCGAGCCGCCGCTGCGAGAGCCGCATGACGTCGGTTGTGATATCGGCAATCAAGTTCGGCTCTCGCTTGATCCCGAGCAGCTCCGCTGTCGCGGCACTGGAATCGAGGGCCGGCACCTCGGGCTCCTCTGTTGCCGTCAGCAGAGAGCCGTCGTCCCCGCCGCCGGCGGACGCAAGCGCCCCGCCCGCGACCTGCCCTTCGCGCTGCTCGAGCAGCAACCGCGTCACCGGCCTCAAGCCGAACGAGACCACGATGAAGACCAGACCCAGAACCGTCAGCGCCTTGATGAGCCCGGTGGCGAGGCCGATCAGCGGACCCATGAGGCTTGCGCTATCGAAGCCATCGCTCGCGCGACCATCCTCGGCGAACTCGACGGCCTCCACGCTGATTTGGTCCCCGCGCTTGGCATCGAAACCGGCCGCCGTGCTGGCCAGGCGCTCGATCTCCTTCACCTTGGACTGGATCGCCTCAGGCGTCGCCGACTCGCCGAGCGTTTCCAAGAGACGCTTGCGATTGAGCACCACCGCAACTGTCAGCCCCTCGATGCGATAGCCTTCACTCGTCGTCTGGACTGTCTTCGAGTTGAGCTCGTAGTTCGACAGATCCTCGCGCTTCTCGTTCGTGCGTTTCGACTGATCGCCACCGGATCCGTCGGCGGCCTGATCGGGCACGTTCTGCTCGACGCCGACTGGCGAACGGCTGGCCGTGTTCTCCTGCTTTCCGGTTTCCTTCACGACGCGCAGCGACCGCTCGACCTTGGAATCCGGATCGAACGTCGTCTCCTGGGTCTGCCGCTTGTCGATGTTGAGGCTCGCCGCGACGTTGACCTCGAAATTGTCGAGTCCAAGATACGGCGCCAGCGTCTTGCGCACGTTGTCGGTGAGATCCTTGCTGACGGTGCGCTCCAGATCGAGCTTCCGGCTGCCCGCCGTCGAGCTGGCGTCCCCTGCCGACGCCAGCACGGTCCCGTCCGCGTTGGAGATGCTGATGTTGTCGATATCCAGTCCGGGAACAGCCGCCGCGACGAGATGGCGGATGGCTTGCGTCATCGACGTATCGGCCGCCGTCTCCGTGCGGATGACGACCGATGCGGACGCCGGCTGCCGGCCGCGCCGGAAGGACCCCGTCTCCGGCAGCACGATATGCACCCGTGCGGCCTTGATGCCCTTCATGGACTGAATCGTCCGCGCAAGCTCGCCCTCGATGGCGCGCCCGCGCGTGACCTCCTGCATGAAGGAGGTTAGACCGATGGGACCAAGCTTGTCGAACAGCTCGTAGCCCGCGTTGGAGCTTGACGGCAGCCCCTTCTCCGCGAGCAGCATGCGGGCCTGCGCCGTCTCCTCGCGGCGAACCATGACCTTGGTTCCCTCCGCGTTGACGTCAAAGTCGATACCCGCCTCCTTGAGCACGGCACCGATCCGGCTGACATCCTGAGCATTGAGGCCGGCGTAGAGCGTATCGTAGTCGGACCGGCTGAGGTAATAGCTGCCGACGGCAACTGACGCGAACACTGCGAGCCCGACCAGACCAAGCGCCGCAAGACGCTTGGTCCCGAGCGCAAGCAGGTTCCCCCAAAGTTTCTCAAGTTGTTCGAGCCCGAGCATTCTCGACCCAGTTGCCTGCGCGCATTTACGGATTGAAGCCGAACGATATTTTGAGAAATCAAGCTTGCGCGGGAATTGCCACGGCGGCGCGGAGGAAGGCGAACCGCCCAAAAGACAAAGGCCACGACGTTTGTCGTGGCCTTTGAATTAATCTGCGTACAGCTGACTGAGCTTAGCTCTGGAAGAGCCTCAGGATCATCTGCGCCGACTGGTTGGCGATACCAAGCGCCTGCACGCCGAGCTGCTGCCGGACCTGCAGAGCTTGCAGCCGCGTCGACTCTTCGTTCATGTCCGCATCAACGAGCTGGCCGATGCCGGTATCGATCGAATCCATCAGCTTGTTAACGAAATCCTTCTGCAGGCTCGTTCGCGATTTGGCCGCGCCGAGTAGCGTTGCCGCATCCGTCATCGTGTTGAGCGCGGCGTCCACCCCGTCGACCATTGCCTCGATACCGAGAAGGTCGGTCGGGTCGTCCGTGATAGCGCTGATGTCGATGCCGGTGCCCACACCCGCGATGGAGTAGGTGACCGTACCGCTCGCGAGCGCGTAGGTGGCAACCGTGTCGAGAATGCCGGACGCGGACCCGCTGCTGATCGTGTCGAACAGCATAGTACCCGTCGGGCCGATATTGATCTCGATCGTTCCGATGGTGATGGATCCTGTGCTGTCACGGGAGAACGAGGCCACGATGGTCTTTGTCGTGGGACCGCTCGAATCGCCCTGCAGCCAGTTTTCGCCCGAGAACACTGCCGATCCAGCCGTGTTTCTCAGCTCCGCCTGCAGCTCCGCGATTTCACTCTGGATTTTGCCGCGGTCCAATCCAGGAGCGCGGGCCGCGACCAGCTTGGCTTTGATCTTCGTGATACTTTCGATGGCGCTGTTCAGCGCCGTCACGGCGACTTCGATGGTTGCAGCACCAAGACCGAGCGCATCCTCGACAGTCGAAACCGCCGCGCGGTCGCTGCGCATCGTGGTCGCGATCGACCAGTAGGCGGCGTTATCGGAAGCATCCTTGACTTTGAGGCCGGTCGAGACACGGTTCTGAGTGACCAATAATTCCTTATTGGTCTGGGCCAGGGTTTGCAGCGCGGTCATTGCCGCGACATTGGTGTTGATACTGCTCATTCCAGCGCCCCTTCACCGATTCGTACGACATTGTTTCGTCCGAACCTTGTGCGGGGATTACGGAGGGGAGCGTGTGGCCGGCGGGCGCTTGCTCCGAGCGAGCGAATCAAAAGCGAAAGCCGCGAACCCGGATGGGCCGCGGCTTTCCCTGGAAGCGGAGAAGCGTGTCGAGGCTTACTGGAACAGCCTGAGGATGAGCTGTGCCGACTGGTTGGCCATGCTGAGAGCCTGGACGCCGAGCTGCGAGCGGACCTGCAGGGCCTGAAGTCTGGTCGATTCCTCGTTCATATCTGCGTCGACGAGCTGACCGACACCGGTGTCGATGGCATCCATGAGGCTCTTGGCGAAGTCCTTCTGGATGTCGATGCGCGTCTTGATGGCGCCGAGCACCGTTGCGGCATCGGTCATGT
>CAZDUD010000020.1:1354-44428 GCA_964508485.1 uncultured Hyphomicrobium sp. | reverse complement strand
GTCTCGGCAATCTGGGCGCGCTCGCCTCGAAGCCGGTGATGGAAGGCAAGGGCGCGCTGTTCAAGCGCTTTGCCGACATCGACGCCATGGACCTGCTCGTCGACACCGAGGACGTCGACGCGTTCATCAACTGCGTCCGCTACCTCGGTCCCTCCTTCGGCGGCATCAACCTCGAGGATATCAAGGCGCCGGACTGCTTCATCATCGAGGAGCGTCTCAAGGAGCTGCTCGACATTCCCGTCTTTCACGACGACCAGCACGGGACCGCGATCATCGCGGCGGCGGGGCTCATCAACGCGCTCGAGCTCACCGGACGCGACATCGCCGACTGCCGCCTTGTCGTGAACGGCGCGGGCGCGGCCGGCATCGCCTGCATCGGGCTTGCCGTCGCGCTCGGTCTCCAGCCCAAGAACGTCACACTCTGCGATACCAAGGGCGTCATCTACCAAGGCCGCAAAGAGGGCATGAACCAGTGGAAGAGCACGTACGCCTGCAAGACGAAGGCGCGCACACTGGCGGAAGCCCTCGACGGCGCGGATGCCTTCTTCGGTCTCTCCGCCAAAGGTGCGGTGACGGGCGAGATGGTCGCTGCGATGGCGGCAAAGCCGATCATTTTCGCGATGGCCAACCCAGATCCCGAGATCACGCCTGAGGAGGTCCATGCCGTGCGCGACGACGCGATCGTCGCCACCGGGCGGTCGGACTATCCGAATCAGGTCAACAACGTGCTCGGCTTCCCGTTCATCTTCCGCGGCGCACTCGACGTTCAGGCGCGCACGATCAACGACGACATGAAGATTGCGGCCGCGCGGGCCTTGGCGGCGCTTGCTCGGGAGGACGTGCCCGACGTGGTGATGGCGGCGTTCCTCGGACGGCGCCCGACGTTCGGACCCGAGTACATCATCCCGGCCCCGTTCGATCCCCGGTTGATGAGCCGCGTGCCGCCGGCCGTTGCGCAGGCCGCAATGGATTCCGGCGTGGCGCGGCGGCCGATCGTCGACATGGACGCCTACGTCTCGCGGCTCAATGCGCGGCTCGATCCGGTCTCGGACTGGCTGCATTCGATCTTCGAGCAGGTGCGCGCCGAGCCCAAGCGCATCGTGTTCGCCGAGGGCGAGGATCCCGCCGTGATCCGCGCCGCCAACAGCTATCTGGCGCAGGGACTGGGAACGCCCGTCCTCGTCGGCACGGAGCAGGTCGTGCGCGAGCGCATCCGCGAAGCCGGTATCCGCATGCGGGACGCATTCGAGATCATCGACATGCGCAACTCGCCTCTGACGGAAGAGTTTACCGAGCTTCTCTATTCGCGCCTGCAGCGGCGCGGCTTCCTCAAGCGCGACTGCCTGCGGCTCGTCATGAACGAGCGCAATGTGTTCGCGGCGCTCCTCGTCGCGCACGGGCATGCGGACTGCATGGTGGCGGGCGTCACGCGCAACTGGGCAAGCGTGTTCCAGGACGTGCGCCGCGTCATCGATCCCGAGCCGGGCCGGCATGTGATCGGCGTAAGCCTCGCCCTTTGCCGCGGCCGCGGCGTGCTCGTTGCCGATACCAACGTGCATGAGATGCCGACCGCCGAGGAGCTTGCCGACATCGCGACGGAGGCGGCACAGGCAGCGCGCAAGTTCGGCATGGACCCGCGCGTCGCGCTGCTCACCTACTCGACGTTCGGCCAACCGCTCAGCGAGCGCGGCAACCAGGTGCGGGAGGCGGCCTACATTCTTGCCGAGCGCGGCGTCGACTTCGAGTTCGACGGCGACATCGCGGCCGATGTGGCGCTCTCGGCCGATCTTCTGAAGCACTATCCGTTCTGCCGACTCACCGGGCCTGCCAACGTGCTCGTGATGCCGGCCGTGCATGCCGCTTCCATCTCCACCAAGATGCTCAAGGAGCTTGCCGGCGCGACGCTGATCGGCCCGCTGCTGGTCGGCCTCGAGAAGAGCGTGCAGATCTCGACGTTCGGCGCGAAAGAAGCCGACATCTTGAACCTGGCTGCGCTCGCGGCCTACGACTTCGGCGGCTAGGCCGCACCTGCCCTCACCGCTCTTGAAAGTCTGCAGCGCCTGGGAGACTTTCAACATCATGCACACGCACGCGCATTCCGACGGGCACGGGCATGGTGACGGCCATGACCACGTGCATGGCGCCGGCGCCAGCGAGCGGCGCATCGGGCTTGCGGCGCTGCTCACCGGCCTTTTCATGCTGGCCGAGGTTGCGGGCGGCATGATCTCGGGATCGCTCGCGCTGATTGCGGACGCCGGGCACATGCTCACCGACTTCGCGGGGCTCGTGCTCGCGTGGCTCGGGTTCCGCGTCGCGCGCCGGCCGGCCGACCCGCACCGCTCCTACGGCTATGACAGGTTCGGGGTGCTGGTGGCGTTCGCCAACGGGCTTGCTCTGTTTGCCATCGCCGGCTGGATCGTGGTGGAAGCGGTACACCGTCTCAATGCGCCGTCGCCCGTGCTCGGCGGCGTCATGTTCTGGGTGGCGCTCGCGGGACTCGGCGTCAACATCCTGGCCTTCTGGCTACTGCAGGGCGGCGATCACGGAAACCTCAACGTGCGCGCCGCCGCGCTGCATGTCATGGGCGATCTTTTGGGGTCTGTGGCGGCACTTGCGGCGTCGCTTGTAATCCTCGCGACGGGATGGACACCGATCGATCCGATGCTGTCGGTGCTGGTGGCGGTGCTCATCCTCGGATCGGCGGCGCGGATCGTGCGCGATGCGGGCCATATCCTGCTCGAAGGGACGCCGGTCGGTCTCGACCCACGCGAGATCGAGGCCGACCTCGAAGCCTCCGTGCCCGGTGTGCTCGACGTGCACCACGTCCACGCATGGTCGCTCAGCCAGGATCGGCCTCTCGTCACGCTGCATGCGCGGATCTCGCCTGAGGTTGCGGCGCCGGAGGCGCTTACATCGGCCATCAAGGCGCGCCTCAAGTCCGCGTTCGGGATCGATCATGCGACCGTCGAACTCGAGTTCGAGCGGTGCGCCGATGCCAGTCCGTCCCAGGACGGCCACGCCGCACCCCGGTAAGCCCTCCGCAGCTAGGCGCCGAGACCGCGTTAGGGGGCGCAACTAAGCACGGTTCCCTATTGCACTGGCTAAGCCCGCCCCGCCATACTTGTCTTCATGCGGAGAAGCCATGCGCCTGGGGGGACATTAATGGCTGAGAAAGAAGGGCTTACGCGAAGGGGCGCGTTAAAGCTCGGGCTGGCGGGCGCTGCGGGCGCCGCGGGGCTCCAGGGCTCGGAAGCGACAGCGGCAAAGAAGACCCCGCCTTCGGGTGAGAAAAAGCCGAACATCCTGTTCCTGCTGGTCGACGAGCAACGTTTTCCCACCGTCTACGAGAGTGCCGCGCTCAAGGAGTTCCGCGCGACGTATCTCCCGGCCCAGGGCAAGCTCGCGCGGCGTGGCGTCTCGTTCGAGCGGCACTACGTGGCGTCGGTTGCGTGCGTGCCGAGCCGGACCTCGCTCTATACGGGACACTACCCATCGCTGCACGGGGTCGCGAGCACGGACGGGGCCGCGAAGGCCGCCAACGATCCTGACATGCACTGGCTGCTGCCGGGCTCCGTGCCGACGTTGGGCCATTACCTGCGCCACGCCGGCTATCGCACGATCTGGAAAGGGAAGTGGCACGCCACTGAAGCGGATCTCAAGATCCCCGGCACCGAGCAAGTGATCACGAGCTATGACTCGAACGGCGTCACCGACCTTGAGAAGGAAGCCGTCTACCTCAAGGCCGACACGCTCGAGCCGTTCGGATTCTCCGGCTGGGTGGGTCCCGAGCCGCACGGGTCGGATCCGTTGAGGTCAGGCTCGTGCGCAGGACAAGGCCGCCTCGGCCGGGACCAGGCCATCTCGACCCAGGTAGTGCGCACACTGCAGGAACTCGATGCGGCCGATGACGACCGCCCCTGGTTCCTGATGGCGTCCTTCACCAACCCGCACGACATCGCGCTTTGGGGGTTCTTCGCCAACCTCGCCGCGGACCGGCAGGCGGTCTACGACTTCAGCGTGCCCGACACCGTGCCCGAAGAGCCGTTCGACGCCAGCCTTTTCGGGCGCACACGGCTCGAGAAGCTCGACGACAAGCCGTCGTGCCAGAGGTCCTACAAGGACGCCTACAGCAAGTTCATGCAGCCCGCCTTCGCGAGCAAGCAGTACTACCGGCTCTACTACCGCCTGCATGCGGACGTGGACCGGCATCTAGGCGAGGTGCTCTCGGCGCTCGATGCGACGCGGTTCCGCAGGGATACCATCGTCGTCTTCACGTCCGACCACGGCGACCTCCTCGGCGCGCACGGCGGCCTGCATCAGAAATGGTACATGGCCTACGAGGAGGCCGTGCGGGTTCCGCTCGTGGTCTCTCTGCCGGGCAACGCGCAAGCGCGCACGGTTCCGATCCCGACCAGCCACATCGACATCGCGCCGACGATCCTCGGGCTCGCGGGTGTCGATCAGAACGCGGCCCGGGAGGCAATCGCGGGCGGGTTCACCGATGCCTTGCCGCTCGTGGGCCGCGATCTCTCTCGCCTGATCCGCGGCGAGGTGGCGCCCGACAAAGTCGCCGAACCCATCTATTTCATGACCGACGACGACCCAAGCCGCGGCCTCGACCAGAAGAACTTCATCGGGATCACCTACGATTCCGTCGCGCAGCCGAACCACGTCGAGAGCGTGATCGCGGCGATCGACGGCGAGATCTGGAAGTACTCGCGCTATTTCGACCATCCCCGCTACTGGAGTGCGCCGGGCACTCCGGGTGCGGATGGCGTGCGCGATGTCGTCAACAAGCCACTGGGGCGCGAGGGCGAGGACGACGGCAGCTCGCGTCGCATCTACCAGGAGACGGTGAAGACGCAGCCCGTGCCGACCGAGTACGAAATGTACAATGTGACCGCCGATCCGATGGAGCTCGAAAATCTCGCCGGGAAGCCTGAGTGGAAAGAGCGGGAGAGCAAGATGCGCGAGTTGCTTGTCGAACAGTGCGCGCGCAAACGGCTGGTGCCCAAGAGCGGCATGGTGCCCGGCGAGGACGGCTGCCGGAAGGCCTGAGCCACGCACGGCGAACAACGGCGGCTTTGCCTTCGCTTAACCAAGCCCGCTGCGGAGTTCGGACTTTCGTGCGTGGCAGCCGCAAAATATTCCCATTGAGAAGCGGCAGGTTCGGAGTCAAAGCTTTGGGTGGATGGGGATCCGAGCTGCCATTTCCAGTCTTATGTCTGGGAGAATGGCTATGCAGACGTCACCTACCACCTACCCGCCGGGCACCGTTCGGATGCGTCCCATGCTGGACGCTCTTGCTCGGAACTGGGGGCTCATCCTGCTCCGCGGAATCCTTGCCATCGTGTTCGGCGTCCTGACCTTTGTCTGGCCGGGCATTACGCTGATCTCGCTGGTGCTGCTCTATGGTGCCTTTGCTTTCGCGGACGGTATCCTCGCCATCGTGGCGGCCATCCGGGGCGGGGCTCCGGCGCCGCGCTGGTGGCTGGCGCTGGTCGGCTTTTTCGGCATCGCGGCTGGCGTGCTGACGTTGCTCTGGCCGCAGATCACCGCGCTCATTCTGCTGCTGTTCATTGCCGGATGGGCGATCGCCACCGGCGTCATGCAGATCATCGGCGCGTTCAAGCTGCGCGAAGAGCTGACCGATGAATGGCTGCTCATCGCAAGCGGCGTTCTGTCGGTGGCGTTCGGCGTTCTGCTCGCGATGTGGCCCAAGGCCGGCGCATTGGCGATGGTGCTCGTCATCGGCGCGTTCGCCATCATGTACGGCATCCTGCTCGTGATGTTCGCGCTGCGTCTGCGCAAGCTGTCCGAGGTTCGGATTTAGGTCGAAGGCGCGAACCGCCATGCCGGCGCGGCGGTTCGCTCCCCTACCTCCAGGGTGCCCTGATCCAGGATACGATCGGCCGCCAGAACGTGGCGATGGCGACGACGGAGGTAATGAGAAGCACGGCGATCGCCATTTGAACCACGCCGAAATTCGCCGAGTCCTCTGCCACGAACCACGTGGTGATGAAGGCGGCGGCTGTCATGACCGGCTGCAGCAGCCAGGAGATGCCCGGCATGGCTCCTACTCCCAAAATTCAAGTCTGCAGCATACACTGCAAGCCGTTACTCAAAAATCAGTGTCGCCCCAAATTTGGAAGGACAAGGTTTATCGCCTTGTCGATGTGAGCCTCGAGCTTGCGCCTCGACGCGACGTTCTCACCGAGCAAGGCGCGAAAGTGCATGTCGCCCAGGATGGCTGCGAACAGAGTTACCGCGGTGCCTTCGATATCCGGGATTTCGATCTCGGGATTGGCGTCGGCGAACGTTTGCAGCGCGTTGACGAGGTAAGCCCTGCCCTGGTGCATCGCTTTGGCGTGGAACTCCTCGGCCAGCTCCGGGCAATGGCGAGCCTCAGAGATCACGAGGCGAGTCATTTCCACCTGGCGCCTGGACATCGCGAGCTCTGCGAGAGCCAGAAGCCGCGCCCGAA
This sequence comes from uncultured Hyphomicrobium sp., assembly GCA_964508485.1. GTDB lineage: Bacteria > Pseudomonadota > Alphaproteobacteria > Rhizobiales > Hyphomicrobiaceae > Hyphomicrobium_C. The sequence goes on along the minus strand of CAZDUD010000020.1, from coordinate 37,944 downwards.
ACTCCTTGCGGCTGTTGGCGGGGTCAGGGTCCAGCGCCGCTGCCGGATATATTTCGATCACGTTGGTCAGCGCCGTAAAGAGAGAGCGCTTGTCGGGATACATGCCGTACAGCGTCTTCTTCGACATGCCGGCGGCGCGCGCAATTTCCTCCATCGTTGCCGCGCCATAGCCGATGTCCGTGAACACACGCTCCGCCGCATCGAGGATGCGCTGCCTGCGCATGTCCTCGGTGAGGACCGGCGGGCGGCCGCGTTTCGGCTTTAGCCCGATGACTGATGGACTCTTGAGACTGCTTGACATTTGGAAACGTTTCCGTTTCTAAAACGATAGACCGCGCGCACGCCGCGAGCAAGGGCCATTCTGCGCCTCGTGTGGTAGATGTTTGTGCGAACGTCGTTGGCATCTGATGAGAGGGATATGATCGTGACACGAGATGAGCGGTTGCCGTCGGTGCCCGGGCGTTCCCTACTTGGCGTGGCCGCGCTCGCGCTCCTGGCCCTTGCCGGCCCTGCTCTCGCGCAGGCACCCGCCGCGGGTGCTCCGCCTCCGAGCGTCATCGTCGAGACCGTGCGCCTGCGCGACGCGGTCGACGAATCTTCCTACATCGGCCGCGTCGAGGCCATCGACAAGGTCAGCATTCGTGCCCGTGTCGACGGCTTCCTGGCCAGCCGTGGCTTCGACGAAGGCCGCGAGGTGAAAAAGGACCAGATCCTCTTCACACTCGAGAAGGAGCCGTACGAAGCGGCACTGGATCTCGCCAAGGCAAACCTCGCCAGCGCGCAGGCGGCGGAGCAACTCGCGCAAGCCACCTACGACCGGACCAGGCCGCTTGCGGAACGCGGCACGTCCCCGCAGTCGGCGCTGGACGACGCCATCGCGAAGCTCGCCCAGGCCAAGGCTGCCGTTCAGGCGCAGGAAGCGACCGTGAAGCAGGCTGCTCTCAACCTGAGCTACACGGAAATCCACGCCCCCATGGAAGGGCGCACGGGACGGGCGACGTATGCGATCGGCGAGTATGTGGGCCCGACCAGCAATCCGCTAGTCACGCTGGTGCGCCAGGATCCGATGTTCGTGGCATTTCCCGTTCCGCAGCGCGTCCTGCTCGCGGTGCGGCGCGAGGGTGTCACGGCCGACAGCGTTCTCGTGCGGCTCAGACTGCCCGATGGCAGCACCTATGCACACGATGGCTCGGTCCAGTTCGCCGAGGTCGAAGGCAATGTAGGCACGGACACGATCACGGTACGCGCCGAGTTTCCCAATCCGAACCGGTTGCTCGTCGATCAGCAGATCGTCGGCGTCAGCGTGCTGTCCAAGAAGCCGGAGCTCAGACTCATGATGTCCCAGGCCGCGCTGCTGCTCGACCAGCAAGGCGCCTATGTGCTGCTGGTGACGCCCGAGAACAAGGTCGAGACGCGGCGCATCGAGGTCGGCGAGCAGCGCGGTCCGCTGATCGTGGTCAAGAGCGGCCTCAAAGAAGGCGAGCGCGTCATCACGAGCGGGCAGCAGAAGGTGCGGCCCGGCATCGTCGTGGAGCCAAGCGAGGTCAAAGAAGACGTGAGTGCGAAACAGTAGGGTGGGAGCGGCACCATGATCTTCGATGTCTTCATCCGCCGTCCGCGCCTCGCGATGGTGGTCTCGATCGTTCTGACGCTGGCCGGGCTCATTGCCACCCAGGTGATCCCCGTGGCGCAGTATCCGGAGATCGCGCCGCCGACCGTCAGGGTCAGCGCCTCCTACCCCGGCGCTGACGCCAACACGGTCGAAGAGAGCATCGCGCAGCCGCTCGAGAACGCCATCAATGGTGTGGACGGCATGCGCTACATGAAATCGACCTCGGCCAACGACGGGTCCTACACGCTCACGGTCTCGTTCCTGCTCGGCACGGACCCCGACATCGACACCGTCAACGTTCAGAACCGCGCCAACCTCGCGACCGCGAAACTTCCCGAGGAGGTGCGCCGGACCGGCCTTACGATCGCAAAGGTCTCGACCGACCTTCTGCAGGTGTTCCTCTTCTACTCGCCTTCCGGCGAGAAGGACCAGCTCTTCCTTTCCAACTTCGTCACGCTCAACATTCTCGATGAGCTGAAGCGCGTCCCGGGCGTCGGCGACGCGTCGATCTTCGGTGCGCGCGACTATGCCATGCGGATCTGGATCGATCCGCAGAAGCTCGCGAACCTCGACCTTTCGGCGCAGGACGTGATCGCCGCGATCCAGTCGCAGAACCTGCAGGCGGCCGCCGGGCGCATCGGCGCCGCACCGCTCTCGACCGACCAGCGCCTGCAGCTCACGGTGACGACCAAGGGCCGCCTCTCCACCACGGAGGAATTCGGCAACATCATCGTGCGATCAGGGGGCGACGGCTCGTTCGTGCGCGTCCGCGACGTGGCGCGCATCGATCTCGAGGCCGCATCGTTCGATACGGAGGCGCGCTATGAGGGCAAGCCTGCCGCGCCGATCGGAATCTACCTGTCGCCGGGCGCGAATGCGGTCAACGTAGCAACGGCGGTGTCCAAGCGCCTGGAGGATCTCAGGAGCCGCTTTCCGGCCGGCGTCGAGTTCGCTTACGTCTACAACACCGCCGATTTCGTCTCGGCGATGATCGAGAAGGTCATCCACACGCTGGTGGAGGCGTTCGCCCTCGTCGCCATCGTCGTGTTCGTGTTCCTGGGGCGCTTGAGGCCGACGTTCATTCCTCTGATCGCCGTCCCGGTTGCGATCATCGGCACGTTCGCCGTTCTCCTGGCCGCAGGCTACTCGGCCAATACCATCTCGCTGCTCGCCCTCGTGCTGGCCATCGGCATCGTCGTGGACGATGCGATCATCGTGGTGGAGAACGTCGAGCGCGTCATGCACGAGGAGCCGCATCTGTCGCCGGCCGATGCCACGCGCAAGGCCATGTCGGAGATCGCTGGACCCGTCGTCGCCATCACGCTGGTGCTTCTCTCCGTGTTCGTGCCGGTGGCGTTCCTGTCCGGATCGTCCGGTGTGCTGTTCCGGCAGTTCGCCGTCACGATCTCGGCCGCGATGGTCATCTCGGCCATCAACGCGCTCACGCTCTCGCCGGCTCTTTGCTCCATCCTGCTCAAGCCGGGACATCCGACGGGCGTGATGAAATACATCACCAACGCCATCGATTCCATCGCCGACGGCTACGCGGCGGTCGTGAAGCGCCTGGTGGCCGTCTCGCTGGCGAGCATCGTCGCGCTGATTGCCATCGCCGGCGCGACGTATCTCATCTTCAATCGTACGCCATCGGGCTTCCTGCCCGACGAGGACAAGGGCTTCGTCATCGGCGTGATCACGCTTCCTGCCGGGGCGTCGTTGAACCGGACGTCGGAGACGGCGGCCAAGGCCGAAGCCATCGTGCGCCAGGACCCGGCGGTCGACGGCGTGACAAGCGTTCTCGGCATCGACTTCCTCGGCGGCGGCGCGGCCTCCAACGCAGGCGTCATGTTCATCCGCCTCAAGGACTATGCGGAGCGCACGACGCGCGACATGCATTCGACGACCGTTGCGGGGCGGCTGATCGGCAAGCTTTCCGTCATTCCGGAGGGCCGGATCATCGTCGTGAACCCGCCGTCGATCTCCGGCCTCGGCCAGGTGGGCGGCTTCGAGTACGTCCTTGAGGCGCTCGAGGGACAGGCGCCTGCCGATATGGCGGCCGCCATGCGTGGACTTATCGTTGCGGCCAACCAGCGCCCTGAGCTTGCAGCCGTGTTCTCGACGTTCGAAGCCGAGACTCCGCAGATCCGCCTCGACATCGACCGCGACAAGACGCGCGCGCTCAACATCACGCTGTCGGACGTGTTCGCCGCGCTGCAGGCAACGCTCGGCGGCTACTACGTCAACGACTTCAACCTCTATGGCCGCACATGGACCGTGCGCATGCAGGCTGAAAAGCAGTTTCGCGGCAACATCAACGACATTTTATCGATCCATGTGCGCAACTCTGCCGGCGAGATGACCCCGATGTCGGTCATCGCCGACGTCCGCCTCGACGTCGGACCTAGAACGCTGACGCGCTACAACAACTATCGCGCCATCTCGATCAACGGCGGACCGGCCCCCGGCCGCGGTCCCGGTGAAGCCATCACGGCCATGGAGCAGGTGTCGGCCGAGACGCTGCCACCGGGCTACGCTTATGAATGGACGGGACAGGCGCGCGAGCAGATCGAATCCGCGGGGCAGACGACGATCGTGCTCGGGCTCGCCATGGTGTTCGCCTATCTCTTCCTCGTCGCCTTGTATGAGAGCTGGATGATTCCCATCCCCGTGCTGCTCTCGGTGGTCGTCTCCATTTTGGGTGCGATCGGTGCGCTTTGGACGCTCGGCATGAGCTTCACGCTTTACGCTCAGATCGGCCTCGTTGTGCTCGTTGCGCTGGCGGCGAAGAATGCCATTCTCATCGTTGCGTTCTCCATCGAGCGGCGGGCGGCCGGCGACAGCCTTCTTGAGTCCGCCGTAGATGGCGCGCGGCTCCGCTTCCGGCCGGTTATGATGACGAGCTTCGCCTTCATCATGGGCCTCGTCCCGCTGGTCATCGCCAACGGACCCGGCGCGGACAGCATGATCGCCGTGGGCGTGCCCGTTCTCGCCGGCATGCTCGCAGCGGCGATCTTCGGCATTTTCCTCATCCCGATGCTGTACGTGGTCTTTCAACGGCTGACGGAAGGGCGCGGGAGCGCGGACGACGCGAAGAAGCCTGCACCAGTCGACGCGACCTAGCGTGCTTGAGGGGCGAAGGCACGATTTGCAAAGCTCTATGTTCGAGGATTGGCACTGTTGCGTTCTAGCTCGAGCGCGCGGAAGTGGTCGCGTCTGTTGAGCCACATCATGAGGGCGAGTGCCGGTAGCGCGGTGAGCGCCGTAGTGACAAAGTAGGCCGGCCAGCCCAGCGCTTCTGCCGCAAAGCCCGTCCCGGATGAAAAGAGCGTGCGCCCCGTAGACGCAAACGCGGTGAGCAGCGCGTACTGAGTTGCGGTGTGGAGCGGATTGCGGCAGAGGGCAGACAGGTAGGCCACGAAAATTACCGTGCCGATCGCACCTGAAAAATTCTCGACCACGATCGCGACCGTCAGGGCCCAGAGACTCTTCTCTTGCAATCCGAGCCACACGAATACCAGGTTGGACAGCATCTGAATGATGGCGGCAATCCAGAGGGCTTTCATCAGGGGCAGGGCGCGCGCCACGGCGCCGCCGGCAAATCCGCCGACCAGCAGGGCGGCGAGCCCTACACCCTTAACGATTGCCGCATACTCCGCTTTCGTGTAGCCGAGCGACAGAACGAATGGCGCCGTCATGGCGCCGGCCAACGCATCGCAAAGCTTGAAGAGCACGACGAAGGCTAGAACGGCGATGGCGGCGTCACGCTTGAAGAACTCGGCGAATGCTCCCGTCGCCGTATCCAGGAGACGTTTGAGCGGCTCGGGACGAACGGCCGCCGTATCGTCCTCGACGCCAGCCGGCTCTCGCGCCAGTAGCGCGGCGGCCAAGCCGACAAGCACAAGCAAGGCGGCGCCGGCATAGGCGATCGGCCAGATCGCCTCTTTGCTCAGGCCCTGCGACTCCAGCCATGCCGAAAGGCCGATCACGCCCGCGCCGGAGACCAGCATGCCCACGCGGTACGCGGCAACGTAGCTTGCCATGCCGGCTGCCTGCTCGTCGGCCGGCAGGCTCTGCACGCGGAATGCGTCGATAACGATGTCCTGCGTGGCGGAGGCGAAAGCGACAAGGAGCGCGGCAAATCCAACCATGAGCGGGGCAGACAGAGGGTCGCGCGTGCCGAGAAACGCGATCGTCGCCATCAGCAGGAGTTGGGAGCCAACCAGCCAGCCGCGGCGGCGCCCCAGACGGCGCGAGAGATAGGGAACGTCCCATGCATCGACGACCGGCGCCCACAGGAACTTCAGGGTGTAGGGCAGTCCTGCAAGCGTGAGCAGTCCGATGGTGCCAAGGTCGACGCCGCGGTCGGCCATCCATACGCGCAGCGTCTCGCCCGACAAAGCCAGCGGCAGTCCCGAGGAAAACCCCAAGAGCAGGATGATCAGGACGCGGGGGCGCAGGTAAACAGTGAGGGCGGGTAGCACCGCGGTCCGCTGGCTTTCGTCGGTCGGCGCGTTCATCGGTTGGGGCTAGTCCGGATTATGGGCGCAAAAATCTACCCAAACATGCATCGAACGACATTCCTGCGGAACTCTTGCCAAGGCTCCACGTCCACCGGCCTCTCGGGATAGACTCTGTTCGATAGGAAGACGACCGCCTTCTTTGCAGTGGCGTCGCCTACCATGAAGCACCCGGTAAAGCCACCCTTGGCAAGTATGCTCCTACCACCGGCGCCGTTGAGCGATTGATATGTCGGGCCGTCGCCCCAGCCGAGCGCGCTGCGGAAGCTCTTTCCAGGATAGTAATCGTGCGTCATGAGCTCGATTGCGCGGGAGCTGAGAACCTTGCGCCCGTTCACACGGCCTCCGCCGAAGATCATTTCGACCCACTTCAGGATGTCCGGAACGGTGGAGAATAGACCTGCCAGCCCCGACTGCATTCCAGATGCGTACGCGACATGCGCCTTTTCGTCGTTCGGAACACCCCATAGCTGCGTTCCATCGGGGCGGTATCCTGTCGGCACGATGCGATCTTTGTCCTGGGAGGAGGGGTTCAGCGTGGTGTCCCCCATGCCCAGCGGCGAGAATATCCGTTGCTCGGCCAGAACGTCCAAATCCGCTCCTGCGATCCGGCGTATGAGCTCGCCCAGCAAGATGGCCGTTGCGTCCGTATAGAGATAGCTCTCACCCGGCACGGCCTTAAGTGGTGCTCCGTAGAAAAGTCGCAACAACTCCGGAAAGGTCCAAAGCGTTGTGTCCCCTTTCCAATCGTCAACGTATGAAGACGCGAGCTGGACCGTGTAGCTCATCAAATGCTCGACGAGCACCCTATCCTTGCCGTTCGCAGCGAACTCGGGAATGTACTTGCATACCGGCTCCTGAAGGCCGCAACGCCTCTCGTCGATCAGGAGATGCATCAGCGTAGCGGTTGCGATGGTCTTAGTGAGGGAGGCGACGTCATAGATGACGCATTCAGAAATGCGCTGCTCGCTCTCGTATGTAGGCTTCCCGAATGCGCGCACATCATGACGGCCGTTGTCCGCCAGACCCAACACGCATCCTGGAAATATCCTCATCTCGATCGCCTGGCGTGCCAACGCCACGACCTGTTCATCCATCATCGGCAGCAATAGTCCATGTCACCTCGCCGGACTGAGGTCGTCTGGATCGAACTAACGGCAGTTTGATATATAGAGAGGAATGTGGCGATCCCGGCAGGATTCGAACCTGCGACCTGCCGCTTAGAAGGCGGCTGCTCTATCCGGCTGAGCTACGGGATCGTGCCGGCTACCGGTCTGACGCAGTGCGCCTGCGCGGGCCAGAAGCAAGTTTCTCTGCTTACCAGAGCCGCGGAGGCCGGCAAAGTCACCCCCGCAACCCCGAGCACGGATATCACATAGGGATCAGCAAATCGCTAAACCTAGTGGGTCCAGGAGCCGATGCGGCCGAACTTGAAGTTGTCGGCGTAGGACTTGCGCACCAGGCCGCGCGGCTTGGGCTCGTCCAGCCGGTAGGGAATGCCGTTGCGCTCCGCGTAGGCGATGGCCTCTTCCTTGGTCTCGAACTCGAGGCGAAGCTGGGTGCGCGTATCCGTCGAGCTGGTCCAGCCCATCAAGGGGTCTATCTGGCGCGGCGTCGACGATTCGAACTCGAGCCGCCACTCTTTGGTGCGGGCCATGCCCGACTGCATGGCGGTCTTGGCCGGCTTGAAGATGCGTGCTGTCACGGGACACCCTCGACTCTTGGCGGATTTGCTCGTTTGCTTACTCCCGACGGCGGCTACAGACAAGCGCGCGCCGCGTCGCGCCGGGTCAGCGGCGCAAGACGAGATCTCCATCGGCCGCTCGTGCCTGCCACCCGGCGCGCTCGAGTTCCGGATCGAGATGCTCCTCCACCGGCCAGCCGAGGCACAAATAGGCAACCAACGTCCAGTCGGCCGGCACATCGAGCGTCTCGGTGACGACGTCCGGTTCGAGGATCGACACCCAGCCCACGCCGATCCCCTCCGCACGCGCTGCGAGCCAGAGCGTGTGAACGGCGCCAACCACAGAATAGCGCAGCATCTCCGGCATGGTCTGGCGGCCGAGGCCAGCGCCGCGCTCCGTCGCCTCGTCGGCGAAAACGGCGAGTTGGACGGGCGCTGCCTCGAGGCCTTCGAGCTTGAGCCGTGCATAGAGCGCGCGCGTCTCGCCGTTGTAGCCTTCGAGAGCCGACTGATTGGCACGGCGGAAGGATGCACGTACGGATTCGCGGCGTGCGGGATCGGCGACGAGCACGAACCGCCATGGCTGGCAGTTGCCGACGGACGGCGCGTGGCAGGCGAGATCGATCAAGCGCGCGACAAGCGCCTCGGGGACGGGATCGGTGCGAAAGCGGCGCACGTCGCGGCGCCAGAGCACGAGGTCGCGGAAGGCGGCGGTGAAGTCCGGCCCGAAGCGCGGCGGGGTTATGGTGCCCTTTTCCATCATGCGGCCCTGTCAATGACATGAAGAAAGGTACCTGTCACTGATCCACGCCGTGCGCCGCGCTCGGCGACAGCGACGCCACTCGCATCCTGCGCCGCGACAAGCGGCTCATCGGCATTGGCCGTCACGGCGGCGAAATGGAACTCGTGCCCCATCAACTCGGTGCCGGGATCTCCAAGAGCCGATGCGGTGAGCAGGCGTGCGCGCCGGTAGCCCAATGTCATCCTGGGTTCCGCGAACGAGGTTTCGACGCTCAGCAGGCCAGCCATGGCGTGGCGCGCGCCGCTCGCGTCCACTAGGCCTGTGCCCAGCATCATGTAGCCCCCGCATTCGCCGTGAACGGTGATGCCTCTCGATGCGAGCGTCTTGAGGCCATGATGAAAACGGCCCGCGGCCGACAGCGCGCCCGCGTGCAGCTCCGGGTAGCCGCCGGGCAGCCAGACGGCGTCCGCGGCCGGATCGGGCGCCTCATCGGCCAGCGGCGAGAACGGGATCACCTCGGCGCCGGCGCGCCGCCACCCGGCAACGATGTGCGGGTAGGTAAACGCGAACGCGGCATCCTGGGCGAGCGCGATGCGCTGCCCCGGCGGGGGGAGCGGCACGCGGCATTCGGCACACGGCATTCGGGTGGGGCGAGCGGCGGCGAGAATGGCATCGAGATCGACGGCATTCGCGACGGCGTCGGCGATGCGATCGAGCCGCAGGTCGAGGTCTCCGGTCTCCGTTGCCTGCACGAGACCCAGATGACGCTCCGGCAAGGCGAGATCGTCGTGCCGCGGCAAGGCGCCAAAGCACTTGAGGCCGATCTTGGACAGCGCAGGCGTGATCATTCGGGCGTGGGCGTCGCCCGCGACGCGGTTCAGGATGACGCCTGCGATCTCTACATCGGACCGATAGCGCGCGCAGCCGAGTGCCACGGCCGCCGCCGTTTCAGCCTGCGCTGAAACGTCGAGCACCAGCACAACAGGCCAGCCAGTCAACGCGGTGAGGTCGGCGGTCGAGGCGTGGCTCGTCTGGCCGGGCTCGGCCACGCCATCGAACAAGCCCATGACGCCCTCGGCGATGAAGATGCTCGCGCCTTCGCTTTCGCGATGGACGATGCTCTCGATGACGCTTCGGCGCATGCCCCAGGTGTCGAGGTTATGGGACGCGCGCCCGGCGGCGGCGGTGTGGAAGGCGGGGTCGATATAGTCCGGTCCGCATTTGAAGGGTTGCACCGTCTGGCCGCGTTGGGAGAGCGCACGCATCAGGCCCAGCGTCACGGTCGTCTTGCCGGAACCCGAGGCCGGCGCCGCGATGATAATGCCGGGCGCGCTCATGGCTTCACCATGCCGGCGGCGAGCACGGCGCGCAAACCGGCGATGGCGCCGACGACGATGACGGCGGGTGCCTCGATGGCGTTCGATCTGGCGTCGCTCACGAGGTCCGACAGGCGCGTCTCGACGATGCGCTCGTCCTCGCTCGTTGCGTGCGAGATGATGGCGGCGGGCGTGTCGGGGCTCATGCCGCCGCGCAGGAAGGCTGCCGCGATTTCCTCGAGCTGCGCGAGGGCCATGTAGAGAATGATCGGCTGTCCGGTAGCGGCGAGCGCTTCCCAGGCGCGGCTCGCGCTGTCGCCCTCGGCGCGATGTCCGGCGGCGAGGATAACGGCGTGGTTCGTGTCGCGCGTCGTCGCGGGGATGCCGGCGAGCGCGGGCGCGGCGAGGCCCGACGTGAGGCCGGGCACGATGCGGAACGGGATGCCCTCGCGCACGAGGGCGTGCGCCTCCTCTCCGCCGCGGCCGAACACGAACGGGTCTCCGCCTTTCAAGCGCAGCACGCGGCGGCCTTTCTTCGCCTCGGCGACGATCAGCTCGTTGATGTCGCGCTGCTGCGGCGACGGCCGGCCGCCGCGCTTGCCGGCGAAGTGGATCTCCGCACCGTCGCGGGCGAGCCGCAGGATGCGCTTATCGACAAGCGCGTCGTGAACGATGGTGTCGGCCGAGCGCAGCGCGTGGATGGCCATGACGGTGAGCAGGCGCGGATCGCCCGGCCCTGCTCCCACCAGCCAGACCTCGCCCGGTGCCATGTCCGGGAACGGCGGAAAGATGTCCGGCGGAAAGTTCATGGGCGTTTCATGGTCGCTTCGCGGGCTGGGCGTGGCTCATGCCGGCTTGGGCGTGAAGCCCAGCGGCGGCACGCGGGCCAGTCCGCCGTTGCGGATCGATTGCGGGCGTTCGGCCCACGGCACGATGCCATCGGGCGCGCGGGCGAACGCGAGGGCCGCTGTCACGATGTCGCCGACGTGGGCTTCCGCGTCGAGATCGCCCACGAGATGGGTCCATTTGGCGGGGCCCGCGAAAGCCACCGTACAGGGCCGCCGACAAACGGCAAGGCACTCGACGGGCGTGACGGTCAGGTCGGAGAGCCCGCGGCGCGCGACCTCGCTTTCGAGGGCCTGGGCGAGGCCCTTTCCGGGCAAATCGTAGCCTTCCGGCACGTCCGCGCGCTTGCGCCGGCAGGTCGTGCACACGAAGATCGTCGCGGCGGCAGCGGCTTCGCTGCCAGGTGTTTCGGGCAGAGCGGTCACGGCTTTTCGATGCTGTTGGGCAGGATGCGGCCCGGGCGGCGGGCCGGTGCGGATTGAGATAGCCTTTGCGTGCAAGTCCTGTCAAACAAAGGCGGTTTTCGCGCCTGGAATGCCTGCCATGATCACCCCTCTGCCTCGGCTTACCCTCGTTCTCGGCGGTGCACGCTCGGGGAAGAGCCGGTTTGCGGAAGGGCTCGTCACGTCCCAACCGGGGCCATGGGTCTACGTGGCAACGGGGGAAGCCCGTGACCCCGAGATGGCTGAGCGCATTGCGCATCATGCCGCCCGGCGCGGGCCGGGCTGGGTCACGCGCGAAGTGCCGCTGGCGCTGGCCGATCTCATCCGCGCGCATGGGGCCGATCGCGCGCCGACGCTCATTGACTGCCTCACGCTCTGGCTCAGCAACGTCATGCTGGCGGAGCGCGACGTCGAGGCCGAGCGGACCGCTCTTTTGCAGGCGCTAGAAGCCGCGGCTGGCCCCATCGTGATCGTCTCGAATGAGGTCGGGCTCGGCATCGTGCCGGAGAATGCACTGGCGCGCGCCTTCCGTGACGAGCAGGGCCGCCTCAATGCGGCGGTCGCTGCGATGGCCGACACCGTGGTGCTTATGGCGGCCGGGCTTCCGCTCTCACTCAAGCAACCCGGATCATGACCGCGCGCGCGATCATGATCGCGGGTACGGGCTCCGACGTCGGCAAGTCGCTGATCGTCGCCGGGCTGGCACGCCTGTTCACGCAGCGCGGGCTTCGCGTGCGCCCATTCAAACCGCAGAACATGAGCAACAATGCAGCCGTGACAGCGGACGGCGGCGAGATCGGCCGCGCGCAGGCCCTGCAAGCGCGTGCGGCGATGACTGAGCCGACCGTGCATATGAACCCGGTGCTCTTGAAGCCGCAGAGCGAGACCGGGGCTCAGGTCGTCGTGCACGGAAAGGTCGTCGGCTCCGCGGAGTCGGCGGCGTTCCTCGCCATGAAGCCGACGTTGATGGCGCCGGTGCTCGAAAGTTTCCGCATTCTCGCCGGCGAAGCCGATCTCGTGCTCGTCGAAGGCGCGGGCTCGGTGGCAGAGGTCAACCTGCGGGCCGGCGATATCGCGAACCTCGGCTTTGCGCGCGCGGCAGATGTCCCGGTCGTGCTCATCGGCGACATCGACCGCGGCGGCGTGATCGCAAGTCTCGTCGGGACCAAGGCGGTGCTGCCGCCCGAGGACGCGGCGATGATCGAGGCATTTCTCGTCAACAAGTTCCGCGGCGATGCACGATTGTTCGGCGATGGCATGAGCACCATTGCTGCGCAGACGGGATGGGCACCGCTCGGGCTTGTGCCATATTTCGCCGACGCGCGGCGCTTGCCGGCGGAAGACGCGCTGGCACTCGATACCTATTCGCAGCGCGCGGATGACGCGAACAAGCCGCTGATTGCCGTTCTCACCTATCCGCATATCTCGAACTTCGACGACTTCGATCCGCTCCGGCTCGAGGAGAGCGTCGATGTCGTGTTCGTACGTCCCGGCGAGGCGTTGCCTGGCACCGCCACGCTCGTCATCCTGCCCGGTTCCAAGTCGACCATTTCCGATCTCGCCGCCTTGCGTGCGTCGGGTTGGGACGTCGACCTTGCCGCACACATCCGGCGCGGCGGGCATGTGCTCGGCATCTGCGGTGGCTATCAGATGCTCGGGCGCACGGTCGGCGATCCGGAGGGCATCGAAGGTCCGCCGCAGACAGTGCCAGGGCTCGGCTATCTCGATGTCGAAACGACCTTGCTCGGCGCGAAGGCACTCTACGAGGTGGACGGCTGCTCGTGGGGCGCCGACACGCCGTTCACGGGATATGAGATGCATGTCGGAGAGAGCATCGGTGCGGGGACGGATCGCCCACTTCTTGCCATCACGGGATGCCGGCCCGATGGGGCCGTGAGCGCCGACGGGCGAATTGCGGGCTGCTACGTGCATGGACTGTTCGCGCACGAGGCCCAGCGCGCAGTGTGGCTCAAGCGTATCGGAGCGCCGAGCTCCGGTTTCGACTACGAGCGGGATGTCGACGCGACGCTCGACCAGCTTGCGGATCATCTCGCGGTGCATGTCGATTGCGAGGCGCTGTACGCGCTCAGCCGGGTTCCGGCGCTCTGATCACCAGACGAACAGCAGGACCACCAGAGCGAGCACGCCGACTGTTGCCGCCTGTAGAACGTAGGCGATGCGATAGAGGCGCAGCGCGCGGTGGATATCGGCGGCGGTGGCCTCGCGCCGGCCGTCGCCCATCCAGGCGTCGTCGATGCGCTTGCCGCCGTAGCTGCGGGGACCTGCCAACGCGAGACCTAGGGCGCCTGCCATGGCCGCTTCCGGCCAGCCGGCATTCGGCGAGCGGTGGCGCGGCGCATCGGTCAGCGCGCTCAAGGCCGCCTTGCGCCAATCGGCGCCCGGCATCAAGCGTGCAGCGGCCACCAGCCAAATAGCCGCGAGCCGCGAGGCCGGAAGATTGACGAGGTCGTCGAGCTTCGCCGCTGCCCAGCCGAAGGCGAGGTAACGCTCCGACTTGTGCCCGATCATGCTATCGGCGGTGTTGATCGCCTTGTATAGAGCGCATCCCGGCAGGCCGCCAACGATCATCCAGAACAGCGGGGCGACGACGCCGTCGGAGAAGTTCTCGGCGAGGCTCTCGATGGCGGCGCGCGAGACACCTGCCTCATCCAGCGTCTCGGGATCGCGGCCGACGATGCGCGAGACGGCCTGGCGACCGCCTTTGAGACCGCGGGACTCAAGCGCTTCGGCGACGTCCGTCACGTGATCGTCGAGGCTGCGGCCGGCAAGCAGCGTGCTCGCGAGCACGGCCTCCACGGCGAGCGCCGCCAGCGCCGGGAGCACGAGGCCCAGCGCGTGGTCGATCAGGAGCACAGCGGACACCGTAACGAGCAGGACAGTTGCGAGCGCGAGGATGCCGCGCAGGCGGGCGCGCGCAAAAGATAGATGGCCTTCGTTCCAGACCGTCTCGGCGCGGGCGATCAATGCGCCGATCCACGTCACCGGGTGGCCGATGCGCGTCACCAGCGCCTGCGGATAGCCGGCAACGGCCTCGATCAGGAGTGCAAGAAAGGCCAGCGCGAATGTCATCCGGTGTCACCGTTGAGGGCGGTCAGGCCTGCCGTGCTAGCATAAGGGCAACCTCTGCGAAACAACGGCTCATGCGGCGAGCAGCGCCAACAGCAGAAGCGATTCCACTATTTCGATGCTCGCGCCGTGGCAATCGCCGGTCATGCCGCCGAGGCGGAGGCGCCAGTAGAGCGCCAATGCGAGCGCCAGCGGCATCGCCACGAGCAGCAAAGGTGCGACGAAAAGTGAGACGAGCGCGAGCGCGGCGCCTTCGAGCACAACGGTGTGCCTTTCTATGCCCGCGGCGAGCCGGCTTCCCAGTCCCTCGGACAACGGCGGCACCAATCGTCCAAGCACCAGTGTCGCCCAGCGCGCCCATGCTGCCGTCAAGGCGAGCCAGATCACCAGCTCAGTGAGCGTCGCACGCTCGGCCAATGCGGCGAGCAGCACCAGCTTGGCCATGAGTTGTAGCGCAATTGCGATGGCGCCGAAGGAGCCGAGATGGGGATCGCGCGCGACCTCGATAAAGCGATCGCGATTGCCGTGCGCGGCACCCAGCGCATCGGCGACGTCGCCCAGGCCGTCGATGTGAAGACCGCCGGTGACCAGAACCCAAACGAGGACGCCAAGCAGCGCGCCGATCCAGGGCGTAATCGTCGTACCGAGCGCAACGGCAAGCGCGACGAGCAGGCCGACAATCGCACCGACGACCGGCAGCCACGGCACGGCGCGTGCGAGATTGCCGGCGGCGTCCGGCGCCAGGCGCGGCGTCGGAAGCCTTGTCAGGAAGCGCAGTGCGATGAAGAGGCCCGTCATGGGGTCGCCTCATCCGGACATTGCGCAATCTCGGTGATCTGCCCCCAGAGCCCATGGGCGGGATCGATCCCCATTTCGACGCGGATGCGGGTGGCACAAGCGATGCGGATCGCCCAAAGGCGCTCAAGCGAAATACCGAGCAGCACGGAGAGTGCCATGCGGATCGATCCGCCGTGAGCGACGACGAGCACGGGTCCGTCTCCCTGCTCGGCTATCCGTTCGAGCGCGGATGTGACTCGTGCGCGCACGGCCTGCATGGTCTCGCCGTTGGGCGGTGGATTGAGTTCCGGGTTGGCGAAGAAGGCGGCAAGACGCGTGTCGTCTGCAAGGTCGCGGCGCGGCCGGCCGTCCCAATCGCCGAAGTCGATCTCGCGCCAGTCTGCGTCGATCTCCACGGCTTGGTGCGTTCCTTTGACGGCGATCTCCGCAGTCGTGCGCGCGCGCTCAAGCGGCGAGGCCACGATCGCCGCCCATCTGCGGCCCGCGAGCTGACGCGCCGCTCCCGCACGTCCGGCTGCAGACAGCGGCGGATCGGTACGGCCGAGAAGCGCTTCGGGCAAATCCGTCTCGCCGTGGCGCAGAAAATCGACGACCGTCACGACGCGGTCCGGCCTGACACGGCCGCCTCCTCGAAGGTCGCCATGCCGTTGTGGATCGCGCAGGCTAGCCGCAGCACCGCCAGCGCCGTTGCGGCCCCAGAGCCTTCGCCGAGGCGGAGGTTTAGATCGAGCACCGGGCGTGCTCCGAGCGCATCGAGCAGCAGCGCATGGCCGCGCTCGGCCGAGCGGTGCGAATAGATGAGCCAGGGGATGCAGGTCGGGTTGAGGCGTGTCGCTGCCAGCGCAGCGACCGTGACGATGAAGCCGTCAACGAGCACGGGACGGCCGGCCTGTGCGGCGGTGATGATGGCGCCCGCAAGCGCTGCGATCTCGAGTCCGCCGACGCATGCGAGGACGCGGCGGGGATCGCTCGACGCGCCGAGGCCGTGCAGCGCAAGACCGGTTTCGATCACCTTGACCTTGTGCGCGATCCCGCTTGCGTCGAGGCCCGTGCCGGCGCCTGCGATCTCGGCGGGCGCTTTGCCGAGCAGCGCGGCTGCGACGGCCGCCGCGGACGTCGTGTTGCCGATGCCCATCTCACCGAAGAGCACGAGATCGGCCGGACCAGCCGTTTCGATGGCGCGGTGGCCGGCGGCGAGAGCCGCGCTCAACTCCTCGTCCGTCATGGC
Source organism: uncultured Hyphomicrobium sp. (assembly GCA_964508485.1). GTDB lineage: Bacteria > Pseudomonadota > Alphaproteobacteria > Rhizobiales > Hyphomicrobiaceae > Hyphomicrobium_C. The sequence continues at coordinate 21,674 of CAZDUD010000020.1, read as the reverse complement.
GGGCTCGACGGTGAAGTCGCGCGTACCGTGTCGCGGCTTGTCGACGACGGTGCCGGCGATGGGCTGCGTCGCCAGCGTTCCGGCATCGACCACCGTCAGCGGCACGCCGAGCTCGCGCGCGAGCACGGCAACGGCCGCACCACCGGACGCGAAATTCTTCAACATCTCGACGGTCACGGATGCCGGATACGCGGAGATGCCCTGCGCGGTGACGCCATGATCCCCGGCGAAGAGAATGATCGGCGCGTGGGCTGCACGCGGGCGCTCGGTGGCCTGCAGGCCTGCGAGCGTGATGGCCAGGGTCTCGAGCGTGCCCAGGGACCCCGCCGGCTTGGTGAGCACTGCCTGTCGCGCGCGAGCTGCCTCCTCGTGAGGGGCGGACGGAGCGGGACACGGCGTTTCAATCCAGGCGGTGGTCGGCATGCGATCTTTCAGGATGTTCACGGGGTAGTCCGCTGCATGGCACGGCACGGGACGGCCGGCAACAGCGACTAACGACTGACGTGCTCCTGGAATTGATAAGGACTGCGGGGTGTGCCAGCCATTGTGCTGAAAACGGCGATGTGCCCGCATTAACCTCAAAGGGAACCATGAAGCTCAGGCGCGTGACGGACGGTGCGGCGTTCCAGGTCGAGATCGCAACCGGCGACGGCTGGATTGCGGTCGCGCGGGCCTTGCGCGCCGTATCGCCTGCGCTTGCCGAAGCGGATATCGCGCGGTGGTCGAGCGACGTCGTGGCGCTCCTCGGTGCGCCGGAGGACGTTCGTGCCCGCTTGACCGAGGCCGCGAAAGGATTGTCGCCTGAGCAGGACCTCGGACGCGTCGTTACCCTGCCCTTCGTGCTACGCTCGTTCCGCGACTTCATGCTCTACGAGCAGCATGCCATCGACGCGGCGCGCGGTTTCGTGCGGCGCTTCCTGCCGGGGCTCTGGCCGATCGTGCGCGCCTACGAACACATGCTCGGTCCTCCGTTCCCGCTGCTCAAGCCACACCGGCTCTGGTACCGGCAGCCGATCTACTACATGGGCAATCATCTCGCGTTCGCGGCGGATGGCGAGGACGTCGCCATTCCCTCTTACACGCGCGCGCTCGACTACGAGCTGGAGCTCGGGTTCGTCCTCAGCCGCGAGCTGTTCGACGCCAGCCCCGAGGATGCGGAGGCAGCGATCGGCGGGTTCGTGGTGGTCAACGATTTCAGTGCGCGCGACGTGCAGCGCGATGAAATGCGCTCCGGGTTCGGGCCGCAGAAGTCGAAGCACTTCCGCAACGCGGTTTCGAGCGTCGTCGTCAGCGCCGACGAAATTCTGCCGCGGTGGCGTGCGCTCAAAGGTTCCGTTCGCATCAATGGGGGCCTCGTCGCGGCGCCGTCGAGCGCGGGGCCGCGCTGGTCGCTCGGCGAGGCGCTGGCGCACGTTTCGCGCGCGGAGCGTCTCTATCCGGGCGAGCTGTTTGCGACCGGCACGCTGCCCGGCGGCAGCGGTATCGAGACCGGGCGCCTGCTCGCGGCCGGAGATTCGATTGCGCTCGCCATCGAGGGTGTGGGCACGCTGACCAACCGGATCGTCGACAAGGAGCGTTCGTCATGAAGGTGATCGATCTCTCGAAGCCGGTGCGCTTCAACCGCGACGATCCGTTCTTCATGCGCGTCAAGGTCAAGCACAAGCCGCACTGGATGGCGAAGGCGCTCGTGAGGCTGCTCGGGTTGCCGTTCCGGCTCTTCCCGCGCGACTTCGTGGGCTGGGCGGACGATACCGTCAGCATGGGTGTGCATGCGACGACGCACATCGATGCGCCATGGCACTACGGGCCGATCTCCGCAGGAGCGCCGGCCGAGACGATCGAGCAGATCCCGCTCGACAGGTGCATCGGGCCCGGCGTCGTGCTCGATCTTTCGCACAAGGCCGACGACGATCCGATCACGGTTGCGGATATGGAAGCGGCGCTCGCCAAGACCGGCGCGGCCCTCACCGACCGCACGATCGTTCTCATCCGCACCGGCCGCGACCGGCTCATGGACACCAAGGACTTCTGGCAGACGGGAACCGGCATGAGCGCGGCGGCGACCGAGTGGCTGCTCGACCGCGGCGTCACAGTCATGGGGATCGACCAGTGGGGCTGGGATCTGCCGTTCCGCGCGCAGATCGCCCGCTCCCGCGCGACCGGCGATGCGACGCTGTTCTGGGAGGCGCACCGCGTCGGGCAGCGGCGTCCCTACTGGCATATGGAGCAGCTCACGAATCTCGGTGCGTTGCCGCCCTCGGGCTTCGAAGTGGCCGTGTTTCCCTTGAAGATCGTGGGCGCGTCCGCTGCGCCCGCTCGAGTTGTGGCAATTCTGCGCTGACTCAACTGTCATTAATACGCACAATTTTTCAATGCGTTGCCCTTACGGGTCGCGACGTATGCGGTCTTTTTGTCTGTGGTTTTTCGGGCTCCGGGACTTGGGTCGGGAATTTTTCCCTGTAAGGTGGGACATTATCCCATTTCGTCGCTCGCCCGCCTTTCAGGTCCCGATGAAGAAGAAAAAGAAGCCAGCCGCAGTCCCCACAAAGCTCGACCCCAGCCATCCGAACTATGACGCCATTCTGCTCAAGCAGGCGAGGCTCGAAGCGCATCGGCGCCGGCGGCTGGAAAACAGTGGGGCGCTGACGGGACAGGAGTGGAAGAGCGCGACGGGAAAGCCCGCCAAGAAACCGACGCGGCGCGGCAAGAGCTGAGCTTCTCTCAGAAGATTTTCCAGCTTGATCCTCTCGGGGGCGGCCCCATGTTTCCGTCATCGCAGGACGATACCGTCCTCGTTGTGCCGGCCAGCAGAGGAGCTTCCGAGATGACTGCTTCCGACAAGCATGACCTGGATGCCCCCAGCGACGCGGACGCGGCGAACCTTGCCGCCGACATGCGCAGCCTGTTCCCGAAGTTCGAGCCGTCGCGGCGCGAAGCGCTGCTGACCACGCTGGCGACCGGGTTCGCGCTCGCGACGCAGCCGGTCGCGGCCGAGACGACGATCACGACGGATACCAATGGGCTTGTGGCTGGCGAGGTGCAGGTCGCTGCGCCGGATCGGGCCATTCCCGCCTATCGCGCGAAACCCGCAGAGGGTGGTCCGTTTCCGGTCGTGCTCGTGGTGCAGGAGATCTTCGGCGTTCACGAGCACATCAAGGATGTGTGCCGGCGTCTCGCGAAAGCCGGCTATCTCGCCATCGCGCCCGAGATGTACGTGCGGCAGGGCGATGTGGCGGACCTCAAGAGTATCGATGAGATCCGCACCGTCGTCGCGAAAGTGCCAGACGCGCAAGTGATGAGCGACCTCGACGCAGCTGTCGCATATGCCGCCTCCGACGGCGGCGATGTCGAGCGGCTCGGCATCACGGGCTTCTGCTGGGGCGGTCGGATTACATGGCTCTATGCCGCGCACAGCCCGAAGCTCAAGGTGGGCGTCGCCTGGTACGGACGTCTCGTGGGAGATGCGTCCGAGCTTACGCCGAAGCATCCCATCGATATTGCCGGCGATCTCAAGGCACCGGTGCTCGGTCTCTACGGCGGCGACGACCAGGGCATCCCGCTCGATACCGTGGACGCCATGCGCGCCGCGTGCGCGAAGGCCGGCAAGACGTGCGAGATCATCGTCTTCGAGGGTGCGCCGCACGCGTTCCATGCTGACTACCGGCCGAGCTATCGCGCTGAGCCCGCGAAGGCAGGTTGGTCGCGGCTGTTGGCCTGGTTCAAGCAGCACGGCGTGTCCTAGGGCGCTGCGCTTACGAATTTGTATGCTCAGCCGCACCTTGTCGCCAATGCCGGCGGCGCCGAAGTCCTCAGGAGCAAGACCTGGAGGACGCCATGCTCAACACCATCAGAACTGCAGTACTCGTAGTCGCGGCGGCCGGCTTGTTTGCGGGCGGCGCGCTGGCAGCCGGCTCGTGTAGAAGCCAGACTGACGCAAAGAACCTTCACGGCGCGGCGCAGACGACCTTCCTCACCAAGTGTGAGAAGGACGCAAGATCCAAGTGCAATTCCGATGCGAAAGCGAAGGGACTGCACGGCGCGGCCGAAACGAGCTTCACCACCAGGTGCGTGAAGGACGCCACGGGCGCCTGACACGAGCAGCGGAACTTTTCGTTACGCGCCGCGTTCGCTCCCCGACACGGCCCGTCCCTCTGCCGTGCTCGTTCCCACTCCACCCCCGGGTCTCGCCCTCCCGGGGGCTTATGTTTTGAAGGCGGCCGTCGGCTGCGGCTCATCTCCGCGTCAGTCCGTCACTCAATCCGCTCAGATGTAGGAGGATTTTCAGGCTGATTCAGATCAGGAAGGTGCCGATTATTTGTTGACTTATTTTATACACATTTAATAGATTGCCCTCCGGACGGCCTCTTGGGGAGCTGCCGTCCCCAGCCAGCCAGCGGATCTTTCGGTCGGCGCCGAATCCCAGCCAGCCAGCGTTCACGCGTACCGGGGGATCCGATGACGAAGTTTGTAGCTGCGGGCTTGCCCGCGGGCGTGGTTGTTTGTGCGTTTTTGTCGGCCGCGGGCACCGCATGGGCACAGGACAGTGCGCCGAGTTCAAATACAGCACCGGCCGAACCTTCCGCGGCCGCACCCGAGGACAGCACCGCGCTGCCGAAGGTCGTCGTAACGACACCCAAAGAGAAGAAGAAAAAGTCCGCGGCCAAGGAGGCGCCCGGAAAGACGGGGGGCGGAGGCTCTTCCGATGGCGGCGCGACCGGCGAGGCTGCCAAGCAGGACAGTGGCGGGCTTGGCGGCGGCGCGGATTCCGAAGCCAAGGTCGATGGCGTGGTGCTCGGAGGTCCTGCGATTGCCGACACCGGAACGACCAAATACGATTCCCACAATGTGCGTGCGCGGGCGTTGGGCGGCGGCGACGCGAACACGTTCGTGCGCAATGCGCCGAACGTGCAGTATCAGGATCAGACCTCCACGGATGCGGGCACAAATCCCTACCGCGAGATCGACACCAAGCCGATGGAGTTCTCCATCAATGGTGGCCGGACGTATCAAAACAACATCGTCATGAACGGCGTCGCTATCAACAATGTCGTCGGCCCAATCGAATCCGGTGATCCGCAGTTGGATGAAGACGGCATCCCGTTATTTGACGTGCTCTATGGTGTCCATCCGCAAACCGTCTACGTGCCGGTAGAGTTTCTCGACAGCGCAACGATCATAGACAGCAATGCTTCGGCCAAATACGGCGACTTCCTGGGCGGCGTGGTGCTGTATGACTTGGCCTCACCACCAACCGACCGTTGGCGTGGGAACGTTAAATACGACCGTCATACGGATTCCATGGTCCACTACAAGATCGGAACGGAGGACGGCACCAATCCGCTTGACCGCAAGGTGCCCGAGTTTACGAAGGACAACGTAGCCGTTTCGCTCGGCGGTCCCATAACGCCCGATTTCGCGATCATCGGTCAGTATAGCGGCAAAAATGCCGAAACGAAAAAGCAGAAGGACTACGAATTTTTCGACAAGATCGTCGGCATGGAGTCGTCAAACGACTTCTTCCGCGTGGCCGCGTCATTGAGAACAGATTACGGTCGCTTCAAGCTCGAAACGTCAATCACTGACTACGTGCAAACGTGGGAGAGTGAATCCTTTCGAGATCTGTTCCTCAACGTCGAGAACACGGCTCAGGCCACCCAACTCGAATACAAGAACGAGTTGCCTTCGCTCAACTACGCGGGACTTGGCATCAGTGGCGTGAGCGTCACCGCCCGGGCCTTTTACAATGACAGCGAGAGCGCGAACGTCTCCACCGGAGATACCGCATGGTATTGGGTGGGCATGCAACGCCGAAAGCCGACGCTAGCCTCGCCGCCTTCGGCGTGGACTACCGTCTTCGACGCCACGACAACCGACGATTATTGCCGCGAGCTTCCGATAGAAGCCGTTCCAAATGGTGTTCAGAACAACACCATTTGCCGTGAAGGCGGATGGGGCAGCCTCTACCAGGGTCAGGAGGATCTTGGCGCGCAGACTGAGTTGAGTGGCAATCTGCTATGGGGACGCTTCCTCGTCGGCGGCGAGGCAAAGAAGATCGAAGGCACGCGCGAGCGTCCGAGGGACTTCACTGTCTACTCGAGCTTCAATACCCTGTTCAACACTCCAACAGTGTCGGAGTTCATCTGTCCGGCTGGCAACGTAGCATGCACCAGCGAGCAGTATGCCCGCATCTGGACAGTCCAACCGGCCTTCGACATCTCAGCGGAAGTTGACACCGTCAATCTTTTCGCAGAGATCGACCAGACATTCGGCTGGCTCAATGTTCGCGCCGGCGTCCGCTTCGACTATGAGGATTATTTCGCCAATCCGAATTTCGCACCGCGCCTTGTCGGCACCTTGATGCCGTTCGATTGGTTCAGCATTTCAGGCGGCTACAACCGCTACTACGATGGAGACTCACTCTATTACGCAATCCGCGATGCCCAGCCGCGCTCGATCACAAATACGCGCATCGCCGAGACTGGCAACAGCACCGTGCATGACGCAGACGGTAATGTTTCTGACAATGTCAGGACCGTAATTAACACTCCATTCTCGTATCGATCTGCGGGCCTCGATACGCCATACAAAGACGAGTACACAGCAGCTATGCGCATTAAGGAGCCGCTGCTCGGCGGACATTTCCGCGTCCGCTACCTTGAAAGGTACGGCAAAGACGAATTCTCGCGCGACGATTGCGAGGTCGTAAGCTCGCTCTGTAATGTGCTCAGCAATAACGGCGAGAGCTTCTATCGTTCGTGGACGGGCGAGTACACGACCTTCTGGAAGAACCCCGAGTCGACGATCTTGAGCTCCGTAGGTCTCACAGGATCGATCACATGGTCAGAGCAAACCACAAGTCGCGGCACGTACTTTGACGGCGACGGCAGCGAGGAATATATCCTCTATCACGAGCAGCGCTACACACAGGAGAACTTCGTCGCGGTTACGGGGAATCTCGATATCCCAATCCGTATCGGCGCGCTCCTGACTACGAATTGGTTCAATGACAGGGTGGGATTCGATATCAACGTCGGCTTCGACTTCGGGTATGACGGTGTCTACGATACAGACGTGGACGAAATCATTGAAGGGCTAACGTACAATGTCTTCGATGACCGGACGTTTAAAGACACGCTGGTTATAGACTTGGCCGGACACGTCATGATTACCGAGAACGTTGCCATCGAATTTCAAGTCAACAACCTGACAGACAGCATCGGCAACAAGATTGCCAGTAGCGCCAACCCGTGGGTGCGCGGCCGCAGCTACTGGGTGGGATCCTCCCTACGGTTCTGATGACAGAAAGCGCGCCACGCAGATTGCTTGCATTGCGCTGGACGGCGGGGGTGGTGACCCTCGCCGTCCTCTGCGTTGCTGCGGCCATCGCGCTCCGGTCGGTGTCGGCTCCGCCGCTCGACTCGCGTTTTCCGGCGGCACCGACGACGGCTGACCTCGCCGCGCTGCGCAAAGCGTACGCAGGGGCGCCGTCATCATGGCCGCGTCCGCGCTTGCTTTCCGGTGCCATCTTCACCGAGATGGCGCCGCTCGCGCTGCACGCTTCGCCGGAAGGAAAGGACCGCGACCTTGCGCGTCTCGGCTCCGAGCTTTTCGAGGATCCGCTGCTGTCGGCGTCCGGGCACTTCTCGTGCCAGAGCTGCCACAACCGCAGGCTCGGCTGGGGCGATGCGCTGCCGACGCCGTTCGGGCACGGCCGCGCGAAGGGCAAGCGCAACGCGCAGTCGCTTTTCACGGTGGGATACAAATCGCCCTACTTCTGGGATGGACGCAGCGCAACGCTCGAAGAACAGGCGCTTGGCCCGCTGACCGACCATAGCGAAATGGCGAATGATGACGTCGCCGGTCTTCTCGGCCGGATCAATGCCGTCGAGCGGTATCGCACGGCGTTCGCGGCTGTGACGGGTCACGAGGACATCCGTCTCGACAACATCACCTCCGCGCTCGCCGCATTCCAGCGTACGCTCGAACGGCCGACGGGCTTCGACCGCTACCTCAAGGGCGACGCGTCGGCGCTCAACGACACCGAGATCTGGGGACTGCACCTCTTCCGCACGAAAGCCGGGTGTGCCAACTGTCATAGCGGCCCGACGCTCAGCGACGGCCGGTTCCACAACCTCGGCCTCAGCTTCTTCAACCGCAAGCTCGAGGACCTCGGACGTTACGGCGTGACAGGCGAAACCCAGGACACGGGGCGGTTCCTTACGCCGTCCCTGCGGCACCTCTCGAAGACGGGGCCCTACATGCACAACGGCATCTTCCCTACGCTGGCCGGCCTTGTCCGTTTTTATGAAGGAGGTGGTGGGCGCGTGCGGACGGACCGCCCCGTTGCGCCCGAGCGGGTCGCGCTGCGCGACGCCGCAGCCAGCAAGTCACCGCAGCTTCAATCCTTCGACCTGACGCCGGCCGAGCGGGCCGCGCTCGTCGCTTACCTCAACGCGCTCTGAGCGCTTACGCCGCGTTGGCAGCCGGCGCATGGCCAATGTCCCCTTGAGGGAAGCCCGCTGGCGGCATAAGAGCAAGCGTCCGTTTCTTCCGGGAGCTACGAGGTTGGCGCAGTTCGATGTGATTGTGGCCGGTGTCGGCGCGATGGGCGCTCAAGCCTGCTGGCATCTGGCGCGACGCGGTCAACGCGTGCTCGGTCTCGACCGGTACGATATTCCGAATGCCATGGGCTCGTCCCACGGCGTTCACCGCATCATCCGCCTCGCCTACTTCGAGCACCCCTCCTACGTCCCGATCCTGCGGCGCGCCTATGCGCTTTGGCGCGAGACGGAGCAACTCGCCGGCGAGCAGCTTCTCTATGTGACCGGATCGCTCGATATCGGCGCGGAAGGCTCCGCCATCATCGCGGGATCGCTCGAAAGCTGCAGGCAACATGCCCTTGCCCATGAGATCCTGTCCGCGGCGGACGTGACGGCACGCTATCCCGGCTACAGGCTTCCGGACAACTTCGTTGCGGTCCTGCAGCCGGATGGCGGCTTCGTCGCGTCGGAGCGTGCGATCGTCGCGGCTTCGAAGCTCGCCATGGAGGCGGGCGCCGTGCTGCGCGCGCGGGAAGCCGTGACGGGGTTCGACATTCTTCCGCGCGGCGAAGGGGTGCGGGTTCGCACGAACCGCGACGTCTATCAGGCACGGCGGCTCGTGCTCTCGACGGGCGCCTGGATCGGCGAGCATGTGTCCGCGTTGAAGCCGATCGCGGTTCCGGAACGGCAAACGCTGGGCTGGTTTCGTCCCAAGCGGCCCGAGCACTTCCAGCTCGGCCGCTTTCCGGTCTCGAACGTCAAGAGCGACGCGGGCCACTTCTATCAGTTCCCGGTCTGGGGCGTGCCGGGCTTCAAGATCGGGCTCTATCATCACCTCGGCGAGCGTGGAGCGGCCGATACGCTCTCCCGCGAGCCGAACGCCAACGACGAGGCGGCGCTGCGCCGCGGGCTGAAAGCGTTCTTTCCCGATGCAGACGGCGATGTGCTCGCGCTCAGGACGTGCATGTTCACGAATACGCCTGACGAGCACTTCATCATCGATCGGCTGCCCGACGCGCCGGAAGTCATCGTCGCGTCGCCCTGCTCCGGGCACGGATTCAAGTTCTCGTCCGCCATCGGAGAAATCCTTGCCGATCTGGCGATGGATCGCGCGCCCTCAGTCGATCTCTCCCTGTTCCGGCTCTCGCGCTTTAGCTTGGAAAAACAATAATCCCCAGGCCCGTTGCCAGGCCTGGGGCTTCTGCACCTTGTGGGAGAAGGCAGCAGTTAGAACTTATAGGAGAAGCCACCCATCACAGTGCGGGCTGCACCCGGCTTCATGCCTTCGTCGATGTCGGACAGGTAGAACTCGTTCAGGAGGTTCGTGCCTGACACGAATAGGGACAGGTTGTCGGTGAGGTGCAGGTTCGAGCGCGCCGAGAGCAGCCACACGTCGTCCACGAACCCAGCCTCGACCTCATCGTCGTCGACCTCGATTTCGCGGCTGTTTCCGACGTCGGTAAAGAAGCCGCCGCGATAAGTCCACGTCACGCTAGCATCCCAGAATGCCTTGTAGGCGACGCCGAAGGTCAGGTTGGCATAGTGCTTCGGCACCTCGGGTACGCGATTGCCGGAGACATCGTCGCCCTCGTCATCTCCCTTCTCGATGATCGAGTCAGCATACGTGTAGATGGTCTCGGCGAAGAAGTTCCACGGTCCGCCGGTGATCGGGCGGCTATCTAAGCGTGCGCCAAGCTCGAAGCCGTCGATCTCGACCTCATCCATGGCACCATACTTGTTGTTGCCGGACTCGGTCACTTCCGGCGACTTCACCTGATAGTTCTCGATGTTGCTGTGGAAGTACGCAAGATCGAAGGAGAAGCCACGGATGGCGGTCGAGCGAACGCCGACCTGGAAGTTGTCGCCCTTCTCATCCGGCAGCGGGAACGCCGGACCGCGGGTGACCTGGGGGGTGATGCCCTGGTGGTATCCGCCGTAGACCGTTGTTCGAGGCAGAGCCTCCCACGCGATGCCGACAGCGGGCAGCACGTTGTCGCTCTTCGACTTCTGCGGACCGTTCAAATCCTCTTCATCATCCTCGAAACCGCGGCCATAGCCGTCGATCTTGTAGTCCTCGAAGCGCAGGCCAGGCGTGACGGTCAACGTCCTGGTGACGTGGATCGCGGTCTGGATGAAGGCGGCGAAGGAGTCCGCGTCGAACACCTGCCGCTCCGACGTGCCGTCATAGAGCGGATTGGCATCATCGAACTGAGAACAGTTTCCGTTGTGCCCGTCCTTGAGAACCTCATTCTCCTGGCCGACGGTGCTGCAGTTCGTGAACTCGTGGCGCTCATAGCGGATGCCGGCCTGGATGTCCTGCGTCATGCCGAGCAGGAACGGACGGTCCGCAAATTCGATGCGGGATTCGGCGCCGTAGAAGCGGTAGTGGCGCTCGCGACCTTCCATGAAGAAGGCGCTCGGATCGCCCTCGTCGAAATAGAAGCGGTTGCGCTCATTGTCGCTGTAATAAGCGCGCGTAGTGAGCGTCGTCGTGTCGTCGATGTAGAGGTTATGAGTGGCCTGCACGCGCCAGTAGTCGGCGTTGTACGTACTGAGGTTGGCGAGGTATCGGCTATCTCCGAACAGGCCGTCGCCGGTGCCAAGCTTGTTGCGGCCGTTTTCACGGAACTCCGCGTAGCCGTTTTCCTCGTCCTCCGGAACGAAGTTGATCTCGTCGTAGCGGTCACGCTGGCGGAAGTAGCCGCCGGAGATCGTGAGATCCTGTTTCGTGCCGCGAAGGCCCAGCGCGCCATAAAAGTCGTTGTAGCGCAACACCTCGTTGTCCCACGAGCCGGCACCTTCCGCGCCCGAATAGGACAGGACTATTCCCGCGTTGCCGATGTTCTGGCGCGTGTGGACGTGGCGGAAGTTGTTGACGTCGCGGTCGACGTCCCAGGTGTGGCCGATACCGGCCTTGATCACCGTCTCGTTGGCGCCGAACGGCGACAGATTGCGGAAATTGACGACGCCGTGGTTGGTCAGCGGACCGTAGTTGACGACCGGCCCGCGCATCACCTCGATGCTGTCGACACGCTCGGGCGGCGGCGTGTAGTGCGTCGAGGGATCGAGGTAGGTCGAGAAGTTGATCGGCAGGCCGTCCTCCATGACGAGGACCTTGCGCGAGCGGCGCATGGGCGAGCCGCGCACGCCGATGCCGGAATGCCGCGCCATGCCGTCGTCGGTCACAGTGACGACACCCGGCACGCGCGCCAAGGCATCATGGTTGGTGAGAGGCTGTTGCTCGGTGAGCTCCTCGGACGTCACGCGCGTACCCGCGCCGGTATAGTTCTGAAGATCTTCGGGCAGAGCCTGCCGCGCGTTGATCGGCGATAGCGGGCCGCTCGCAGCACGCGCGGCGGCGCCCCCGCTCGCGGTGGCCCCGTAAGGCGAATTCTCGAGCGCGGGGGCTTCGTCCGCCACCTCGGCCGGCGGAGGCTGCGGTGTGGGCGAGGCCTGGGCGGCGGGCGCTTGCTTCTTGGCGGCCGGCGCGGCCTTCTTCTGTATGACCTGGACGTCAGGCAGCGCATCTCCGGCCGGCTCAGCTCCCTGCTGGGCGAGCGCTGGTCCGGCCACGACGCAGGCAATGCTTGTCATGAGCGCGGTTTTCTTATTCTTCAGTCCCCAAGCTGACATTCGTCCCACTCCCCTTAGAACTTTGCCCGTGCGGCCATGCCGTCGGGTTGGTCTCGCAATTGGCAAATCGACCTTGGTTGGAAGGCAGCGAAGTGGACAATGGCATTACCTCCCGCTTCTTCTTGGCCTGCGGGATATTCTTCTGAATGTTGCTGCTCGGCATCCTTAGGTTTAGGAATTATTTTATACAAGTTCCTGGTGTATCGGGAACTTTTACCTCTTAATTACCTTGATTATGCTTCCGGTTTTCTACCGATGACCTGCCCCGTGGGGAACATACCCCATGGCTCATCGGGACTGTTCGGGCTCGGCTGCCGCCCGTTTCCAAGCGCCTGGTTCCCGTCTCGCGAAGATTTGACGGCCCGCCATGGGAGGTTTGCTTGCGCGGGCAGGAACAGCGGATAATCTGCGCTTATAGAAACGATATAACGTTTTTGGAGACCGGAATGATCACTTCCCGCCTGTGCCCGATCGTCGTTGCCATGGGTATCGGCCTTGCCTGCGGACCTGCGTCGGCCGACGACGTGCGGCTTCCGGAGCGCAAGGCAGGGCTATGGGAGCTCTCCACGACGATGGACGAGGGGCTCGGGCCGAAAGACCAGACCTTGAAGCTCTGCATCGACGCCGATATGGAGCGTAGCACCGTCACAGCGAGCGCCGAGGAGCACGCCAAGCAGTGCTCGAAGTACGACGTCACCCGCAAGGGTGACAGCACGGTCGTCGACATGTCGTGTCAGTTCGCCAGCCGCCGCGTGGTCAGCCGGACGGAGATGAGCGGCGATTTCCAAACCACCTTTCTCGTGAAAATCGAAAGCACCACGTCCGGCGAACAGAACCAGCAGACCGTTTCCGTCAAACGGACCATCTCGCAGACCGGCAAGTATCTCGGCGGGAACTGCGGCGATCTCGTCGGCGGCGAAGCGATGGGGCCGGACGGCTCCCGAATTCTCGTGCAATAGGCTGGGATCTGCGGGCCGTTTGCGTGAGCATGAACGAACCGGTCAATAAGGCATTCGGCGCGCCTGACGGCGGAGCGGTTCCGATGGGTCCGCAAGGGGTTTCACCGCTGCGCGAGAGGTGGCGCGATCTTCCGTTTCGTTGGCAGATCCTGCTCACGATATCGGCGGTGGCGCTGCTCGCGAGCCTTCTCAGCGGCCTTTTCGCCGTCTACGACGCACGGACACGAGCCGGGATCGAAACACGCGCCAATATCGAGCTTTGGGCCAATCATATCGCTGCGAAAGTGCAGTCGCTTGCCCATCCGGCGGAGCTGCAGAACTTCGCCAACGCGCTCGACAAGGAAATGGCGAGCGTCCGACACGTATCCGTCGAAATCAAAGATACGGACGGCGCGGTGCTTGTTCCAGCCGAGCATCACCATGCCGGACCGGAGGAAAGCGAGGCGCCTTCGTGGTTTGTCACGCTCGTGCAGCCGGATATCGAATCCCGCACTGTCGAGATCGCGTCCCGTGGCCAGCCACTCGGCTCCGTTGTGATCAACGGGGTCCCTGACGACGAGATCGCCGAGGCCTGGGATCTGCTGAAGCTGCTCGCCTTGCTTTGGCTCGGCGCGATCGCCCTGATGATGGTGGGCCTCTACTTCATTCTGGGTCTCGTCCTCGAGCCGCTCGCACGGCTGGGCGGCGGCATGCGGGAGCTCGAGGTCGGGCACTACGCCATTCGTCTCGACATTCCCCGTGTGCGCGAGCTCGAGCCGATTGCAGCCGCATTCAACGAGCTTGCGGCCGCCCTCGGCGCGGCCAACGCCGAGAACAGCCGCCTGTACCGGCAGCTCATCGCCGTGCAGGAGGAGGAACGCCGCGAGATCTCGCGCGACCTGCATGACGAGTTCGGGCCCTGCCTGTTCGGCATCATGGCCGGTACGACGGCGCTGGCTCATCACGCCAAAACGCTTCCGGCCGCCCAGGCCGCTCCTATTCTCGCGTGCGTCGAAGAGATCGTGCAGGTCTCGAACCACTTGAAGAGTTTGAACCGGGGATTGCTCAACCGTTTGCGGCCGATCGCGCTTGGGCGACGAACGATCACCGAGCTGATCTCGGAGCTGGTCGCCACGTTCGAGCGGCGGCATAGCGGCATTCGGTTCGATCTCATGGTCGGCGCGATCCCCTCCACGTTCGGAGAGGGCATCGACCTCACGATTTATCGCTGCATCCAGGAGGGCGTGACCAATGCCATCCGGCACGGCAGCGCGCAGGCCATCACGATTGAAATCTCGATCGTCAACGCCGCGGCCGCTCCGGCCGTCGAGGTGCGCGTGACCGATGATGGGCGCGGCATAGATCCGGCCGTCGCGTTCGGCTACGGCCTCTCCAGCATGCGCGAACGTGTTCAGGAGTTGAGCGGCGCGCTCAAGATCGCGCCTCAGCGCCCGCGGGGTACCGTTCTTACGGTGACGATCCCGCTCTCCGACGACGCCCCATCGCAGACCGGTTGATTGACCGGTCAGCGGATGCCTTCGGGAAGGCTCCAGATCCGGGCCGTGCCGTCGAGTGAGGCCGTCAGGATGTGATGCCCATCGGGGCTGAACTCCGCCATCTCGACAGCCTTCTCGTGCCCATCGAGCGCTGCGATCAGCGTGCCCGTCCTCGCGTCCCACAGCGCCGCCCGATTATCATGGGCGGCGGTCACGATCTTGCTTCCGTCGTGGCTGAACTCCACGCTGCTGATCAGCCGCCGATGCGCGCCTGAAAGCGTGACCAACAGCTCGCCCGTCGTTGCGTCGTAGACGCGCGCCGCCTTGTCGGCCGCGCCCGTCACCACGCGTCCGCCGTCGGCGCTGAACGCCACGCAGCGCACGGCGCGACCCGGTCCCGTCAGGACAAAGATCAACGCACCGGTTTTCGCGTCCCAGATCTTGGCCGACTTGTCGCTCGATGCGGTCACGATGCGGCTTCCATCGGGGCTGAAGCGCGCCATGGCGATCATGCTCTCATGCCCATCCATGGTCTGCAGGAGGGCTCCGGTTCCGGCGTCGAAGATGCGGGCCTTGGTGTCGCTGGACGATGTCAGGACGGTCTTTCCGTCGGGGCTGAAGACGGCGCCGGTCACCCATTCCTCGTGGGGTGCGAGCGTCGCGATCTTTTTCCCGTTCGTGTCCCAGACGATCGCCGTCTTGTCGTGCGACGCGGTGACGACGCGGTCGCCCGACGGACTGAAGTCGATCTGCTCGATCATGGCCTCGTGGCCCAAGAGATCGGCCGTGTGCGCGCCGGTCTCGGCGTTCCAGATCTTCGCTGTCCCGTCGCGCATCGCAGTGGCAATGAGCTTACCATCCGGACTGAATGCCAGGCGCCACACGCCTTCGGAGAACCCTGAAATCGAAGTGAGCGCGGCGCCAGTCTTCGCATCCCAGATGCGCACCGTACGATCCGCGGAGGCGGTTGCGACGCGGCTGCCGTCCGGGCTGAAGTGTGCGACCGTGAGATCCGACGCGTGGCCCGTCAACGTGATGTGCTTGAGGACCATTGGCTCGGCACGGGTCGGGGCTGAGACACCAGGTGACATTGCGAGCGCGGCCAACAGGGCGAACGCGAGCCGTGTCCTCGTGCATGGGGTCGTTGCTGTCATGCGAACCCTCCCTTGTCTCATCTCAGGGGCTGCCATGTCGGATCATCGAAATGCAGCGGATAACGCGCAAGCGCGGCATCGATCCGGACGATGCCGTCGATGGGTGTCAGCTCGCCGCCGCGTCCCGCGACGGCCTCTCCGCCGGCCGCGATGTCCGCAAGGATCGGTTCGAGCTCAGCCTTGGCACCGGGAGGGACCTGTGCATCGGCCCGCACGCGGCTCGTTTCCTTTGCGATCGTCTCCGCGAAGCGGCGCGCATCGGCTGGCGGCATGCGGCGGTGCGTGACGAGCGTGTGGTTGTCGATCGTCGCCTTGCGTATGGTCGCCATGGCCGTGCGCAGCGTCTCGTCCGTCGGCCACTTCTTGTCGGCGCAAGACGCCGGCTCGGACGCGAGGCTCGCCAGACCTGCGACGGTCAAGAGCGTCCACGCGCGTGCTGTCATCCTGGTTCGACGTGCCATGGCGTTACGGCTTTACGACAATCCCCCAAGGCAGGCGTCCGACCTGCACCGACTTCTCCGGCTTCAGTGTGGCGATGTCCACGACCGTCATGTCGTTGGTGAGACCGTTGGCGACATAGAGCTTGGCGCCGTCGGGAGAGAGCGCCATGTGCCACGGCCGCTGCCCCACGAGGATGTAGCTCTTGACGGTGTAGGTCGCGACATCGACCACGGCCACGCGATTGGCCGGACCCAGCGCGACGAAGGCCGTCTTTCCGTCCTTCGTGAAGCGGACACCGACCGGCTGGATCAGCTCCTTGCGGACGCCCGGAATCTCGAAGCCGAATTTCTTGACGATCTTGCGCATTACGGGGTCGATTACCGCCACGGTACCGCCGATCTCGGCCGACACCCAGACCAGCTTGCCGTCACGCGTGAACTCGGCGACGCGGGGGCGCGTATCGACCAGCACGTTGGCCGTCACCTTGAACGTCTCGTTGTCGATGAAATGTGCCATGCTCGTCTGCTCGGACGTGGCGACGGTGAACCTGTTGTCCGGAGACACGGCCATTCCTTCCGGCTCGACGCCGACCGGGATCTCGGCCAATACCTCTCCGCTTTCCCGCTCGAGAACCGTGACGTAGCCCTCGTCCTCGTTGGCGATGTATATGCGCTTGCCGCTAGGATCGACGTCGAGTAGCTCCGGATCGGGGCCGGATTCGAGCGTGCGCGTGATCTCGAGCGTCTCGGTGTCGACCACATCGAGCCGGTTGTCGTCACCGGCGCAAATGAAAAGCTCCTTGAAGTCCGGCGAGAAGACCATGCCGCGCGGACGCGCGCCGGTCTCGATCGTCTTAACGACGGCGAGCGTCTCGCTGTCGATGACGGTGACGGTGTTGTCCTTCTCATTCGAGATGAAGATCGTTGCCGCCGTCGCCGGCAGTGCATCCATGGAAACAACAGCCACCGCAAGCGCCGCGGCAGCAGACAAGCGCATCATGGGTCGTCCTCTCCTAAGGCCGTTTTATTTTTTGAACCGGCACTTCGTTTCGGGCTCGTCGAAGCCCATGGTGTCGGTGAGAAACTTCTGGTGCAGGAAGCCCTCCTGCGGGGAGATCGAGACCAGCGTGCGGGGGCCGGAAAGCAGCATCGGCTGGCGCATCTGGTGATCCCAACTCCGGAACGTCAGCCCGATGCCCTTGAATCCGGCGACCTCGAAATCCTTGGACAAGATGTACGTGTTGATCTCTTCCGGTTTGTTCTTGCCCGTGCGCGTCACGGCCTCGCCCACGACGCGTACGCCAAGCCAGCTCGTGAAGTCGCGCTCGGTCATGAAGCGTTTGGCTTGCTTCTCGAACCTGTTCTGAAGCTGTGTTCCTGCATACTGCTCGAACGCGCGATGCCAGGCGACGGCCTGCAGCCCCTGCGATCCGACAACGGGTCTCGGCTCATAGGTGCGGAACAGGAGATAATCACCGAAGGCCTCGCCGACGTCCGCAACGAAGATCACGTCGTAGTCGGCCGCTCCTTGAGTGAGCAGCGGCATCTGGGTCTGGATCTGCTGATGGCCGGAATCGGTGCGCCGCGATCCAGCATCGAACTCATACGAGCGCTCATCGACAATCTTGGCGCCGAACTTCTGCGCCGCGCGCCGGATCGCTGTGAGGTATTCCTTGTCGCCTGGTGTCGTGCCGTAGACGACGAACCACCGACGCCACTTTTTCCAGGACAGGTATTGGGCGAGCGCATCCGCGCGCATGGCCCAATTGGGCATGACGTGAAAGACGTTGATGCGGCAGTCCTGCTGGCGCAGATCGTCGCTGCTCGAGCGCACGTTGAAAATAACGGCGCCCTTTGCCTCGGGAAGATCCGCGACCGCAAGGAGATCGGAGGGCTCGAGATCGGCGACGATGAGAGCATTCCCCGCGGCAAGCTCGGCCTTGACTTTGGGCACGATATCCTCGGTCGCCTTGGCGATCACCTCGACGAGCTCGAAGTGCTGCTCCACGAGCCGGCCCGTCATGTTATTTTCTTTGATCGCGAGGCGCGCGCCCTGCACACCTTCGTCCGTCAAGGGCTTGTCGAGCAGCGAGAGCGGCAACGGCTCCGGATATCGCTTGCCGACATAGAGGATCTTCGTCACGAGCGCGCCAGGCGGCGCTTCGGTGGGGGCTTCGGGGATGGCAGCGGCGGGTTGAACCGCCGCCGTCCATCCTACGAAAAGCAGGAGTGCGGCCGCCGAGCCGAGTTTCATGATACCGGGCGTATGCACGAGCCGCGATCCTCTCTCGTTACCAGGTGATCTTCTCCGCACGACCCTTCCACACGGTACGGATCCATGCGATCGCCTTCCAAAGCTTGGTCTCGTCGTCGATCAGATCCCTATAGGGCGGCATGGGACCGACCACGCCTTCCTGGCCTTTGCGCGCGTAGCCGTGCTTCTGCAGCTCCTGGCTGCCAAGCGTGATGAGGCGGAACAACGTGTCGTCGTCGCCGCCATAGACCCACGTTTCGTTTGTCAGCGGTGGGCACATGCCGCCGCCGCCGCCACCACCGTGGCAACCGTTGCAGGAGAGGCCCATGAAGATCTTATGGCCTTCCTCGGCGATCTTCGGATCCTTGTAGTCGAAGGGGTTCTTGAGCGTGCCCTTCTCGGACGACTCGACGCGCTGAATGGGCGACATCGGCTTGCCGCCGGCCGCAGCATCGGACTTAGCCGCTTCCGGAGCCGCCGCTCCGGCCTTTTCGTCGGCCGCCGCGGGCTCCGATTTCTCTGCGGACGCCGGCTCGTCTGCGGCACCGACGGCACCGACGAACGCTCCGGTCGAGAGCGCTGCTGCAAGCAGCAGGCTTAGGAATTGGCTTTTCACTTTTCGCTTCCCTGTGTCATTCAAATTCCGCCTCCCGAATGCCGGAGCGACAGCGAGGCACCTGTCGTCCGTCTCCCCATGCTTGCAGAGATCCTTCTTTGCCGTTCGCGATGGGCCCGGCGCTTAAAGCCTTTCCTTTGCGCTACTTGCGCCGCTGCCGCGCGATTGAGACCGCTCGGTGATCGTCGCCTCGAAGAGCGTGATCGACTTCACTGCGTCCTCGTTGAGGTTCTCGCGCGCGATGTCGATGGCGGTCTTTCCGGCCGCCGATTTTCGGCTGGGATCGGCGCCGGCCTCGAGCAGCAGGCCGAGCATCGGAATGTTCCCGCGTGCTGCCGCAATCATGAGCGAGGTCACGCCGTGCACATTGGCGGCGTTGACGTCGGCTCCGCGCTCGATGAGTGCGCTCGCGATATCCGTCGAGCGCAGCCCCTGGCGCCGCTCGATCTCCTTGGCTGCTTCTCCAACGGCGAGCTGACTCGCCGCCACCATGACGGGCGTCACGCGGTCGGTGCCCGCCGCGGCGTTGACGTTGGCGCCGAGCTCGATCAGCGCTTTGGCAGCAAGCAGCTTGCCGCTCTCGATGGTAAGCGAGAGTGGGCCGAAGCCGCCGTCCACCGACGCTTCCAGATCGGCGCCTGCGGCAACCAACGCGCGGATGGTCGGAACGTGGTTGCGCTCCGCCGCATGGATGAGCGCGGTGAAGCCGTCCCTGTCGCGTCCGTTGACGTCCGCCTTGAGCTCGATGAGCAGCGGGACGATCTTGTCGTTCCGGTTGCGGGCCGCCGCCTGAAGCGCGCCGTAGCCCTGCGTGTCGTGCTTGTTGATGTCGGCCCCCTTCTCGATCAGGAAGCGGATGCGGTCCGGATCGGCGGCCAGCACGGCATTCGCGAGCTCCGACTGGACATCGGCTCCCTCGGCCAACCAGGCTTCGAGACGTTCGCGCGTCACACGCTGGTCGGGCGACGGCTCGGCCTTGGGAGCCTCCATGACGTCGAACGGCTTCGTGTAGGAGCCGTGTGCCGGCAGGTCCCCGGCGACGATGCACCGGCTGCATTTGACGAGCGGCACACCGTAGTCGCGCAAGATCTTCTCGATCTCGTCACGGTTCGCCTCGAGCGCATAGTCGAGCGCGAACTTGAGCACCACGTTGGTCGGGCGCACGCCGAGCGAGAGGTCGAACTCGAGGGGAACCTCGTCCTCCTGGAGATTGACCGGCAGAACGGCCAGCGGCTCCTTCTTCATGGTT
>CAZDUD010000020.1:0-1344 GCA_964508485.1 uncultured Hyphomicrobium sp. | reverse complement strand
CGTCAAGCTTGCCGTCTAGGACCTGCTGCACCTGGTAGGTCGGCTGCTGCTCCGGCAGGAGGTCGCCGTTGTGGCTCACTGTGTGGACGACGACATTGCTCGCCAGCCCGCGGCGCTTCAGAACCTCGCGGATGGCCGAGGTCTGGTAGGCGCCGATCTTGAGATCCTTGAGCTTGGGATCATCGAGCCCGGCGATGTCGAGGCCGCGGTCGCTGCGCCAGGCCAGCACATAGGTGGTGCGATAGACTGGCGTGGTCGTCAGCACGCCCGCGTATACACTCGGCATGTCGACCAGCACGTCGCAATCGTTGGTCTCGAACGTCTGGCGCGTGATGCCGCGCTCGAGATACGGGCGCCAGAAGTTGACGACGCCCGAGCCCATCGACTTGGCGATCACCGCCATGATCTTGTTCTGGAAGCCCGACCCGTCCATGGACGAGAGCGGCATGTTTCCGGGATCGCCGCAAACGCGGAGCGGCCCGAGCGACTTGGTCTCGAATGCCTTTTTTCCGGCGGCCTTCGCCGCCGTTTTCTCGGCGGCCGTCAGCTCGTCGTATTCCTTGTTGGCGCGAAAACCCGCTGTGGCGGCACATACGGAGTTGGCGACGACGACCGTCAGAATCGCAGCAGCGAGAACCGGCGCCAAAGTGCGATGCACCGGCTGATGAAACCGCTCAACTGTCACGCGCATCTCATGCCTTCAATAAATTATATGTAACTCTATATCGTTGCCAACTTTGACCACAAGCGCACAATCCCGGGCCGGCTGATCAAGTTCCGTTGATCGCTGACCACGTTTTCCCGCTCCAGGACGGCAAAACGCCCGGCGCCTTGCGACGCCGGGCGTTCTCCCTCAGTGCGTGGTCACTCGTAGACCCGGAAGGTGAAGAGCGTGCCTGCCTGCCTGGGGAATCTTGTCCAGGTTGGCCGCCTTGGTCATCGCGGTCGCGCCGATCGCACCGAACTTGTCGTTGAGATCGAGGCCCGCCGTGACCGGCACGCCGATCCAGCCGCCGATTCCGGCGAGGATCGACACGTACTGCTTGCCGTCCACCTTGTAGGTGATCGGGTTACCGATGATGCCGGAGGCGAGCTTGCGGCTCCAGAGGACCTTGCCGTCCTTGCGGTCCACCGCGCGGAAGTCGCCGCCGAGCGAGCCGTAGAACACGAGGCCGCCGTCGGTCACCATGGTGCCGCCCCAGTTCGGATACGGATCGGGGATCTCCCAGTCCGCTTTGCCGGTCAGCACGTCGAACTTCTTGACCTTGCCGGTGGTGCCGGGCTTCTCCGGATACATGTACACGTTGGCGAACACGTAGACCGTGCCCTGCTGCGTGTGCGTGC
>CAZDUD010000019.1:0-45021 GCA_964508485.1 uncultured Hyphomicrobium sp. | reverse complement strand
AAGCGTGAATCATTGGTCTCATCAAGACAGACCGAATTCGAGGAACCCCGGCGCACGTCCGGGGTTTTTTGTTGCTTGACGGCTCACATGTAGCCGCGCTGCATGAGATCTTTCGTGTGCAGCACGTCCACGACCGTTTCGCCATCGACGACGACGACGTTGGCGATGCGCCGCTCCTTCATCAGCGACACGGCGGTGCTCATCAGATCCTCGACGCTGACCGTGAAAGGCCGCGTGGTCATGATCGCCTGCGCAGTCTTGCTGAACATGTCGGGTGAGAACGCGCGCCGGAGGTCGCCCTCGGTGATGAGGCCGAGCAGGCGGTTTGTGCCCTCTTCCGTCACGACGACGCAGCCGCGCTGGCCTTCCGCCATTTTGATGACCACATGGCCCAACAGCTCCTGCGGTGCCACCGCCGGCACCGTATCCTTGAACTCCTCCGTGTAGCGGCGCACCGATGAGAGCAGCAGTCCGAGCTTCCCGCCAGGATGCAGCTTGCCGAAATCGGAATCGATGAAGGAGCGCTTTTCCATCAGCAACACCGCGAGCACATGGCCCGCCGCCAGCGTGATGATGGCCGACGAGGTCGGCGCAAGGTTGTTGGGGCAGACCTCCTTGACCTTGGGCAGTTGCAGGCAGATGTCCGATTGCTGCGCGAGGCGGCTCTGCTCGTTCGCGGTCAGGCAGATGACCTTGGTGCCGTTCGTGGCGCAGAACTCGAGGATCGGATAGAGTTCCTTGGTCGACCCCGAGTTCGAGATGGCGAGCACGACATCCTGTGCCGTGATCATGCCGAGATCGCCATGAGAGGCCTCGGCGGCGTGCAGGAAGAATGAGGGCGTTCCGGTTGAGGCGAAGGTCGCGGCAAGCTTGGCGCCGATATGCCCGGATTTGCCGACACCCGTCACGATCAAGCGGCCTGGGCAGGCCTGGATAAGCCCAACGGCCGCAATCATCCGGTCGTCGAAGCTCTCGCGCAGGAGCCTCATCGCCTCGATTTCCTCGTCAACGATGGAGCGGGCTCGCTCGAGCGACTGCGACACGTGGTCTTGCTGCATACGGTCTGCCTTCGTCAGGGGGCCTTTTGAGGGAGTAGACAGAGGTACTGACCCCCCAGTGATCGTGTCAAGGCGGCGCCGGGAGACGGTGGATTGTGCGCAAACAGGCCATGGCCGGGCCGCATTCAACGCTCTCATGCGCACGCGGCTGAAACCGTAAACCATCGTCCGGCCTGTCGGCACTTTAGCGTGGCAACCGTCTATACTGTCTGGCTATAACGCTTGGGTCCAACGGGCTCCAGATCGATCGCATCGGACACACGGGTATGTTTGAGGCAATCACGCCGGAAGAGATGGTTGCCATCAAGCTGTCGCTGCGCGTGGCGACCGTCGCGGTCGTGGCGAGCCTGCCGGTCGCGATTCTGGTCGCCTACGTCCTGTCGCGCGGCAACTTCAGAGGCAAGATCCTGCTCGACGGCCTGGTTCACATGCCGCTCGTCCTCCCGCCGGTCGTGACCGGCTACGTGCTCCTGATTCTGTTCGGTCGCCGCGGCCCGCTGGGCGCCTTCCTGGATCAGGCGTTCGGCATTGTCCTCTCTTTCCGTTGGACCGGCGCTGCGCTCGCCGCCGCCGTCATGAGCTTCCCCTTGATGGTGCGCGCGATCCGCCTCGCACTCGACGCCATCGATCGCCGGAGCGAGGAGGCCGCCGCGACGCTCGGCGCCTCTCCCCTGTGGGTTTTCGCGACCGTAACGCTGCCGCTCGCCGTGCCGGGCATCATCGCCGGCACCGTGCTGGCTTTCGCCAAGGCGCTCGGCGAGTTCGGCGCCACGATCACCTTCGTCTCGAACATCCCCGGCGAGACGCAGACCATCCCGGCTGCCATCTACACCTACACGCAGACCCCCGGCGGCGAGGCGGGGGCCTTCCGCCTGTCCTTGATCGCGATGATGCTGGCCTTTGCGGCGCTGATCGTGTCGGAGATCCTGATCCGCCGCTCCGGGCAGGCGAGGGCCGGCTTCGAATGATCACCTTCTCCTGCCGCCTCGCCCGTCCCCGCTTCGTGCTCGATGCCGATTTTGCGGTTCCTGGCGGATGCTTGGCACTGTTCGGCGCGTCGGGCTCGGGCAAGACGACCATTGCCCGGCTGATCGCCGGCATCGAGCGCCCGGATCGCGGCCGCATCGCCCTCGACAATCACGTCCTGGTCGACACCGCGGCCGGCACCTGGGAGCCCGCACACAAACGCCGAGTCGGTCTCGTCTTCCAGGATGGGCAGCTTCTGCCGCATCTCTCGGTGCGCCAGAATCTCGCCTACGGCCGGTATTTTGCGCCAGCCGATGCGACGGGCGTGTCGTTCGACGAGGTTGTGGATCTGCTGGGTATCGGGCACCTGCTCGCCGCCCGCCCGCTGACGCTCTCGGGTGGTGAGCGCCAGCGCGTCGCCATCGGCCGCGCACTTCTGGCCGCCCCCCGCATTCTGGTCATGGACGAGCCGTTGGCCTCTCTGGACGCCGAGCGCAAGCACGAGATCCTGCCCTTCATCGAACGCCTGCGCGACGACCTGAGAGTGCCGATCGTCTACGTCTCGCACGCCATCGCCGAGGTTTCCCGGCTCGCGAACCGGGTGGTACGGCTCGCCGACGGCCGCGTGATCGCCGAGGGCACGCCCACGGAGGTGTTTGCCCACGAGGCTCCCGAAGATGCGGGCGGCCGGTTCGAGGTCGTCTCGTTTCTCTCGGGCAAGGTGGTCCGCGAGACCCCGGAGTTTGCGGTGTCGGTCGTCGCGCACCCGGCAGGCGAGATCGTTGTCCCCGCTCTGCTGGGCGACGGCTCCGCCACGGTGCGGGTCGCCATTCAGGGCACGAACGTGTCGCTCGCGACCGAGCGGCCCCGGAATCTCAGCGTGCGAACCGTGCTCGAAGGTCGCATCGAGAAGATTGCAACCGGGACCGGCCCATCCGGCTTTGTGACAGTGGAGCTCAAGGGCGGCGACCGGATCGCGGCCTACGTCACCCGCCACGCCGTTGCCGACCTCGGGCTTGCACCGGGACGCGAAGTTTTTGCGCTCGTGAAGACCGTTTCCATTGACGAGCGCGGCGTAGGGAGGTTCGATGGCGCAAAAGGAAACAAGGTAGACCACTAATGGCCGGCAAGCACGATCTCGACCTCCCCCTGCGGAGCGAGATCCTGGAGGCATTCATACTCGCCGCATCGCGTGCCGGCGCCATAATCCTTGCTCACCGCGCGAAGGGCTGTGTCGTAGAAACCAAGCCCGATCAGTCGCCTGTGACCGTGGCCGACCGCGAGTCGGAGGCCGAGATTCTCGCCCATGTGCGTCGCGTGCTGGGAAACATCCCGGTCGTCGCCGAGGAATCCATCAGCAAGGGCCTCGTCGACTTCAACCCGGCGCGCCCTTTCATCGTCGTCGATCCCATCGACGGCACAAAGGAGTTCATCGAGGGACGGACGGAGTTCACCGTCAACCTTGCCCTCGTCGAGAACCGCAAGCCGGTTCTCGGTGTGATCTACGCACCGGCGCTCGAGACGCTTTACGTGGGCGGCGGAGGCGAGGCCTTCGGCGGCTGGCTGGACCCGGGAGAGCCGCTCGCCGCGCTGCGGGGTAGGCGCGCGCTGCGCTGCCGGGCTCCGGACGAGAACCGCATTATTGCTGTGGCAAGCCGCAAGCATCTCGACCCCGCGACGCGGGCCTATCTCGACAAGCTGCCCGGAGCCGAATGCATCTATCGCGGGTCGTCCATCAAGTTCTGCATCATCGCCGACGGCCAGGCGGACCTTTACCCCCGGCTCGATCCCATCAGCGAGTGGGACACAGCGGCGGGGCAAGCCATCCTCGAAGCGGCGGGCGGCTCGCTCGAAGGTCTCGACGGCAAGCCGTTCATCTACGGCAAGATCGAAACCGGCTTCCTCAACGCGGGCTTCATCGCCCGCGGCCTGCCACGCGCGGACGAACCATCCAGCGGACATTGACCGATCGGATGTATTGATCAGATGGCTGCTTTTCTGTTTAAATTGCCGCTGTACTCGATTGTCTTAATTTTCATATTGATGCTGGAGACGCGTAATGTCTCGACTGCTTTTGACGGCATGCATCGCCGCGTTCGTTACCTTAGCCCCGCCGCTCGCCCGTTCCCAATCTCCGAGCTTCGCCGACCTTCATCGCCAGGCAGATGACGCCTACTGCTCGCGCGACTTCGCCAAGGCAATTTCGCTTTCGCTTGCGGCGCTCGAGCTGGCAAACGCCAATCCCGAAATCGATCTCGCGCAGAGATGGGATGAGATCGACAGGCTTGCCGGCGCCAACGAGAAGCTCCGCGATTATGCGGCAGCCGAACGCTACTACGGAATGATGCTCCAGAACTTGGAGCAGCAGTTCGGCAAGGACAGCCTGAACGCGGCCTTCGCAATGGAGGCGCTTGCGCGAATTCTGGCGAAGAACGGCAAGGTCGACGAGGCCGAGGCACTCTATCAGCGCGTTACGAATGCGCGTGCGCAGGAGTTTTCCGTCTGGACCAAGCAAGTCAACATTCCGGGCTTCGAGGTGCCGGACGTTTACAAGTCGCGCCGTCACGCCAACGCCGGCCTCATTGCCCTGAAGCGCAAAGATTGGCGCAAGGCGTTCGACGAATACCGGCAGTCAATCATGTCGATCGACGAGAACGTGGCGGAGATGGAGTCCGGCGATAGCCTTGCCGATCTCTCGAGCGAGATGAACAACGCGACGTTTGTTGGCCTGGCACAGGCGGCCTGGGAGCTGGGCAACGAGCCGGGGCAGAATCTTCAGGCCCTGCTTGGAACGTCATTCGAGTCATTGCAGCGGAAGTGGCGCACGGCCGCGGCCCTGGCGCTTCAGCAAGCGGCTGATCGGGTCCCCAGGGTCAGCGCGGCCGGGGGCGTGCCAGCGGTGCAATCGCGCACCACGCGCGAGGCACAGGACCGCCAGGAGCTTTTGCGGCGCCTAGAGGCGGAGCTGGAAGATCTAACGCAAGCGTGGTTTGCAAAGAGAGGTGCGGATCAATCCTACGTCACCGGCGAGGACGAGCTCATGGATGCGAACCGCGCGTACATGGCCATGGGGCTCGAGGAACGGTCGAAGGTAGATGCGATTCTGCGAGACATGTGGGGGGAATGCATCAAGCAGAACCCGCCGTGCAATGTCGACATGCCCGATGCCATGGCGAGATATCGGGGTGAGGCGAAGGCCGGACCATCGGCCGGCCCGACCCGGGCCGACAAGCTGCGCAATCAGGAGCGGGACATTCCGGGCTTCGAGGAATACGAGCGCAAGCGCATCGATCTCGAGGTGCGCATCGCCGAGCTGAACGGCTCCGGCCCCATCAATCAAGTGCCGCCGCCGCAGGAGTACGGTTCGACGACAGCGCCGAAGTCGGCGCTTTCCGAGTTGTCGGTCGCTGAGGTGCAGGGGCTCTTGCGCGACGACGAGGCCCTGCTCGTTCATCTCATCGGCGACGACGAGGGATTTGTCTGGGTGGTCACGCGCACTGGCGCTGGCTGGAGCCAGATTCCGATCGACAACGCCTATCTGGAAGAAGCGATCGCCACGTTGCGGCTTGCTTTGGAGCCGCCGGGGCAATCGGGCACCGCCGCATCCTCGGAGACAGCGCGCGCAGCATTTTCGCTTACCCTCGCGCATGAGCTTTACACAAGGCTGATCGCCCCGGTGGAAGGGGCGCTCGCCGGCAAACGGCACTTGATCGTTGTGCCGACAGGGCTGCTCACCGGCCTCCCGTTCCAGGTGTTGGTGACGCAGAAGCCGGATGCGGCGTTGGACGAGCTCAACGGCTATCGCAAGGCATCCTGGCTCGCACGCCAGTATGCCGTTTCGACACTCCCCGGCGTTGCGGCGCTGAAAAGCTTGCGCGCGGGAAGATTGCAACCCGCTGCTTTCCCGTTCCTCGGTTTCGGCGATCCCGATTACGCGCACACGGCGCCCGCCAATACGCGGACGGCGCACGACGTGCTGGCCACGGTGTCGAGGTGCAGCCGGTCGAAGTTCCCCACGGATGGGAAGCTGCAACGGCTCCCCGACACGGCGAAAGAAATCCAGGACGTCGCCAAGACCTTTGACGCAGCGGACAGCGAGGTCATGCTGGGAGACGCGGCAAGCGAGGCACGCATCCGGTCGATGCATGAGGCGGGTGCGCTCTTCAACTATCGCGTGCTCTACTTCGCCACGCACGGTCTGGTGACCGGGGAGCTCAATGGCCTTCTCGAGCCTGCGCTCGCGCTGACGGCCTCGCAAGGAAACGACGGCCTGCTTACCGCGACCGAGATCACGCAGTTGCAGCTCAACGCCGATCTGGTGGTGCTGTCCGCCTGCAACACGTCGAGCGCACGCCGGCCGGGCGAGGAGACGCTCTCGGGCCTTGCGCGCGCGTTTCTCTATGCGGGAGCCCGTGCGTTGCTCGTCTCGCACTGGCAGGCCGATTCCTTCGCGGCATCAGAGCTTATGACGCACATGTTCCGGCATCTCGCTGCGACGCCGGAGATAGGCCGTGCCGAAGCGTTGCGGCAGGCCATGCTCGCGATCGTCGATCAGGGCGATATCGTCGGCGCGCATCCCAGCTACTGGGCGCCCTTCGTCGTTGTCGGTGAGGGAGTGAACTGAACGAAAAAAGGGAGGGAGGATCCATGCGAAGGCTCAGCATAGCCTTGTGCCTTGCCGGTCTCTGCTATGGCCTAACGGCGGCAGCGGAGGGCAATCAAGGAGAGTTCATCGGCGATATCGTCGCCCAGTTGCTGCCGGACGGCCGTAACCTGAAGCTCGTGCAGAGCTTCATCTACATCGATCCGGAGGGCCAGCGTTGGGAAGTCCCCGCGGGCATGGAAACGGACGGCGCATCCGTCCCAGCCGCGTTCTGGGTCGCGTTTCCGCCCTTTACCGGCAAGTACAGGCAGGCCGCAGTCGTTCACGATCAGTACTGCCGCACGCGCGAACGTAGCTGGAGAGCGACGCACAAAGTCTTCTACGACGCCATGCGCACGGCAGGAGTCGAGGAGTCCACCGCCAAGCTGCTCTATGGCGCGGTCTACTACATGGGGCCGCGATGGGGATTCGGCGCCCAAACGCGCGGGCCCGGAGCGACGAAGCTTTCCGGAACGAAGGAGGAGCTGGAGTTCATGAGCAAGCTGCAGGGCTGGATCGAGCGCGAAAATCCCTCGCCAAAAGAGATCGAGGCGGCGATGGAATCCGGTCGTGTTCCCTGAGGAAAGCCGCGCATGGGTGCGGACCAATAAAAGTCCCCCGCGCTCGGACACCGCGCACGAGGGACAACCGCACAAATATTATTTCAGGAGTATAGTAGACGAGTATCCAGGAGCGGGCGGCCGATTGCAAGACGTCTGACGATATGTGACAGCCGTAGGCAATCTTCCCGTGGCAAGTTCGCATCACGAGCGCGGCGACCGGGCAGCATGCCGAAGTTTCGCGCGACGAGACATCCGGCAATGCAGGCATTTCTTCAACGCGCCTTGCCGAGGATGTCGAGTCACCCGGAATTCCTGGAGCGTTGCGCATCGCAAGACGCAACGCGAACGAGATGGGGCATGTCCTTGAGCTTGTCTTGGGCAACGCAGTCCGGAAGTCCAGCCTTGCGGGCGCCGTTCACAAATAGCTCGGCCTCCTTTTCCGCGTAGCCGCCCGACTCGCTGAGATATCGCTCTGCCGTCCAGCTAGGGTCCAGCTTCATGAGGTTGGCGGCCGCCGCCCCGGCTTCACGCATGCGGCCCAAATAAGCCTGCGCCATGGCCAGGAAGGCGTAATCGATGGCAAGGGGCTCCTTCACGAGCAGTCTGTATTTGATCGACTTGTCGTACTGCTCGCCAAAAAAATAAACGAAGCTGAAGCCTTGATTGTACCAGTCCGGATGATGCGGATTGAGCGCCAACGCCTTCTCCGCGAGATCGATCGCGCGCGCCGACTGACCGAACGGCGGGAGAGACCAGGCAATGATGAGCAGCATGTCCGCATCGGAGGGCGAAAGAGTTTCAGCTCTGTCCAACTCGGCGAGAGATTGCTCGGGCTTCCCTTGATATGCGTACGCCATGCCGAGAACCTGGTGGGACAGGCCATCGTTAGGATCGAATTTTACGGCATTCTCGGCCGCTTCCGTCATCTTTCGCACGGCCTCCTCGACGGAGGGCGCCAGGCCAAGGTCGATCAAATAGTATTGGACGGTCGCGAGCCCGCAATATGCACGCGCCAATTGCGGATCGAGTTGGAGCGCTTTGAGGAACAGACCTTCTGCTTCCCTCAGGCTCTCTTTCGTAACCTTGTGTTTCGCCTCCATGGCCAGCAGGTAGGTTTCGTAGGCCGTGAGAGTCGCCGGGGGCTTGCGCCTGAGGAGACTTCGCTCCGCCTCCGCGACCGCTCCCTGGTAGCCGATGAGCGTCGCCGCGATCCGCTGTGTGACCTCGTTCTGCACCACGAACAGATCGTCGACGTGCCGGTCGTAGCGTTCGGACCATACGTGCCGGCCTGAGGCGGCTTCGATGAGCTGCGCAGTCACCCGCGTCCGCTCGCCGCTCGACTGGATGCTGCCCTCGAGAACGTATTTCACGTTGAGGTCCTGGCCGACCCGGCGGATATCGATGGGCTTGTTCTTGTAGACCTCGGTGGAGCTGCGGGCGATGACGATAAGGTCTCTGGAGTGGGAGAGATCGGTAATGATGTCCTCGGTGATCCCATCCGCGAGCCGCTCCCATCTGGGATCGCGTCCTATGTTGTCGAACGGCAAGACAGCGATGGAAGGCTTGTTGGGCAGCGAAGGGCCTGGGGTCAAGCGGTGCAGGCTCCAGAGACCGGCCGCGATGGCGAGCACCGCAACGAGCGTTACGGCTGCTGCGGACGTGAGCCGTCGTGGAAGGTGTTCCGGCCATCGGGACCAGATGGGAACACGCGCTGCCCTGTCGTCCACCGGCACCGCCGCGGAATCGTCGTGTGAAGAGGACGGCGTAGCCTCCAGCGGCGGCTCGGCTGCAGCCTCGCCTGCAACATGCCGGAACGCGATCACGGGCGTATAGGAGCCCTTCGGTAGATCGATGCGAACAGGGTCGCTCGCGCCATCCCCCGCGTAGTACGCGCTGAGCTTGTCGCGCAGGCGGCCGGCCTCGATGCGCACAACGGGGTCCAGCGCCGGGTCGAATGATGTCCCGCGGTCGAAGACCTTGATGGCGACGGTATAGCCCTTCAGCCGGTCGCCGCGACCGGCAAGCGTCTCGTCGACAATGTAGCTCAGAAAGGTCTGCCGGCGGCGCGACTGCGCGAATGCATCGCTGGCCAGAATGCGATCGACCTGCTCGCGGATGGCGCGCTGCTCGTCCTCACTCCAAACGTGCGCCGTTACGCTCACGACCAAGACCCCGGAAACTTCAACGACTTGACCGCCGCCTCAGGGAGGTTGGCAACGGTTACATACTAGGCCATCCGCCGACTGATGAGCAATCGTGAAGTCGCGTCTTGAGCTCCCGATCCGATCGCGGGAGCGGCGTTGATCGTCACCGAGGCAATGTTGAGAAAGGACATGACCATGACATCGAAGCTCATCGGCGTTGTGTTTCCAATGATGTTGATCACGGGACCGCACATGGCTCTCGCCGGCAACACCGTGGAGGATGTGGGCGTCATCGTCTGCGCAACGGACAAGTGGGACGAGAAGGAGCTGGCGAAGGGGCACAAGGTCGTCGACGCCGCGAGCCGGTGCTTGCTTATTCCGGACGACAGCGCGTCCGGCAAGGTCGCTGAGGCGTGCGAAGGAAAATACGAGTACCTGCCTGACGGAAGCTGGAAGGCGAACGGCACATGCACCGATACCTTTCCGGGCGGCGACAAAGCGTTCCTCAACTGGGAGGAGGGTTCGCACCTGAAGGAGTACACGTACACGAAGACAGGCGGCACCGGAAAATATGACGGGCTAAGCGGCGGCGGGACCTATATGTACGAACCGGTCACCGATACCCTGTTTGCCGGACGCTACAAGGGCAAGCTCGTGCTGCCCTAGGGTGGACACGCCGTTTCCGGTCATCCCTCCGGGACGCCGTCCGAATGCGCCACGCCGGACGGCGTCTTTTGATTTGGCACTGTTGTCATGGCCGCGTTGAGGCCCTGGGGCTGAGGGTGGCCCGCGAGCAGCAATTCGACGACGGCGTCCGTCACCGCCTGCCGTCTGAACTTGCAGGCCGTCGTTTCGGTTGCCTCGAAGGACCCGTGCTCGCCAAGCTTGCTCGACGGAACGCCGCCTTTGCAGACATCGAAATAGCCGCAGCCCGCAGCACAAGCGTCGATCCCGCGCTGGATCGAGCGTACGACAGCAAGGAAGCGCGGATCGCGCGCAAGCTTTCGGAAGGCATCAACATCGGCGACATTGCCGAAGACCAGCGGGCCGAACGTGGGGTGCGGGAGTCCGAACAGGTCGGGCGAGAACGTGCCGAAATCGCCATTGTGTCCGACGGTGAGGATGCGGATCGGGATCGTCTCGTCGCTGCGTTGGATGTCTTTGCGGAATACGCTCCCCAAGCCGCTCACCAGCTCGCGGACCTGTTGCTTCGAGTTCGAGGAGACGACGCGCTCGAAATAGCGGAGCAGAAAGCGATGGAAGCTCGCCGAGACATCCTCGCCTTGGTGGGAGGATACGAGGTGCGGTCCCTCCGCCTCGTCGATATTGAACCCGATACTGTCGATGCCGATCTCTTCGAAGAAGTCGAACAGATCATCCGCCATCGCGAGCGAGTCCCGCGTCAGCACGCAGATGACGTTGAGACGTATGCCGGCGTCCTTGATCCGCGAGACACCCTTCATCACGCGCGCGCTGGTCGGCTGACGCGAGCGGGTGGTCCGATGGCGGTCATGAATGTGGGGCGGCCCGTCGAGGCTAACCCCAACCGTGACGTTCCATGTCCTGAAGAAGTCGATCCAATGGGCGTCGAGAAGCGTCGCGTTCGTTTGCAGCTTGTGCCGGAGCTCGGCGCCGGGCAGCTCGGCCGCGATCGCCGTGAAGGCGCGTTCATAGAACGCGACAGGTAACACGAGCGGCTCGCCCGCGTGCCAGAGGATCTCGATCGCATCCGCAGCGAGCCTGTCCCTGACCAGCAGCCTGCATGTCCTTTCGATTGTCTCGATGGACATGCGTGACCGGTTCGCGCGATCCGGCAGATAGCAGTAGCTGCAATCGATGTTGCAGAACGGCGTGCCCTGGAAAACCAACAGCCGTACCGGATCGAGAGCGATCTCTCCCGCAACATCCGGTACGGCCGGAGGAGACATCTATTCGCCGGGCGGCGATGTGGGCGGCGTGTCCTTCACGGGAGGCTGCTCTTCCGACGGCGCTCTGTTGAAGCCGGTATCTTGGGCAACCTTCACGCGACCGGTTGCATTCGCTTTGTTCGCATCGGTGTACCGAAGCTCGAGGCGCCCCTCGGTCGCCGCTGCCCGCAGCGCCTGGAGTTTCTCTGTCGGGGTTGCCGCGTTCGCCACGTCGCTGGCAAGAGGAGCCGATGCCGTCACGGCCAGAGCGGCACCGAGATGAAGAAGAACGCGTGGTGATTTGCAATTGAGTTCGGACATGAAACAGCTCCCAAAATATCGTCTTCAATATGCTCGACGCTATCATGGCGCCAATTCGTTGGTCAACGGATCGAGCTGAGAGGCCCCGCCATTATCCCGCTCCTATTGGGATTGCTCGGTGAAGGCTTGATAGATCCAGTATTTTCCCTTTTCCGAGCTGGTAGGAGAAAATTCCTTTGTCCGTCTGTCGGGCGGACGCTCGCCAAGGATGACGCTCCGCATGTCTGAGACGACAACAGGGCTCGACGCGTAAACGTCGTGGTTGATGGCGAAGATCTGCATGCCGGCGCTGGTGATGTCGATCAGATCGACGCCCGAGATCAACGCGGGGCCTTCATCGGCGATGTAGCCGACACGCGGCCGCCCCCACAACCATTCGGAAATCCATAGCGCCTTGTCGGCGGCAGACGCATAGACGGTGAGATTGCCGCCTGCCGATTTGATCTTGGTGGCGAACTGCGCAAAGACGTCAGGCGCCACGTCGGGGGCGGCATCGATGATCTCGCCGACGAAGGGACGTCGCGAGGGATCGATGTCGCTGAGATCGCTGAGCGCACGCAGGAGGACCATGTTGCCCATGCTGTGGGCGACAAGGTGCACTTTGGCGGCGCCGAGGCGGGCCACGACACGCTGCAGAAAGACTTTCAGTTGCTCGGTCGCGATGTCGACGGTCTCGCGATCTGTGAAATAGCTGAAGTACGCCTGGCGAGATGGCCAGCTGAAGACGAACGCCGGTCCATCGAAGTTGAGATCGTAGGCGATCTGGCCCGCGCGCCGCACGGCGTTCTCGAAGCCGACATTGTACCCGTGCACGAAAACGACCGCCTGGTTCTTGAAGGCCTGTGCAGCATGCAGCTGCTGCTGCGCGGCACTGATGATTGCCTCCTCGTCCTGGACATCGAGTTGCGGGATGCTGAGCCGTGTCACGTCCGTGATACCTTCGGGGTCCGTGATATTTTTCGTGTAGCGGGGTGGCAAGGGCCGTGCCGGGCCCTCGTCCTTAAGAATGGAAAGGCGCGCGGCGCCGAACGTCAGGTAGGGCTCGCTCTCGGTGCCGAACTCGATGCTCTTGGCATCGGGATTGCGCTTGCGGTTCGTGGCAAAAAAGACCGGAACCTCCTTGAGGCTGGATTTGCGGATGGCGCGGGCGCGCTTAAAGAGCTTTTCCGCGTCATCCCGGCGGCCTTGCCTGCGATAGATCTCCGACAGCGGCAGCAGGCTCGATGCGACGGCGGGATGGTCGGGCGCCAGGGCTTTCTCCTGGATGGCAAGTGCGCTTTCGAGCAGGGTCTGGGCGTCGTCGAAGCGCGCCTGTGATTTGTAAAGGACCCCGAGGCCGATCTTGGTCGCTGCCGCGTCAGGGTGCTGAGGTCCGACCGTGCTCTCCTGCATGGCGAGCGCACGCCGATAGTCCGCGACGGCCGCGTCGAGCTGACCTTGCTTTTCATGGATGCCGGCGAGCACATAGATGCTTCGGGCCACCTCGACATGATCCGAGCCCAGGATCTTCTGCCGGATGGCGAGCGCCTGTTGAATCAATGGCTCGGCCTCGGCGTTCTGGCCCAGGGCCTGATAGAGGGTCGCGAGATCATGAAGGCTGTAGGACACCCTGAGGCTGTCCGGGCCGAACTCCTTGTCGAAAACGGCCCGCGCGCGCCGATGGTAGTCGCCGGCGTCCGCGTAGCGTCCCATGTCGAGATTGACCCGGCCGAGAATGCTCAATGTCTTGCCGAAGTCATGCGGCTCGGCCTTCTCCGCGATAGCGAGCGCGCGCTTGAGCAGCGGCTCGGCCTCGTCGGGGCGGCCTTGCAGCCGAAGCAGGTTCGCCTTGCTGCGTAGATGCCGTCCGAGTGTCGGGTGATCCGGCCCGAGCACCTCCTCCGAGATGGAAATGGCCCTGTCGTGCAGCGCCTCGGACTCGGGATAGCGGCCGAGCTCCTGATAGAGCCCTCCGAGGTTGTTGCAGTCGCGGCCGACGTAGGCGTGCTTGGGGCCGAGGAGCGCTTCGTCGATTTCAAGAATGCGTTTGAAATGCGCTTCTGCAACATCATACGCGCCGCGCTCATGTGCTATGCCGGCCAACCAGCTGAGGCCAGACGCATAGTCCGAGCTGTTCTCTCCGCTTTTCTCCTTCGCCAGCGCGACGAAGCGCTCGGCAAGCTCGGTCGCCTGCTCGTACGCACCTTCCTCGAACAAGACACCGATTTGTTTGCTCAGCGTAGGTAGATCATCAACGGCCTGCGCGGCCGCCTGTCCCCACAACTGGAAGCCTGAAAAGAAAAGAAGTGCGAGGACATTGGCTACGGATTGCCGAAACGGCATGGCCCACCCCACCGCGTATCCATAAAAAACACTCGGCAGAGTGCCGAGGTACCGGCACTTAATCACACAGTGGGCAGAGCGTCGAGCGGAAGCGCCCTATCCGGCGGCACACTACCGACCGAGCGGCTCGGGAACGCCGGAGACGAGTGGCCCTTCCCAGTCGCGCCAGCCGTCAGCTCCTTCGGGAAACCAGTATACGCGCGTAAAGCCAAAACCGGCGGCGCGCTTGGAAGCGTTCCATCCCATCCAGCAGTCGGCGAGGCAATAGAGGATGATAGGGCGAGCCCGGTCGCCGTCGGTCAGTCGCTCTAGGTTTGCCTTGAAGTAGGTCTCCATTTCCACCGAGAGCTCGCCTTTGCCGACATCGGCAAGCCAGAGCGACCCTGCGATATGATGGTGGGGCTTGCTCAGCCGCCAGACGCCCGTGCGCGGGTCCGGGCCGGCGCCCTCAGCAGGCATGACATCGATGAGAACGGCCCCCTCGTCGCGCACGAGTCGGCGTACGTCATCGACAGAGACAGTCGTCGCGCCCGGAGCCGTTTGGGGCGTTGGCGCACGGTAGCGGCTCGTGCGGAAACCCGTTACCGGATCGAAATGCTTTTGATCCTCGGCAGCCGCGGCTGCAGTAAGCGCGACAGAGGCCAGGAGCACAGCGAGGCCCCGGAGTGAGTGTCGCCCAGCCACGTCTCAGCGGGTCTCGGTTGATGTTGCCCCCGACGTGTGGGTGGGCTGCGGCCGTACGGCAGCGCCCCAAGGATAGCGGCCGACCTTGATCGACTTGACCGCTTTGCTGGTTGCCGTGTCGATGATCGTCACATCATTCGAGACGCCGTTGGTCGTAACCAGCATGTTTTCCTGGGGCGTGAAAGCCATATGCCACACGCGTTGCCCGACGAGAATATAGGACTTGATCTCGTAGGATCGCGTGTCGACCACAGCCACGCGATTGGCGGGACCAAGCGCCACGTAAGCGGTCGTGCCGTCCCGCGTGATGCGGAACCCCACCGGCTGGATCTTGTCGCGCGCCACCCCGGGAATCTCGAATTGAAGCTGCTTCTCGATCTTGCGCGTGGCGACATCGACAATGCTGACCGTGCCGCCGATCTCTGAAGAGACCCAGATTTTGGCGCCATCTGGCGTGAACTCGGCGTGACGCGGACGCGCATCGACAAGGATGTTGTCGATGATCCGGTTCGTCTTCGTGTCGATCAGGTGCGCCATGTTCGTCGTCTCTGACGTGGTCACGACGAGGGCGTCATCGGGCGAAATCGCCATGCCTTCGGGTTCGACGCCGACCGGGATCTGCGCCACCACCTGCCGCTCTTTCACGTCGACGACGGTTGTGATCGCGTCGTCTTCGTTGGCGATGTAGAGATGCGTCCCGTCGTGCGAGAGCACGAATTGCTCTGGATCCGCCCCCGAGGGAAGCTCGTGGAGCAACTGCTCCGTTGCCGTATCGTAAACCTGCACGGCATTGTCATCACTCGCGCAGACGTAGAAATGTTTGTAGTCCCGCGAGAAGGTTATGCCTCTCGGCCGCTTGCCCACCTTGATCAAGCGAACGACCTTGAGAGACTTCGAATCGATCACGCTGACCGAGTTGTCTTTCTCGTTCGTAACGTAAATCTCGTGTGCACGCGCCGCCGCAGCCGGCAAAAGGAACACGACGCATATCGCGGCAATGGCCGAAAAGCGAAGCATGAGCGCCTTTCCCGACACGAAACTCGCGCCTCTGTGAGTAAATAGAACGAAAATATTTATAGGGCTGAACCGAAGTCCGCAACTTCGACCATGGTACGGGTGTAGAGCAGCGAAAGGAACAGGATGACCATCCCCGATGGGGCGTTACACTAAAGAGCAATTTCAGATTTCTCCGAGGCAGTCCATAGCTGTCAAAAATCAAGAACTAGGGTGGAAACTTCGGAGTCCTTAATGTCTTTTCGTCTGCTTGCGACGGCGGTCACCGCCATTTTCCTGTCGTGCGCGCATTTCACGTCTCAAGCTCTTGCTCATGGAGACGTCACGCCTCAACCCATCGACACGACGGGGCTTGATCCGCTCGGCGAGGAATGGCGCAAGCACAATCCTTATCGCGACAACGCCACGGCCATTGAGATCGGTGCGTCCGGTTACAATCAGAACTGCGCGCGCTGCCATGGGCTCGAAGCGATCTCCGGCGGCCTTGCCCCCGATCTACGACTGCTCGACAAAGGCGATGTCGGCGACGAATGGTTCTTGGAGCGGATCCGCCACGGCGCCAAGAAGTCCGACGGCACGACCATCATGCCGGCCTTTGAAGGGCTGATCAGCCAGGAAGCCATGTGGGCAGTCCGTGCCTACCTCGAATCCAAATACACCGAGCAGTAGCGGGAGCGTCCGGTGCGCGCGCTGTTGAACGCCTGCATTTGCGTGGGACTTTGCTGCATTGGCTGTGGCGCTGCCGCGGCGCGCCCCCTCGATGAGGTCGTCGCCGCGGGATCGCTGCGCGTAGTCTCCTACCTCGACAATCCGCCTTTTTCTTACGAGCTCAACGGCGAGCCCGCCGGTATTGACGTCGAGATCGCGCGAGTAATTGCAAGGGAGCTTGGCGTCGAGGCGGAGGTTGTCCTGCGCATGCAGGGCGAGAAGGCCGACGACGACATTCGTGCCAATATTTGGCGCGGACCGCTGACGGGCGGCGGCGTCGGCGACATCATGATGAACGTTCCGATCGACCGCGAATTCGCGTTGCGGAATCCCGAGGCCGTGATTGGCAACGGATACTTCGAGGAGCGCATCGTCCTGGCCGTGGATCCGGATCTCAAGGGTTCCATCACGTCCTTCGACGCCTTCACGTCGCGCAAAGTCGGCGTTCAACTCGCAACGGTCGCCGATTACTTCCTGATGACCTACAAGGATGGGGCGCTAATACCCAACGTGTCTCACCACGTGAAGCCTGAGCAAGGCATACGCGAGTTTGCAGACAAGGAAGTGCGCGCGTTGCTCGGCGTGCGGTCGAAGCTCGAGTCGCTTCTGCACGCGAAGGGCGCCGCCGCGGCGTATCTCGAGCCCGAGATGCCGGGTATCGTTCGGAAGAGCTGGGTCGTCGGGATGGCTTGGAGAGAGAACAGTCGCGATCTCGGTTACGCGGTCGAGGCTGCTCTCGCCAAGCTGGCGGAATCTGGAGAGCTGGCGCGCTGCTTCCAAAAGTTCGGGGTGAGCTACATCCCGCCGCCGGCACCATAGAGTGAGCCTGAGGACAACATGCGCGGGTTCCTGATCGCCGTCTTTCTCCTGCACGCTTCCAGCGCAGCGCTGGCAAATCCGCCGACCGATCCGCTCGGGTCGCCCATGTGGCTTGAAATGGTCGAACGGGTGCTTGATGGCGGTCCGGTCGTGTTTGACGACAGGGTGAACGTGATCGTGCCGTCGGTTGTCGAGAACCAGGCGCAAGTCCCGGTAACCGTTGATGCGCGCCGCTTGCCCGGCGTGAAAAAGCTCTTAGTGTTCGCCGACCTCAACCCAATCCAGCACGTGCTCGCGCTGATACCGACACAGTCGGCGCCCTACATTTCGTTTCGGATGAAAGTCGAGCAGGCGACCCCAGTGCGAGCGGCGGCGCTTACGGCTGACGGTGTATGGCATGTTGGGGGCGCCTATCTTGATGCGGCAGGTGGCGGGTGCTCGGCCCCGGCCATGGCGCGCAATGAGCCGTCATGGTCGATGGCGCTTGGACAGGCACAGGGGCGCATCTGGCGCGACGCGTCTGGGAATGCGCGCGTGCGCTTGCGCATCCGTCATCCTATGGATACCGGCCTCGCGCGGGACAATACGCCAGCCTTTTATATGGACCACCTTTCCCTTTCCGCCGGCCTCGGGTCGCCATTGGCAACGCTCGAAATGTTCGAGCCCGTCAGCGAGGACCCGACAGTCACGCTGATCGTACCGCTTTCCGCCTCC
Organism: uncultured Hyphomicrobium sp.; assembly: GCA_964508485.1. Lineage (GTDB taxonomy): Bacteria > Pseudomonadota > Alphaproteobacteria > Rhizobiales > Hyphomicrobiaceae > Hyphomicrobium_C. Next base: position 27,159 of record CAZDUD010000019.1, on the reverse strand, counting down.
GAGAGCAGTCTCGACGTCGAAGGACGCGACATAAACGGCGGCATCTATCGTTCGCGCATCCCCACGCCTTGGCGGCAGAGCAACGCCGCAGATAGGCGTGGCTAGGATGTGCAAAGCTCCGCTTATAACGCGGCGTCAGACCGTTCAGGCGCTGTCGGCAATGCTGGCGGTCAATTGTCTGCCGGCATCCAGTGCGCACACGGCACCGCTCGCCTACGCGTTGAAGCCGATAAAGGTCGCAGATGGCGTTTGGGTCCTGCACGGGGCCCAGGAGGCCATCACGCAATCGAACGGGGGCGCGATTGCGAACATAACCATCCTGGACACCGACGCCGGCGCGGTGATCGTCGACACCGGGCCGTCGTTCCGCTTCGGCGAGGCGCTTTCGGCGTTGTCGCATGCGTTGACCGGCAAGCCTGTCGCGCGTGTGTACCTCACGCATTTCCACCCCGATCACGTGTTCGGAAACCAAGCGTTCGAGCCCCGGTCGCTTGCCGCGACAGCGAAAGTGGTCGGGGGGCTCAAGGCGCTCGGGGAGGCCTTCGCCGATTCGATGTATCGCGCGGCCGGCGACTGGATGCGCGGCACGGAGATGCGCTTGCCGGGCTCGGTGATTGAAGGCGGCGTCGAGGATTTCGGAAATCGACGTATTCGTTGCCTGCCCATGCGCGGGCACACCGACTCGGATCTGGTGCTTTTCGATGAGCTTTCGGGTGTTCTGATTGCCGGTGATCTGGCGTTTCTGGACCGCGCACCGACCACACCTCACGCAAATCTTGAGCAGTGGCGAATCAGCCTTTCCAACATTGGCGGGATCCCGTGCTCGATGATTGTTCCTGGGCACGGACCGACGGAGCCGTCGGATCGATCGATACGGCAGACGCGGGACTGGCTGGAGGCCATCCCGGCGATCGTGATCGACGCTTTCGATCGCGGCCTCGACGTCTCGGAAGCCGTCGGTCTCGAATTGCCCGAATGGACGAATTCCATCGCCCTCGCTCGATATGAATACGAACGTACGGTAATGCATCTTTATCCGAACCTCGAATCTGAGAAATGGCCGCGCGTCGATGAAAAAATATGAGCGGCGCTCTGTTGGGAAACGGGCCGTTCCAACTTTAGGCGAATAGACTAATTGCCAATTATTCCTCGATCATCATTGGAATAAGTTCCCGTCCGGCCTGCTTTCCTTGCCCAAAAATTTAACGGGAAAAAATACGGAAGCCGGTAGGAAACGAACGGAGGGATTTATATGACGACCTCGAAATGGCTCGCGTCAGCGAGCGCGCTTGCGCTGACGGCACTGCTTTCCATGCCGGCGCTTGCGGATGTCTCGATCGACGACATCGTCAACGACGCTACGACAACCGAAGACGTCGTGACCTCGGGCCTTGGTACGCAGGGACAGCGCTTTAGCCCGCTCAAGGCCATCAGCAAGGAGAACATCGGCCAGCTCGCTCCGGTGTGGGCCATGTCGCTCGGCGGCGAGAAGATGCGCGGTCAGCAGGCGCAGCCGTTGGTCAAAGACGGCGTGATGTACATCACGGGCTCCTACAGCCGCATGTGGGCGGTCGACGTGAAGACCGGTCGCGAGCTCTGGCAGTACGATCATCGCCTGCCGGAAGGCATTCTTCCGTGCTGCGACGTCATCAATCGCGGTGCGGCGCTGATCAACAACAAGGTTATTTTCGGCACGCTCGATGCCAAGCTCGTCGCGCTCGATCAAAAGACTGGCAAGGTCGTCTGGAACAAGGAAATCGACGACTACAAGGCTGGCTACTCGTACACGGCAGCACCGCTCATCGTCCCGTCCAAGACGCATGGCCCGCTTGTCGTGACCGGTGTCTCGGGCGGCGAGTTCGGCATCGTCGGCCGTATCGAGGCGCGCAAGGTCGATAACGGCGATCTCGTCTGGTCGCGCCCGACCATCGAGGGTCACGTCGGCACGTTGAACGGCAAGCCTTCGACCATGACCGGCAAGCAGGGCGAGACCTGGCCGGGAGATCTTTGGAAGACCGGCGGCGGCGCCACGTGGCTCGGCGGCACCTACGATCCGGAGACGAACCTGATCTTCGTCGGAACCGGCAACCCGGCTCCCTGGAACAGCCACATGCGCCCCGGCGACAACAAATGGTCGTGCTCGCGCATTGCCATCGATCCGGAAACTGGCGATATCAAATGGGGCTATCAGACCACGCCGAATGACGGTTGGGACTATGACGGCGTGAACGAGGTGGTCTCGTTCGATCTGAACGGCACCAAAGCTGTCGCGACGGCAGATCGCAATGGCTACTTCTACGTGCTCGGCCGCGAGGACGGCAAGTTCATCTCCGCGATGCCGTTCGTCGAGCAGATCACGTGGGCGAAAGAAATCGGCAAGGATGGCCGTCCGGTCTTCGATCCGGCCAATCGTCCCGGCGACCCCAAGAAGTCGGCCGACGGCAAGAAGGGCGGCTCGATCTTTGCCGTGCCGAGCTTCCTTGGCGGCAAGAACCAGCAGCCGATGGCCTACAGCCCCGAGACGAAGCTGTTCTACGTGCCCGCCAACGAATGGGGTATGGACCTTCACAACGAGCCCGTCACGTACAAGAAGGGCGCCGCCTACCTCGGTGCAGGCTTCACGATCAAGCCCATATTCGAGGATCATATTGGCGCACTGAAAGCCGTGGATCCGGCCACGGGCAAGATCGTGTGGACCTACAAGAACAGGGCACCGCTCTGGGGCGGCGTTCTGACCACGGGTTCGAACCTCGTATTCTTCGGTACGCCCGAAGGCGACTTGAAGGCTCTCGATGCCACGGATGGCAAGGAGCTGTGGAGCTTCAATACCGGATCGGGCATTGTCGCTCCGCCGATTACGTGGGAGCAGGATGGGGAGCAGTACGTCTCGGTGCTCTCCGGCTGGGGCGGCGCCGTACCTCTGTGGGGTGGCGAGGTCGCTAAGACGGTCGCCAACCTCAATCAGGGCGGCATGTTGTGGACGTTCCGGCTGCCGAAGAAATTGGCCAGCAACTGAGAAGCCAAACGCACGCATCCTCCAACGACTGGGCGGCCCCTGCGGCCGCCCTTTTTCGTGGCAATGAGGTGGCCAGGCGCACTAACATGGACGGCATGCTTCGATCTCTCGGAACTCTGATATTTGTCCTCGCCTGCGTGCTCGCCCACATGCGTCCCGGCGCAGCTGGCTCACCGGTCGAGGTCGATACGGCGCTGATCGTGGCCGTGGACGTTTCCGATTCCGTGAACGCGGAGCGCTACCAGCTCCAAATGGAGGGCATCGCGCGCGCGCTCGAGGATCCCGAGGTCATAAACGCGATCATGAGCGGGCCGCGCGGCGGCATAGGCTTTGCGCTGGTCGAGTGGGCCGACGCCGCCGAGCTCACGATCCCATGGCGCGTTATTCGAAGCGGCGAAGAAGCGCGTGAAACGGCCGCCGCGATCCGCGGACTTAAGCAGAAGGTGGGCGAATACACATGCGTCTCGCGGATGCTATCTTTCGTCCGCGAGCAGGTAGCAAGCGAGCTGCCGCTGTCCGCAGTCCGTATGGTGCTCGATGTATCGGGCGATGGCATGGATAACTGCCGCGATCCCGCCGAGACGCGCGCAGAACGCGATGCCCTCGTGCGCAACGGCGTGCAGATCAACGGCCTTCCGATCATTGTCGCCGGAGAGAATGACGTTGTCGGTGCCGGCGCTTATAGGGCGCCGGGATTTGGGCTCGGTCCTTTGAGTATCGGCCCGGGGGCCCCGCGAACGACGCTCGATGCCTGGTATGCGGGTCATGTGGTTGGCGCTGGCTTTCTCATCCGTGCCAATGGGTTTGAGGATTTCGGCCGCGCGTTTCGCCAGAAGTTCGTCGCAGAGATAAGCATGGATGCGCTGATACTTCCGGTCTGCGGGCATCAAGGTGCCGATCGAAAATCCGTGCTCAAGCCTGACCGTTTGAAAGTCCAAGATTCGGATTTTGCCGGTTGCCGGACTGCATTGGCAGACTAGGTCGTCGAGAAGCCATTGCCTCGACTTGGCATCTCATCGCATGTCGATACGGCAATATTCTTCATAGAAATCCCCGCGAATGTTCAAGGCGTCGGATGGGATAGGGAATACCGTCCACGCTCCCGGCTCCTCTGTTTCCGCGCGGACAGCTTAGCTGACCGCGCAAGGAACTGATGAGCTCGGAACAAAAAACAGAATCGTGGGAGGTAACTGGGATGGCGACGGCGAAGCACCGTAATCGAAAAATGCTGCCATGTCTGGTAGTCGCATTTGCCAGTCTGACGACGGCCGGCTCATCGGAGCTGATCGCCGACGAGCTGGATAATCCGAACAACTGGCCGCAATACCATCGGACCGACAGTGGCTGGCGCTACAGCCCCCTGGACCAGATCAACAAGTCCAACGTCAAGAAATTGAAGATAGCCTGGCTGCATCAGCCCGGAGATATCGCGCAGGGATTGCAGGCGACGCCCCTCGCGATCGATGGCGTTCTTTATTACATCGCCGCCAATAATCGGATCTTCGCGGTAGACGCCGTCACGGGCGACCAGATTTGGAGCTATGCCGTCGAGCTCGACCCGATTGCGTCGAAGGCCCTTTTTTCATCCTATAATCGTGGTTTGACCGTCGGCAACGGCAAGGTCTACTTCGGAACCTTGGACGGGCGTGCCTTCGCGCTCGATCAGAAGACCGGCGAGCGGTTGTGGGATACGAAGCTCACCGATCCGAAGAATTGTCACGGCTGTAACTTCACCTCGCCGCCGACGTTGGCTGGCGACGTGCTGGTTCTCGGACAGACAGGCGGCGATCTCGCGCAAAGCGGTAAGATCTATGCGGTTAACGCCGAAACCGGTGCGTCGGCCTGGACCTTCAACGTTATTAGCGACGATCCGAAGAGCTGGCCGAAGAGCGCCGCACCTCATGGTGGGGGCGGTGCATGGCTGCCGGGTCAGTACGACGCAAAGTACGATCAGATCATTATCGGCACCACGAACGCGGCTCCGGATTTCGACGGCGCGGATCGCAAGGGCGACAACCTCTACACAGCCACCATTCTCGCGCTCGACCCGAAAACAGGAAAGCTGCGCTGGCATCATCAGGAAGTTCCGCACGACGTCTGGGACTTCGACGCGGCCTATGAATCGGTGATGGTCGAGAGGGACGGCAAGGATCTTCTCTTTCACCTGAACAAAGGAGGATTTGTCACCGTCCTGGATCGCAAGGACGGATCGGTCGTCAATGTCTGGCCGTTTGCCCAGAATATCAATTGGGTGAAATCAGTTGACCCGAAAACCGGCGAGCTGATCGGACGCAGCGAGCCGGAGATCGACAAGCTTAAAACATTTTGTCCGAGCGCGCTCGGTGCAAGAAGCTGGAACCACGGCGCCTACGATCCGAAGCGCGAGGTTTGGTACACTAATGCGATAGAGTTCTGCCAGGACGTTCAAGTTGGCAAGATCGAGCCGAAGGAGGTTCCGTATGGTGCGCCATACTTCGGCTTCTCCAAGCTCGAGTTTGTGCCGCCTCCGGGCGGCGAGGCCTCGAGCCGGCTGCAGGCTGTAAATCCGTTCACCGGAAAATCGCTATGGAGCGTTCCGTATTCTCTCCCGGGACTGGGATCGGTCCTGGCGACGGGTGGGGATCTCGTCTTCAACGGCGATGTACAAGGCTACGTCCATGCATACGCGTCTGACACCGGCGAAGAGCTTTGGAAGTTCAATGTCGGATCAGGAATCCGCTCCGGCATCATGACGTATTCGGCGGGTGGGAAACAGTATCTCGTCGTTCCCGCGGGGTTCGGCTCGCTTTTCCCCGCATTTGCGGCCGGGCTCTATCCGCAGTTCAAGAATGCGCGCGGCGGCGCCGTGCTGATCGCCTTCACCCTCGACTAGTTGGGGCCGACTGCCGTAGCGAGCAGGCGATCCTGCTTGCTACGGCCTTTTGCGTTCGTCTCATCCGTAGTTCGAGGTGTCACGTGAGAAATTTCAAATTTGTGCTGGCCATGACTGCTCTGACGCTGTCCGTCAGCGTCGCCCGTAGCGAGGTCCAGCGCGGAACGGGTGTCCCGAGCGCAGAGGACCTGAAACGTCAGGACTGGATCGACGCTGGGCGCGATCGGTTCGTAAAGAGTTGTGCGTTCTGCCACGGAATAAAGGGCGAGGCCGGCAAGACGGCAGCATTCAGCACGCGAAGAAACTGGGACCCTGAAGTGATCTTCGGCGTGATTTCCGAAGGGCGCACGAACGGCTCCAACGTGATGCCCTCCTGGAAGGGATCGATCCCGGACGAGCAGATCTGGAAGATTGTTGCCTATATCAAATCGCTTTCCGAAAGCGAGAATAAATAGAGGCCATAGCTTCAATGGAGCCCGGTACGCCTATCTCCATTGTCGACGAAACCGAGGGCGCTCTCGAAGCCTTTCGCCATGCCTTGGAAGGAACCGCTTACACGGTCTCGATGTGCCGCACGATTGAAGTGGCCCTCGAAAACCATACCGACGACGTGTCGGGAGTCCTGATCGTCGACCTAAATCTTTGGCTGGCCCTGGCGCAAGACCTCAGAAGCCGCGTGCTGGCGCGCAACAAGCTTATTATTTCCGGGCAAGAAAACCTTTTTTCCCGCGTGATTGCAGGCAACGTCGAGGCCGACGACTATATCGTCAAGCCGATCAGTCCATTCGAGCTGATGGTCCGAATAGATTGCGTGCTCCGCCGCACGACAGGTTGTGCGGCAGGCTGTCGTGCGGCGCGGGACGGCATGGAGCGCGTAAGGTTTTCTGAATGGATATTCGACGCGGGCACTTTTGAGGTGGTGGCCGATGACGGGCGCCGGGCGCGTCTGACCTCTGCAGAGGCCGGACTTCTGAATGCGCTCATCAGGTCGCCGAATCGCATTCTGACGCGCGATCAGCTTCTGCAATCCAATCCCCTCGGAGATGAAAGCTCGTTCGAGCGAAGCGTCGATGTCCTGATCTCGCGGCTTCGCAGAAAACTCGAAGCGGACATTCGCAATCCGACAATTATAAAAACCGTTTACGGCGCGGGTTACCAATTCGACTGCGATCCAAAATGGCTTGGCGGCAAGAAACGAAAACAACCGTGACGCCTCGAATGGGCTGAGTCCCATCGGCGGAGCCGCTTTCGACTATGGTCGAAAAAGGGCCATCTGCGACATTCGAAAAGTGTCCGAACTGCAACAGCAATAACGCTGCTTCCGGGTGCGATCGCCGTTGGGACGAAGCAGAAATATTTCGGAAAAAAGTATCGCCGTAACTGCCGACAAAGGGATTTGAAGCACTGGAACCCGGGGAGGGGAAAAATGAATCTAAGAAAGTATCTAGTGCCGTTGGCGGTTGGATTGGTGTCCGGTATCGGAGTGGCTACGAGTGCGGTCGGCGCAGATCTAGGCGGGAATTGCTGCGCCGATCTTGAGGAACGGATCGCAGAGCTTGAGGCGACAACCGCGAGGAAAGGTAACAGGAAGGTCAATCTGAGCATCACCGGCTGGGTCAGCTCGCAAATTTACTTCTGGGACGATGGCGAGGAGTCGAACGCCTACGTTGTCGACAATTCGACCGACCTCGCGAGCAACGTCAAATTCGTGGGAAGCGCCAAGATCGCGCCGGGTTGGGATGCTGGCTTCATGATCAGCGTCTTTACGGATCCGGGCAACAGTTTGGCCAGCGATCAATCCGCTATAGGCGGGGCTGCCGTTACCACCGAGCATGCATATTGGTGGATCGGCAACGACAAGCTCGGAAAGGTGTCGGTGGGTCGGCAGTTCGGTGCGGCCGACAATACCGTCGTCTTCACGGATTTCACTGGAACTCTTTTCCCAGCAAACACGGTTGTGTTCGACGGCGCTTTCATGCGCCTCCGGCCGTCGGATGGCACCGGCCTCGCAAGCAGCACGTTCGGAACTTGGCAGAGCTTCCTTTGGTGCGAGACGGTCGGCATCGGTATTGGCGCCGACTGCAACGGGTTGCGCACGAACTCGGTGAAATACGAATCGCCGACCTTCGGTGGATTCAGTCTGGCCGCGTCGTGGGGAGAGGACGACCAGACCGATCTTTTCGCCAACTACAACGGTGAGCACGGTGGCTTCAAGATCTCAGCCGCAACCTCCTATTCGTGGAACACCGACAACGGTGGCGTAGGACTCGGTCCGATCTTCGATGCCGAGTACTTCCAGATCGGCGGCACGGTGAAACATCTCGCGAGCAACCTTTGGCTCCATGGCGCTTATGGCCACCAGTACGTAGACGAGGCAAGCGTTCCTGACGGACACCATGTGTTCTTGAAGGCAGGCTGGTCCCCCAAGCTCAACGCGCTTGGCAGCACGCACTTCTATGGCGAGTGGGCCCGCTATTCGGACGAGTTCGGTGTGCTAACTCGGTCCGGCGCGACATGCGGAGCCTTCTTCGGAGCTGGCGGCGCGATATCGGATGCGTGTGCGAGCGCTGTTGACGCCAGCGTGACGATCACAGGCTCGGATGTCGACCGCTGGGGTGTTGGAGTCGTCCAGGACATCGACGCAGCATCGATGACGCTGTGGGCCAAGTGGCGGATGATGGAACTCGACGCGTCGTTCACGGGCGGCGGCAAGCAGGAGTTCGAGGATCTGCAGATGTTCCTCACGGGCGCTGTCATATTCTTCTAGCCAAGTCTGGCTGCACGTCTTCTCCCGTGCAGCCATCTAGCACCGGGTGTGTCAGAGGCATTTGACGCACCTGGTGCATTTTTTTTACAGGCGCAGCAGTCGCTGGCACCTATTGTACTAACGTCCAATGAATCGACAGGGTATTGATATTTCTAAGGTTTTCTTATTCTGAGCTGCAAATGTTCCCGCAGCGCGAACGCTGAGAGCAAGATCGTTCTAAGGTTTGTGACATGCGTCAGCAATTCTTCAGATGTCAGACGCGTTTTAATTGCGCGATGAGGTCGGTACCAGGAGGCTTCTTTCGATCTTGGATTTGAACAGCCGGGGCTGATCATCAAAACAAAAAAGGTGCGTGACCAACGTACGATGGCTGGGGAGCCAAGGAGGCAATCAATGCCGCTGATCACACCAGATGAGCTACCCATTTGGCTACCTGGAGAGCTGACGGTAGATAGCGCGGACCTCGAGTGGAAGGACATTCGCATCAGGGGATACAAATACGATCCCTCCGATGTGCTGCTTCCGCCCATGCGGGATTACCTGATTGTCTTCTATCGGCAGGGCGACACGCCCATGAACCGCCGGTGCACGGGCCCTTGGCGCAACGAAGATGTGGGGCCCGGTGCCGCCTCCCTTCTCACCCAGGCTGCCGATTCTCACTGGCACTGGGTCGTCCCGATTGAAGTGCAACACCTCTATCTCTCACAGGGGAAGCTCGCTCAGGTCGCGAGTGACGTCTACCAGAGAGACATTGATCACGTTGAATTGCGAGATGTTCTCAAAACCGAGGATCCAGCTTTCCTCGGCATGATGGAACAGCTCTTTACGGAGATTCATTCCGGAGGCATCGGCGGCAACCTCTATGTGGAAGCGGTCACAAACCAGGTTTGCGTCCACCTGCTGCGGAACTATGCGGGCGACCTTCGTCAACGTCCCCAATCGATGCCGGGCCTGACGTGCGTTCAAAGCAAGCGCGTCCGAGAGTACATTAATGATAACCTCGAGAACGACATCTCGCTTGCCGCCATTGCTCAGGTTGCCAACATCAGCGTCTATCATCTGATAAGGCAGTTCCATAAAACCTATGGATGCGCGCCCTACGAATACGTCACCAACCAGCGGCTTCAACGAGCCAAGCAGATGATCGCCGATGAGTCCATGCCATTGAAGACCGTGGCTGCGGCTTGTGGGTTCTCCGATCAGAGTCACATGACGCGCGTGTTCCGCCGCGCATTTCAGGTAACTCCAGGCGAGTTCCGAAAGATGGCGCAGGATTGAGCGCTGCACTGGGTTGATCGGTACGCCAATTTCGCCTGAGGGCGACTGCCGGCTCCGGGAATTGATGCAGCGCTCGCGGCAATTCCAAAACTTTGTGGCGAGTGACGCAGTTTCGTTCCATATAACAGCCCATAAACATTCTATACGCCTTGCGGCCGCATATCGGAACGTTCCTCCAATTAAAAAGCAAATTGGAGGAACAAATGCTGAGGGAAAAACCGTCTCACATCGGCAATTATGATGCGGTGATCATCGGTGCCGGAGTGGCGGGGCTGTATCAGATTTATCGTCTGCGCGAGCTCGGGCTTAGCATCAAAGCGTTTGAATCCGGATCTCAAGTCGGCGGGACGTGGTATTGGAACCGCTATCCTGGCGCGCGGTTCGACTCCGAGTCCTACATCTATCAGTACTGGTTCTCCGAAGAGCTCTTCAAAGAATGGAGCTGGAGCGAGAGGTTCCCTGGTCAACCCGAGATCGAGCGGTGGGTCAACTTCGTCGCGGACCGCTGCGACCTCCGCAAGCACATTCAATTCAATACGACGATCAAGAGCGCGCACTATGACGAGGCGGCAGGGCTGTGGACGCTGACGACTGATGCCGGCGAGACCGTCAAGACGCAATTTCTCATCACATGTTGCGGGATGCTGTCGGCGCCGCTTGAGTCGAGTTTCGCCGGTCAAAGTGACTTTAAAGGTCAGATATTCCACACGGCCCGGTGGCCGAAGGAGCCCGTGCAGCTCTCCGGCAAGCGCGTTGGAGTTGTCGGTATCGGCGCGACGGGTATCCAGGTCATTCAAACGATTGCATCCGAGGTCGGGCATCTCAAGGTATTCGTCCGCACACCCCAGTACATCATTCCGATGAAGAATCCGAAGTACGGTCCGGCTGAGGTGGCCGCGTACAAATCTAGGTTCCACTTTCTGGCAAACAGGTTGCCGCACACATTCTCGGGCTTCGAGTACGATTTCGATAACGGGGCGTGGGCAGATCTTACACCGACACAGCGTCGAGATGTGCTCGAGCGAATCTGGGATGACGGCTCGTTGCAGTTGTGGCTCGCCTCGTTCGCGGAAATTTTCTCGGATGAGCAAGCCAGTGAGGAAGTGTCCGAGTTCGTTCGAGAGAAGATGCGGGCGCGTCTCAAAGATCCGAAGCTATGCGATCTCCTCATCCCGAAGGACTACGGGTTTGGTACCCATCGCGTTCCCCTCGAGACCAACTATCTCGAAGTATATCATCGCGACAATGTCGAGGTAGTAAGCGTCAAGAACAATCCAATCGAGCGTGTCACGCCTGAGGGCATCCAGACCGCCGACGGACAAGTCCACAAGTTCGATATCATCATCCTGGCGACTGGATTTGATGCCGGGAGCGGGGCTCTCACACGCATCGACATTCGCGGCCGCGGAGGGCGGACGCTCAAGGTCGAGTGGGGCGAAGAGATCCGCACCACGATGGGCCTGCAAGTGTACGGCTATCCAAATCTCTTCACCACCGGCGCGCCGCTCGCGCCGTCCGCGGCGCTCTGCAACATGACGACATGTCTGCAGCAGCAGGTCGATTGGATCACCGCGTGCATTTCGTATATGCGGAACAGAAACCTTTCGGTCATCGAGCCGACGAAGCTCGTGCAGGATGAGTGGGTGGAGCATCACGACAAGATCGCCAACGACACGCTCGTCGTAAAAACTGACTCCTGGTACATGGGCTCCAACGTCAAGGGTAAGCCGCGCCGCCTTCTCTCCTACATCGGCGGCGTTGGGGCCTACCGGAAGAAGTGTGACGAGGTCGCTCAAGGCGGCTATCGCGGTTTCGAGATGCGCTGAACGCAGGCGATGAACGCGGTGAGAAGCGCGTATTCCAGGTGACTCGGAACCGTGCCGATACCCTCCGCGGATAAGCTTAGTAACGGCAATTTCGATGCGGCATAGCCGTTGCTAGGTCGGCGTGTCGCTGGTTCGCCGGCGACACGCCGCTACAACAAACAAAAAATCTCGGGGAGAGCAGCTTTGATCGACAATCCATATTACTCGCAAGCCAATCATGGCCCTTATGACATCTTCTCCATCGGTGATCTTCAACTGGAGGAAGGCGACACCATTAAGGATTGCCGATTGGCCGTTGCCACGCATGGCAACCTAAATGCCAACAGGGATAACGTCGTCCTGATACCAACCTGGTACTCGGGGACCTCCAAGATCATGGGGGATGTCTATGTCGGTCCGGAACGAGCTCTGAACCCCGCAAAATATTTCATCATAATCGTCAATCAGATCGGCTCCGGGCTTTCGACCTCACCTCACAACACTGCCGGCCCAAAGGGCATGGGTAATTTCCCAAAGGTGCGGATCGGTGATGACGTCAGGGCCCAGCACAGGCTTTTGACCGAGGTCTTCAAGATTGAGAAGCTGGCGTTGGTCGTCGGCGGCTCGATGGGTGCTCAGCAGACATACGAATGGGCCGTGCGATATCCGGACATGGTCCAGAGAGCAGCTCCGATTGCTGGAACGGCCCAGAATACGCTGCACGACTCGCTCTTTGCGGACACGCTTGTCGAAGCCATTACGTCCGATCCAGCCTTCAATGGTGGCGCATATGCGTCCTCTGAGGACGTAAAGCAGGGGCTCGCGCGTCACGCGAGGATTTGGGGAGTTATGGGCTGGAGCACGGAATTCTACACCCAGAAGCGCCACGAACAGCTCGGATTCAACTCGCTCGACGACTTCATGGCTAATTTCATGGTCGAGTACTTCTGGCCAATGGATCCGAACGATCTCCTCGCAATGGCATGGAAGTGGCAGCGTGGTGACGTCGCCAGGAATACGGGAGGCGATCTCGCCGCCGCGCTTCGACGCATCAAGGCAAAGACTTTCGTGATGCCCATCGATCACGACATGTTCTTCCCGCCGATCGACTGCGAACGGGAGTGTCGCCTCATTGCGGATGCGCAGTTCCGGCCGATCAAAAGTATCGACGGCCACCTTGCGCTGTTCGGAGCCGATCCCGGCTTCATAAAGCAGGTGGATCAACATCTGTCCGAGTTGCTGAACAGTCCGGTTTGATGATGAAGGGTCCGCTTGCTGAAAGTGTGCGCATCGCTCTAGCCGACGCGTATCCGGATGATCCGCCGCCATCGCTTACCAAGCAGCAGCGGCGTGTCCTTCGGCTTGTTTGCCTCGGGCTCAAGAACCATGAGATTGCGGTCGATATGGGCCTGAAGGAGCCCACGATCAAAGCGACCGTCAGCGGCATCCTGAGGAGGCTGGGTGTAAAATCGCGGACAGAGGCCGTGGCGCGGGTCTGCCAGATCGGCGTCTCACCACGTGATCGGCGGGAGGACGCGGCGTTGGACTCGCTCGCCACACCGTGCAACTTCGATAGTCAAAGTAGAACGCTCCAGCGCTTTCTCTCGCTGACGGAACGCGAAATGGACGTTCTGGGCATGGTGAGCCAGGGTTTGTCCAACAAGGAGATCGCTTTCCAACTCGGCGTCTGCGAGAGGACCATCAAAGGGCACATGGGTGAGATATTGAGAAAGCTGGGTGTCGACTCCCGGACGAAGGTAGTCATCGAGCTTTCCAAGCTGAGGTATGTCGCATGTTTGCGGCGTTCGAGGGCCTTCGTGAGTGATTGGCACGGAGTCCGCCAGGCGGATGCCACATCGCCCGAATGCCTATGAACGAAGACACTGCCCCGCGGTAATTTCTCACCGAGAAAGCAGTCCGCGAGTATCCACCTTCGCAAGGCCGTTCCAATCGGCCTTCTTTCCGAACTTCTGAACGAGAAAGTCTATGAACACGCGTGTCTTTGCCGCGAGGTAGCGGTTTGGTGCGTAGAGCGCATGGATCTCGAGATCGGCTGGAACGCACCTGGGCATGATCGATCGAAGCCGGCCCGCGGCGACGTCGGGACCCACTATGAATTCAGGCAGGAGCGTAATGCCGATTCCTGCCACGGCCGCATCTCGCAGCACATCGCCGTTGGTTGACGCCATGCAGCTCCCGACTCCCTTAGTGGACATCTTGCCACCATCGACGAGCGACCACCTTTGCATCGAGGTGGTGTGTCCGTAGGTCAGGCAGCGATGCGTAGCCAGATCGGCAGGAGTCTTGGGCGTGCCGTAGGTTTTGAGATAGTCCGGCGAGGCCACGACCATCATGCGCGTCGACGACAGGCGTCTTGCGATGAGGCTCGAGTCCTTTAGGACCCCGATACGCACGGTGACGTCAACGCCTTCCTCCAGTGGATCGATGTAGCGGTCGGTCAGCGACAGCTCCACCTTTAGGTCGCGATAAAGCGCCATGAACTCGGCGACCAACTTGCCAAGATAAAGCGTCCCAAACGATAGCGGCGCGTTGATCTTGAGCACACCTTTAGGCTCGTCATGGAGGCGCGACACCTGCTCCTCCGTCTCCTCCACCTGAGCGAGGATCGCGAGGCATCGCTCGTAGTAGGCGAGGCCGGATTCCGTCGGCGTAACTCGCCGCGTGGTCCGATCGAGGAGGCGAACGCCAAGGTCGTGCTCAAGGTCCATGACGCCCTTGCTCACAGCTGACCGTGTTAGCCCGAGCCGTCGCGCGGCTTCGGCATAGCTTCCGCTTGCAACGACCTTTACGAACGCGCCCATGGCGTCAAACTTGTCCATTTGTATCCTTTTTGGATGCAGTGTGCGCGTGAGTCTATGGATTGAGATATTTTCGTCAACGGCAGAAATCTGGCCAGACGCATCACGCTGCCCTTCGTCGACCCCGCATAAAGCGGGAGCAACGCTGAAAGCAGCATAAAATCGGAAGGCTCGATCCTATGTCAGGTATTCATCACGTCACGGCGATCGCGGGAAACGCCGCCCGCAATTTGGGCTTCTACTCACAAGTCCTCGGACTTCGCTTGGTCAAGAAGACCGTCAACTTCGACGACCCAGACACCTATCATCTATATTTCGGCGACGAGGGCGGGCGCCCCGGCACGATCCTCACGTTCTTCCCGTGGGCACATGCGGCTCGCGGGCGAAACGGAGTTGGGCTTGCCGAGACGACCTCGTTCCGCGTTCCCGAGAAATCCTTGGGCTACTGGTCGGATCGCTTTGCCGAACAGGATGTTGCCCATAAGGCAATCTCGCGCCGGTTCGGCCAATCCGTGCTCGCCTTCACCGATCCTGATGGCATGAGCCTCGCGCTCGTCGGCATTCCCGGCGCGGAGAACGAGGCCGCGTGGACGGGCGGAGATGTACCGACCGAGCATGCGATCCGCGGCTTTCATGGCGTCACGCTGCTCGTCGCGCGGGGTGAGCGGACGGCATCCATCCTCTCAGGCGTGCTGGGCTTCGAGCAGGTTGCGAAGGAAGGATCAGTCACCCGCTTCGAGGCGGCTGGCGCCGTGCATGGAGGCATCGTCGATATCCACGAAGAGGCCAGCCAGGAGGAAGGGTGGATGGGGCGCGGCTCCGTGCATCACATCGCCTTCAGAGCGGAAGACGACGCGGAGCAGGCCGAAATGCGGCGCATGCTCTCGGAGCAGCACCGCTTGCACGCCACGGAGCAGATGGACCGCAACTATTTCCGCTCCATCTATTTCCGTGAGCCGGGCGGCATCATCTTCGAGATCGCGACCGACCCGCCGGGCTTTGCGGTCGATGAGCCTGTCGAGCGGCTGGGTCAGGACCTCAAGCTGCCCAAGTTCCTGGAAGGCCGCAGAACTCAGATCGAAGCCAAGCTTCCCTCTTTGGAGGTTGTGTAATGGCGTCCAATGGATATGAGACCGTGACTTGGGGCGCGCCGCTCGACACGGCACGCGGTGCCGTCATCTTGCTCCATGGTCGCGGCGGAATGGCCGAGGACATGCTTACGCTGGCTGAGGCGTTCGCTCAGCACGACATTGCATATCTGGCACTGCAGGCTCCGGGTCGAACTTGGTATCCGCGCTCGTTCCTCGCTCCGATCGCTCAGAACGAGCCGGATCTGTCGCACTCCCTGACGGCCGTCGGAGAGGCTGTCCGCGCCTTGAAGACCGCGGGCTTGCCCGCGGAACGCATCGCTCTAGTCGGGTTCTCTCAAGGCGCGTGCCTCGCCCTCGAATTCGCGGCGCGCAACGCGGAGCGGTTCGGGGGCGTGGCGGCGCTCAGTGGTGGCCTGATTGGACCGAGCAGAACGCCGCGCGACTATCAGGGCTCGCTCGCCGGCACGCCGGCCTTTGTCGGCTGCAGCGATGTCGACTCTCACATTCCGCTGGAGCGGGTGAACGAGAGCGCTGCGGTTTTGCAGCGGCTTGGGGCGAACGTCACCAAGCGGATCTACCCCGGCATGGGTCACACCATTATCGACGATGAGGTTCGCGCCATCCAAGCGATGCTCGCGACTATTCTGGAGCACAGCCATGCAGTTTGACTTTAAAAAATTGGCGCCAGCCGATCGCTACAAGATCCTGATCGGCACCGTCGTGCCGCGCCCGATCGCATGGGTGACGACGCTCTCGCGAAGCGGCTTGCGCAACGCAGCACCGTACAGCTTCTTCAATGTTATGAGCAAAGATCCACCGTTGGTGGCGCTCGGCGTCCAGGCCAACGCACGCGGAGGCATGAAGGATACCGGCCGCAATATCCTCGACACGGGTGAGTTCGTCGTCAACCTTGTGCCGCACGCGCTGGCGAGGGCCATGAGCTCCACGTCTGCCGAAACGCCCCCGGAGGTCGACGAGCTTGAAGCCGCGGAGATCGAGACAACGGCGTCTGTGACGGTTGGGCCGCCGCGCATCGTGGGAAGCCCGGTGACCTTCGAATGCCGGCTGCATTCCAACCTCGAGGTATCGCCTAACCATCTGATCGTCATCGGAGAGATCATCTACGCGCACGTCGCCGATGAAGCGATGCTCGATCCCGCAAAGCTCTACATCGATACGCCGCGCCTCGATCTCGTGGGACGCATGCATGGGCGCGGCTGGTACGCCGGGACGCACGACCTTTTTCAGATCGAACGACCGCCGGAAGGATCGGCAACGCCCTAAGCTATCATGATCGACAGAGGCGAGCACGTCATACCTGATCGAATTGCAAGCGTGCCGCCTCGACTTCTTCTAGATTCTTATTGGCCCAAGCGACGAGATCAACCAAGGGCTCCAGCAGCGATCCACCGAGATCCGTCAAACGATATTCGACGCTCGGCGGCTTCGTCGGAAAGACGGTTCGGGCGACGAGGCCATTCCTCTCGAGATCTCTCAAGGTCTCGGTCAACATCCTCTTCGAGATGTCAGGAATTTCCCGGCAGATCTCACTGAACCGACGCGGACCCTGCGAGAGTATGATCAAGACAAGGATTGTCCATTTGTCCCCCAGCTGGGCAAGCAAGCAGCGGACCGGGCACCTATCGGGATCGAAATTCTGACCACGCCAGGACTCCAAAACGTCCTTTAAGTGATCTGCTGCTCGGTGTTCGCGGCGTAACCTGGTCACTGAAAAGTGCCTCCTTATCAAAGAGCTGCTGACAAATAAGTTTGGCCTCGATCAACACAACCGGAGGCCATCTTGATCCGAACATCAGACATCGTCGTCCCCGCGGGCTCAGACAATTGGAACAGCTCGTCGGCTCCGACCTTCTACACAAAGCGCCCATAACAGAAAGCCTGAGAAAGGAGCGTTTCCTCAGGCGCCGATAGAAGCAAATCGGATTGTCCGCAATGCCGGACTGCCGCGCGGGCCCACAAATCTATTGGAGAATAATTATCTACAGTGTGCACGCAAGTAAGATGATTGTCGCCGATCTAATGTTGGCCAATGATGGCCTCACACGAATTCGCAACCCCTTCGGAGATTACGCCATGTCCAAAGAGAAGCTCGAGGTTCTGACCCCGCAAAATTCGCAGCTCATCTTTATCGATCAGCAGCCGCAGATGGCCTTCGGCGTGCAGTCCATCGATCGCCAGACCCTCAAGAACAACGTCGTCGGCCTTGCCAAAGCCGCCAAGGCGTTCAACATCCCGACCATCATTACTACTGTCGAGACGGACTCTTTCTCCGGCCACACCTATCCCGAGTTGCTGGCGGTATTCCCCGACGCTCCGCTTCTCGAGCGCACGTCGATGAACTCCTGGGACGACCAGAAAGTGCGCGATGCGCTCAAGAAGACCGGGCGTCGCAAGGTCGTAGTCTCGGGCCTGTGGACCGAAGTCTGCAACACCACCTTCGCGCTCTCGGCCATGCATGACGAGGACTACGAGATCTATATGGTCGCCGACGCTTCGGGCGGCACGTCGCTCGATGCCCATAATTACGCCATGCAGCGCATGATCCAGGCAGGCGTCGTGCCCATGACCTGGCAGCAGGTCCTTCTCGAGTGGCAGCGCGACTGGGCGCGTCGCGACACGTACGATGCCGTCACCTCGATCGTGAAGGAGCACTCCGGCGCCTACGGCATGGGCATCGATTATGCTTACACCATGGTTCACAAGGCGCCCGAGCGCGTGACTCACGGCAATCGCCTCGCACCGGTTCCCGCCCGCTAAGGCGAGTCTCGCGCGATGCGCACCCGGCGGCCCCGATCGGGCCGCCGGCCTCAAAAAAAGGAACCCGCCATGACGATACGCCGCCGCACATTCGTTCAGGGTCTTGCGTCTGTCGGCGCGTTGGCCACGATGACATCACCCTTAGCCTGGGGACAAGCGATGACCGACACTCCGGATCTCATCCTCCGCAATGGACGCATCACGACGCTCGATCCCAAGACACCCAACGCCGAGGCTATCGCCATCAAGGACGGCTTCGTGCAGGCGATCGGAACGGCCGACGAGGTCATGAAAACGGCCGGTCCCGCGACGAAAATAATCGACCTCGGCGGACGCCGTGTCATCCCCGGCCTCAACGATAGCCACACGCACCTCATTCGCGGCGGCTTGAACTTCAATCTGGAGCTGAGATGGGAAGGCGTACCTTCGGTTGCCGATGCGCTGCGGCTCCTGAAGGAGCAGGCCGCCCGCACACCGGCGCCGCAATGGGTGCGCGTCGTCGGCGGATGGAGTGAGTTCCAATTCGCCGAGCGCCGGATGCCGACGTTGGATGAGATCAACCAGGCCGCGCCGGATACCCCCGTCTTCATTCTGCACCTTTACGGCCGCGCCCTCCTCAACAAGGCGGCGCTCAACGCGCTCGGCTTCGACAAAACCACCCCCAATCCGCCGGGCGGCGTGATCGAGAAGGATGCGAACGGCAACCCAACGGGTCTTCTCGTCGCCAAACCGTCGGCGCTCATTCTCTACTCCACGCTGGCGCGCGGCCCCAAGCTGCCGGTGGAAGATCAGATCAACTCCACGCGCCACTACATGCGGGAGATGAATCGCCTCGGCATCACGTCGGTGATCGATGCGGGCGGCGGCGGGCAGAACTATCCGGACGATTACAACGTCATTAAGACTCTACACGATGCCGGCGATCTCACCGTGCGTATCGCCTACAATCTCTTCGCCCAGAAGGCAGGCGCCGAGAAGAGCGACTACGAACGGTGGATCGCTATGACCAAGCCCGGTGCCGGATCGAGCATGCTGCGCATGAATGGCGGAGGCGAGAACCTCACGTGGTCGGCTGCCGATTTCGAAAACTTCCTCGAGCCACGTCCGGATCTCGCGCCCACCATGGAAAGCGAGCTCGAGCCTATCGTCGAGTTGCTCGCCACCAACAAGTGGCCATTCCGCATTCACGCCACTTACGACGAATCGATCGACCGCTTTCTCGGCGTGTTCGAGCGCGTCAACGGCCGTACGCCCTTCGAGACGCGCTTCATCATCGATCACGCAGAGACGATCAGCGACCGCAATATCGATCGCATCAAGGCTCTCGGCGGTGGTATCGCAATCCAACACCGCATGGCGTTCCAGGGCGAATATTTCGTGGACCGCTACGGTGCGGAGGCGGCGCGCCAGACGCCGCCCGTAGCAAAGATGCTCAAAGCCGGTCTACCGGTCGGCGCCGGCACGGATGCCACCCGTGTCTCCTCGTACGACCCGTGGGTCGCACTTTTCTGGCTCACCACCGGCCAGACGGTGGGTGGGCTCCCGCTCTACGGCGAGGAGAATGTGCTCGACCGCGAGACGGCGCTCCGGCTGTGGACCGCGGGCTCAGCGTGGTTCTCGGGCGAAGCCGACGTCAAAGGTACGCTCTCTCCCGGAAAGTACGCCGACCTCGCCGTGCTTTCGGCCGACTACATGACGGTTCCTCCGCAGGAGATCCGCCGCGTCAACTCCGTGATGACGATGGTGGGCGGCAAGGTCGTCTATGGCGAAGGCGCTTACGCCGATCTATCTCCGCCCCTCCCACCTGCTTCGCCGTCCTGGAGCCCGGGAAATGTGGTGCCGAGCCCGGCCAAGCGCGTCCACATGGGCGGCGAGATCCGTTACGCACGAGCCTGCCACGACGCGTGCGGCAATCATTGCGGCGTGCATTGTCACGACCACGCCATCGCCTGGACAAAGCCCATCCCGGTTGCCGACAAGGGATCCTTCTGGGGCGCCCTCGGCTGCTCTTGCTTCGCGGTGTAATCATGAAAGTCGACACCAATCGTATCAAGAGCCAGGCCTTGCGCTCGGCGGGCTTCGCTGTCGCATTCCTGCTTCCGGTTACAGCTCACGGAGCCGAGCCGTTGACGTTGAATTTGACCGGCGTGGTAGAACCTCGCGAACGCGTCGCGATCGCCAATCAGGTAACGGGCATCGTGAGCAAAGTTCTGGTCGTGGCCGGTCAGCACGTCGAAAAGGGCGATGCCCTTTTCGAGCTCGACGCGGAGCCATTCAAGATCGACGTCGCAACGGCCAAGGCCGAGCTCGATGAAGCGCGTGCGCGCTTGCGTCTCGCGGAAGATGTCGCCTCGCGTCAAGGCCGCCTTGCTGAGCGCGGCAGCGGTGCCGAGGCCCGTGCGACGCAATCCGTGCTTGAGGTCGAGGTAGCGCGTGCCGTCGTCGCTCGGCAGGAGAGTGCTCTGGCTCGTGCGGAACTTGCGCTCGAGCGCACGCGTATAGTGGCGCCGATATCGGGTACGATCGGAAAAACCAAGGTCGCGCCGGGCGCCTTCGTCGAGGCTGAGGGCGGCACCGTCCTCGGTGAGGTCGTCCAGGTAGATCCGATCCTGGTCAGCTACCGCGTGCCGTACGAAGATCGCCAGCGGTCGCTCGATAAGGCACAGACGAAGACTCCGCACGCCTTGTTCGAGAATGTGACGCTTACGCTGATCCTGCCCTCGGGCACGACTTACGCTCATCATGGTAAGCCCAAGTTCGAAAGCGCCGAGATCGACCGCGAGACTGGGGACCTCACCACCTGGGCCGAGTTTCCGAACCCCGATGGCGTTCTGGTGCCCGGCCTCACCGTAAAGATCGTCTCGGAAATCCATGCCACGCCGGCCGTTTCGGGAGAGCAAAAGTGACCGACGCAAAGACCATGCCCCCCGCAGCCAAAGCTGGCGCCTGGGATCCGTTCAAGCACTCCGCCTTCGCGGTCCTCTGGACGGCGACGCTCGTCTCGAACATCGGCACATGGATGCACGATGTGGGCGCCGGGTGGCTTATGACGGAACTCTCGCCGTCACCTGCTATCGTGGCAGCTGTCCAGGCGGCCACGACACTGCCTGTGTTCTTATTTGCGCTGCCCGCGGGGGCACTCGCCGATATCGTCGACCGTCGTCGACTTTTGATCACCGTCAACATGGTTTTGGGCGCGGTTGCCGCGTTGCTTGCGGTTCTCGTCAGCCTAAGCGCCGTCACGCCGACAATCCTGCTTCTCATCACTTTCGCCATGGGAACGGGTGCCGCATTCATGGCGCCGGCATGGCAGGCCGTCGTGCCTCAACTCGTGCCGCGGGAGGAGCTGACTTCGGCGGTGGCGCTGAATTCTATGGGCATCAACGTTAGTCGCGCCATCGGACCGGCGCTCGCAGGCTTCCTGATCGTGGCCTATGGACTGACCGTGCCGTTCGCCATCAACGCGCTAAGCGTACTCGGCATTGTCGCCGCGCTGTTTTGGTGGCGTGCCCCTCAAGCCAAACAGAGCACGCTCCCGGCCGAAACCATCGTGCCGGCCATGATCGCAGGGGTTCGCTATGCCCTGCATAGCGCAGCCCTCAAGGCCACGCTTCTGCGTGCCGTGGCCTTCTTCGTGTTCGCGAGTGCCTTCTGGTCGTTGCTGCCGCTGATTGCGCGTCAGGTGCTGCAAGGCGGCGCGGCACTCTACGGCATTCTACTTGCTTGTCTCGGAGCCGGAGCGGTAGGGGGTGCCCTCGTGCTGCCGAAGATCAAAGCCCGGCTCGGCGCCGATCGGACTGTGAAAGCAGCCACCGTTGGCCTTGCCGGAGTCATCGCACTCATTGCACTGGCCCCGAATGCCTATCTGGCTGGGGTTGCCGCGCTGCTCGCCGGCGTGTGCTGGATCTCCGTGGTTTCGACGCTCAACGTCTCGGCTCAGGTAGCGCTACCGAATTGGGTGCGCGCGCGCGGCCTCTCGATCTTCATGATGGTATTCTTCGGCTCCATGACCGTGGGTAGCCTCACCTGGGGCACTCTCGCCTCGCACGTCGGTATATCTACGACACTGCTCGTGGCCGCTGCCGGCGCGCTCATTGCTGTACCGCTGACTGGCAGCGCAAAGCTCAATCAGGGCGAAACACAAGACCTCACGCCGTCGCTCCACTGGCCAACGCCGATCCTGGACACCGAGCTGCCCAACGATCGCGGACCGGTTGCGATCCAGATCTCCTACGAGATCGACCCTGCTGACAAGGAGCGCTTCCTCGATCTCATGACCCGTCTCGCAGAGGCTCGTCGCCGCAACGGCGCCTATGGATGGTCGGTCGTGGAAGACGCCGCTTCACCGACACGGTTCGTCGAATGTTGGCAGGAGGCGTCCTGGCTGCAGCATCTTCGCCATCATGAGAGGGTGAGCGGCGCCGACCGCGCGCTGCAGGAGGACATCGCAAAACTGCATCGCGGTTCCAGCCCGCCTACTGCCATGCACATGATAGTCGTGCGCTAATCGCATCCGGTCTCGCGGAAGGCGTCGGTCACGTTAAAGCAAAAAGGAATGGGACGCCCGAGGTGGTCGTCCCATCGCATCGATCTCAAGATGCCGAATAACTACCAAGTCCACTGCACGCCGGCGCGGCCGCCGACGATGTTGCCGGCGCTATAGGTTTTGTATTCCGACCAACCTGCGCCGACCGAGGCATCGACGGCAATCCGGTCGCCATATGAGAAACAGTTTCGGCACATGACCCCGATGGCACTCCAGGCCACCGCATTGCCGTCACCGTTGAAGTTGCCCCAGCCGACGCGCATGCCGAAGTTCTCGGATGTCGTCAGCGACGGCGCTTCCGCCGCGAGCGCAAGCGCGACGCCGGCTTGCAGCTTGGCGATCGTGCGGAAGGTATCGCCGCCGTCCGTGGCCAGATTTCCGAACGTATCGGTAGTGGCCAGTTCGAGCGGCCCGCTTTGCCGGCTCCTGCTGAAATCGGAGGTGATGCCAGGGGCGGTATAGGTTTGGCTCGCCGTGCCCAGCATGACCTGATTGTCATATGTTGTGCTTGCGCCGGTGCCGAGAGCCGTCGAGTTGACATGCCCCGCATTGACGGTGGCGCCATTGCCGAATGAGTTGCCGTTGTTGGCGAAAATGCGCGCGGTCTGACCGACGGCGCTACCGCCCGACCCGGAGACAAACGATCCTTCACCGATAGCGGTCGCCGAAACTGCGCCAACTCCCGTCGAAGCGCACGTTCCCATGGCGATGGAATTTGTTCCTGCGGCCGTCGAGTCGCCGATCGAAATCGATCCTGCGCCCTGTGCGTCCGAGCTGGCTCCCATGGCCGTCGCACTTGCGCCGGAGGCCGAGGAGGCTGTGCCGATCGACGTCGAGTCGACACCGCTCGCAGCGGACGCACCACCGTAGGCTGTCGCACCGTCTGCGCTTGCAGTGGACAGCGCGCCGCCGGCCGTACCGCCGATCGTACCCGCCGCGACTATGGCACCGAAGCCGTTGGCGGTGCCGAATGTCGTGCCCGCTACCGACGAGAACACACCGGTTGCCACCGAAGCAACGCTGAAGCTCGAGTTCGAGAAGGCGCCGGTGGCCGTGGAGTTGATCGACAGGACCGACAACGCGCCAAAGCCGGTAGCCGTAGAGAAGATGCTACCGTCGGTAATCGAAAATGCGCCGGTTGAGGTGGATCCGACCGAGGCAAAACCCAGAAGACCGCTGGACGAAGCGCCGGCACCGAAGGCAGAGGACCCTGTGCCGTCTGTTTCAGCGCCCGCGCCGGTTGCGGTGGAATTCGCGCCGCTCGCTTCGGAATCCTGTCCCGTTGCCGTTGAATTGGCACCCGTCGCCGTGGTGTCCTGGCCGGTTGCCGTGGAGTTGGCGCCGGTCGCGTTCGCGTTCGCGTTCGCGCCGACCGCCGTGCCGACGTTGCCGCCGACTGTGCCCGCGGTCGAATCCGCGCCGATGGCGATCGACCGTCCCGATGCGGCGACGGCGCCGGCGGTGGAGCCATCGGTATCGCTGCCGATGGCGATGCCGCCCACTGCGGCGGATAGCACAAGCGCGTCGTAGCCCATCGCGATGCCGCCGGTAGCGTTCGAGAAGCTGTTCATGCCGACGGCCGTGGACTGATCCGCGAGGGCGGCAGCGGTGTAGCCAAGGGCCGTCGCTCCGAATGCGCTTGCCTCGGTGTCGGCGCCGATGGCCGTTGCGAATCTGCCGGTCGCCTACGAGCTGTTCGGATTGCCATTGCTTCTGAAACCGAGAGTACAAAGAGTTGGAAAGAGGCCATCGTTAAGAAGCTAACGGGCGGTGACACTCTCACCGGCACAAAGCTGTACGGTAGTTCGTATGAGTTCCAACCGACACATACTCTCTGGTTCCAAGCGAACCATCTACCAGGGGTCAGGGATGCCTCTCACGGTTTCTGGCGACGAGTTCGGGTGATCCCGTTCAAGGCAAAGTTCGATGGGACCAAGATCGACACGGAGATGAGAGATAAGCTGCTCAGTGAGCGTGATGGCATCTTCAATTGGTTGGTCCAGGGCGCTCGTCTCTACCTCGCGGAGGGTATGGGCGAGATACCGAAAGCCTGCGAAGAAGCAACGGCCGACTATCGTTCGAGCAATGATGTCTTGGGACGCTTTATCGATGAGCGCTTGGAGCGCGAATTCGGACAGGCAGTCGGGGTGCAAGAGACCTACGACCAATATCAGCTCTGGTGCTTCAAGGAGAAGGAGACGTCGATCCCGATGAACTACTTCTCGAAGGGCATGGAGGAGCGCGGGATAGCCAAGAAGAAGACCAACGCTGGCAAGGTGTTTGTTAACTGCAAGCTCGCATCAGATGAGCCCGAGAGCCTTGCAAACGACAATTGGCGAAAGCCAGCCCCAGGCTTCTACGTCTACGATCCGGATGCCAAGAAGACGCCTAAGCCGCGTTCTGGCGAGGAAATCCTACTCGGATACGACACGGAGAAACGACACACCAAATAGACCAAACCCCTACAAATACTGGGCGATGGCGGGGTAAAGTGACGGCAGTGACACCCATTTTGGTACTTTTCTATAGAGAGAGTTCTAGAAAAATTGGGAAAATAGCCGTCACCTCCGTCACTTTCGAGTTCGCCGGGCGCTTGGCATGGCCTGCGGCGATTGGCTAGCCTTTTTCTTTATCTTTTTCCTTTTTCTTTCTGATCGCGCGCAGTCGCATAAGTTGGTCTTCTCCATAAGGAGTCAGTGACCAATAGACCGCTGTATCTGTCGGCGCGTGTTTTTTAACGCTTTTGCGGATCAGTCCAAGGGCCATGAGTTGGACTTTGATTGTCTCGAAGGATTCGTTGTCGACCTTGAATGAATAGAGCTTTTCGTCTTTCAATTCCGGGACGTAGAGCTGAAGCTCCTCCGAGAGGCGATTGCGTATTTTGTTCTCGGCCGCTTCATCTAACATCATGGGGCCGATCTCCCTAAAAATCGTATTCCAATTTAACTCGTAAACATCATAAAACTCATCGGAGCCAAAAGACTTTTTGTATGCAAATCCGATCTCGTATTCGTCGAAGCCTTGAGCTTACTTTTCTGATCCAGTTGGGGCTACAGTCCGTACCTCTGCCAGTGCTTTCTTAAGAGACTCTATTTCTTGCTGTAGGCTGACAAGCTTCGCTGGGTCGCCCGTCATGCTTGCCCGAACCCAGCCTTCCTGAGGGTTCCTTTTGGTTTCTGCAGCCATTGCTTGAATGACTTTTGCTTGAAGGTCATCTGCGTTCTTCCAATATTTCACATGACGACCGGTAAGGATCTTGGTTCTAAGTGCTGCGAGCTTAGCACTCGCCTGTTCGTTCTTATCCGTCTTGCCGGAGGGTATCGAGTCGGGGTTTTCGTGAAGAAACGCTAGGATCGGGATGCTTTTCTCCACGGCGTAGTCAAACTCTCTTTCGGTGAAGCTTATTCCTTCCTGATCCACGCTGCCGTAGCGAGCTGCTATGACGATGATGTAATAATCGCTATCGTCGATCACTCCCTTGATTAAGGTCCATTGGTCTTCGTTAGATGCTGGAAACAGTTCCATGCCTGCGGGAAAATGATCGAGGCTAAGCAGCGCTTGCGACACCGCTTGGCGTTCGTCCCGAAGATCGGCAAAGGTCGAGCTGACGAAGACTTGGTACCTCTTATCCATCCCCACTCCCTGAAATTTTTCTGCGCGGAGTTTATCAGAGTCCTGACGACTAAGGGGATGCGATACCGGCAGTTCTCTCTAATTTCTGTAGGCGTGTTCTGAGGGGTGATGCCTCCCCTGCCGCAGGCCCCCCGCCCCCCACACTACCCCTCTCATTCGCTTGAGACACGTTCAGTTGTGACGACTCCCGTAGTCCACAGAGAGCCAACGGCTGCCAAGGAGGGCCACACTTGGTTGTTCCTCTTTGTGTCGTCCCCTGCCGTGTGCCCTCGGCCTCGCAGGCCCAGCCCAGGTAGCTCGGTTGGTAGTCGAGCACTTCATGAGGTGCGCAGCACCGAGCGAGGAACGAGCGGAGCGATGTAACGAGGTGCGAGACGTAGCGAGCGCAAGCGAGCGTGAGCATGCGTACCCAACGCTCCGCTAGGTCATTACAGGATCATTACTTGGAGGGGTTTTGCACAGCCTCAGGGCTGCGGCTTCTCTGCTAAGTCCCTGAGATGAATGGTGCCCAGGGGCGGAATCGAACCACCGACACTGCGATTTTCAGTCGCATG
>CAZDUD010000018.1:0-45563 GCA_964508485.1 uncultured Hyphomicrobium sp. | reverse complement strand
ATCAGGCCTTCCTTGTTCTGAAGGCGCCCGGCGGTGTCGATCAGCAGTACGTCGTAGGCGCCGGCCTGGGCCTCCTTCAGGGCGTCGAAGGCAAGGCCCGAAGCATCGGCGCCGACGTCGCGCGCAATGACAGGAGCGCCCGTGCGCTCGCCCCAGACCTTGAGCTGGTCGATGGCGGCGGCACGGAAGGTGTCGCCGGCCGCCAGCATCACGCGGCGGCCTTCGTGGGCGAGCTTGGCGGCAAGCTTGCCGATGGTCGTCGTCTTGCCCGAGCCGTTGACGCCGAGCACGAGGATCACATGCGGCTTCCGCGTTTCGTCGATGGCGAGCGGGTGCGCGAGGGGCTCGAGGACGCGGGCCACCTCGTCGGCCAGCGTCTCGCGGATCTCGTCTGCGGAGATGGTCTTGTCGAAGCGGCCCTTGGCGAGCGCCTTCGTGATGCGCTCCGACGTCTCGATGCCGAGGTCGGCGGCGAGCAGCACTTCCTCCAGCTCGTCGAGCGTGTCCTGGTCGAGCTTCTTCTTGGTGACGAGGCCGGCGATGCCCTCGGTCAGGCGCGAGGAGGTTTTTGCGAGCCCGGATTTCAGGCGGTCGAACCAGCCCTTGCGCGGTGCCTCGGCAGGTGTATCGGGCGCGGACGGCGAAGCAGCGTCCGCGCGCTCGTCGGCCGTCGCGGCGGGCTGCTGCTCGGCGGGCGTCTCGCCCGTGCCGAACATGCGGCCGAAGAAACCTTTTCGTTTTGGCTCGCTCGTGCTCACGCGTCGACCATTCCGTTCAGACGGCGGCCGTCGTGGCGGCCGAGGGTTGCCCAATGGATCGTACCGACGGACGATCTCCGGTCGACGCGCACTTCCGCGAACTGTGGCGTGCGGCCGACGTCCTCGCGCTCCATGAGGATCTCGATGCGCTTGCCTTCGAGGCGATCGAGGTAGCGTGCGTGGGCCGCTTCGCCTTTCTCGCGCAGACGCGCGGCGCGCTCCTTGACGACGCGGCGATCGACTTGCGGCATGCGCGCAGCCGGCGTGCCCTGGCGCGGCGAGAAGGGAAAGACGTGCAGGTAGGTAAGGCCGCAGGCGTCCACGACGTCGAGCGTGCTCTCGAACATGGCGTCGGTCTCGGTTGGGAAGCCGGCGATGAGGTCGGCTCCGAAGGCGATGTCGGGACGTAGCGTGCGGACACGCTCGCAGAACCGGATCGCGTCGTCGCGCAGGTGGCGGCGCTTCATGCGCTTCAGGATCATGTCGTCGCCGGCCTGCATCGAGAGATGCAGATGCGGCATCAGGCGCGGCTCGGTCGCGACGGCGTCGAGCAGGTGCTCGTCAGCCTCGACCTGATCAATCGAGGAGAGGCGCAGGCGGGACAGCTCGGGGACGTGCGCCAGGATCTGTTTCACGAGGCGGCCGAGGGAGGCGGTGCCGGGGAGATCGGCGCCGTAGGAGGTGATGTCGACGCCGGTCAGGACGACCTCGGGATAACCCTTCTCGACAAGCGCACGAACCTGGCTCACGACCTCACCGGCGGCGACCGAGCGGGAGGGACCGCGTCCCATCGGGATGATGCAGAAAGTGCATCGGTGGTCGCATCCGTTCTGGATCTGCACGTAGGCGCGGGCGCGGGTGCCGAAGCCGTCGATCATGTGCAGCGCGGTTTCCTTCACGCTCGTGATGTCGTTGACGGCAACGCGCGCGAGCGCATCGGTCGACAACGAGCGGAAGGTTGCGGGCTCGAGCTTCTCGGCGTTGCCGATGACGTGGTCGACACCCTCGATCTCGGCGAAGCGCTCGGGCTCGATCTGAGCGGCGCAGCCGGTGACGATGAGGCGGGCGCCGGGGCGCTCACGGCGAAGCTTGCGGATCGTCTGCTCTGCCTGGCGCACGGCCTCGCCGGTGACGGCGCAGGTGTTGACGATCACGCAGTCATCGAGCCCCGCATCCGTCGCATGGCGGCGCATGACCTCGGATTCGTAGGCATTGAGCCGGCAGCCAAGCGTGACGATCAGCGGTTCGGACATCGCGGTGTTCTGGTCTTCGACACGGGGCTTCTGAGGGATGCGCGGCCCGGCCGGTCCGACGCGATCCTGGTCTAGGTTAAACGGCCTTCGGGGACAAGGCGGGCTGCACCCGTATCCATGGGGGCGGATTGTGGCTCGAGGGTGCCTTCATGCTCGAACTCCGCGGGGCCGGTCATAAGAACGCGGTTGTTCCCGGCCCATTCTATAACGAGCGGTCCGCCCGGCAGGTTTACGGTTACCTTGCGATCCACGAGCTTCTTGCGCATGGCCGAGACGGCGGACGCGCAGGCGGCAGTGCCGCACGCCCGGGTCAGGCCCGCGCCGCGTTCCCAGGTCCGGATGTTCATGGATGTCCTGGAGGTTACGTGGGCGATGGTGACGTTGACGCGCTCGGGAAACAGCGGGTGGTTCTCGATCAGCGGGCCGAAGCGGCCGAGATCGTAGTCCGCGACGGGCTTGTCCACCCAGAAGACGACGTGCGGGTTGCCGACGTTCACCACCGAGGGGGAGTGCAAGGCCGGGGCGTCGATCGGGCCGATCTGCAGCTCGATGGCGCGCGTGTCGTGGAACGGCTCGGACAGCGGAATCTCCGACCATCCGAAGCGGGGCTCGCCCATATCGACCGTGATGGCGGCCGGGTTTTCGACCGACACGTCGAGGATGCCGGCCCGGGTCTCGAAGCGCAGCTTGCGACGGCCGGTGCGCTCGGTCTCGAGCCAGCCGATGCAGCGTGTGCCGTTGCCGCAGGCCGCCGATTCCGATCCGTCGGTATTGAAGATGGTCACGAAAGCATCGGTGCCGGCCGTGCGCGGAGCATTCAGCACCATCATCTGATCGAATGTCGTCTTGGGATTTTCGGCGATGGCGCGGATCTGGCCGGCATCCAGCGGCCGGCCTCCCGCGCGCAGGTCGACGACGACGATCTCGTTGCCGAGCCCGTTCATCTTGACGTAGCGGAGGGAGGTTGGGGCGCTCATGTCGCGACTATATGGGCGAACCGGCGACAAAAGACAAATGAGGGCATAGGTGTTTTACCGGAGCCTGAAATCGGCTGGGAAATCAAGCCGACCCCCTCGGCATGCGCGGGATGCGTCCTACATAAGGGCCGACGCGTCGCAACAGATGAGGTCCACGATGAGCTTCCGACCGGGCATTGCCGCCGCCGCTCCCCTTTTGTTCCTGATGGCGGACGTGGCCCCTGCGGCGCAGACCAATGCCCCCGACGCTCCCAAGACCGCGATCTCGCTCACCACGGTAGCCGAAGGCCTCGAGAACCCGTGGGCCCTCGAGTTCCTGCCAGACGGTCGCATGCTCGTCACCGAAAAGGCGGGCCGGCTCAGGGTCGTTGAAAAGGACGGAAAGCTCGGCGAGCCCATCAAGGGGGTGCCAGGGGTGGTGTCGAAAGGACAGGGCGGTCTGCTCGACGTGGCACTCGCCAACGATTTCGCCGCGAGCGGGCTGATCTTCCTCTCCTATTCCGAGCCGCGCGAGAATGATGAGAACGGCACCAGCGTCGCGCGTGCGAAGCTGGTTCTGAGTTCCGACGGCGGCACGCTCGAAGACCTGAAGGTGATCTTCCGTCAGCAGCCGTCGTATGACGGACGGCTGCATTTCGGATCGCGGATCGTCGTCACGCCGGACGGCAAGCTGTTTGTGACGGTCGGAGAGCGCAGCGATGCCAAGACGCGCGTCGAGGCGCAAAATCCGAAAAACCATCTGGGCAAGATCATCTACATCACAGCGGACGGTGCGCCTGCAGAGGCGAGTCCGGCGCAGGACGGCTGGGATCCG
This sequence comes from uncultured Hyphomicrobium sp., assembly GCA_964508485.1. Lineage (GTDB taxonomy): Bacteria > Pseudomonadota > Alphaproteobacteria > Rhizobiales > Hyphomicrobiaceae > Hyphomicrobium_C. The sequence goes on along the minus strand of CAZDUD010000018.1, from coordinate 41,761 downwards.
CTGATCTGGTCGATCGGTCACCGCAACGTGCAAGGCGCGGTGCTCGATCCCGCAACAGGCAAGCTCTGGACGCTGGAGCATGGGCCGCAGGGCGGCGACGAGCTCAACCAGCCGGAGCGCGGCAAGAACTACGGCTGGCCGGTCATCACCTACGGCAAGGAGTATTCGGGCGGGGTGGTGGGTGCCGGCCTCTCGTCGAAACCGGGCCTCGAGCAGCCGGTCTACTATTGGAAGCCGTCGATCGCGACGTCGTCGCTTCTGCTCTACACGGGCGATCTGTTTCCGGACTGGAAGGGCAACTTCCTGGTCGGCGCGCTCAAGTACATGCAGGTGCAGCGGCTCGTGATGAAGGATGGCGAGGTCGTCCAGCACGAGGTGCTGGACGAGGACATCGGCGAGCGCGTGCGCGACGTCAAGCAAGGGCCGGACGGCGCCGTCTACCTCGTGACGGACGACGGCGGGCGCATCGTCCGCATGGCTCCGGAGTAAGCCCGATCAGTAGCCGCCGGGCCGGCCACTTGGTCCTGTGCCACCGCTTTGCGTCGTGTCGGGTGCCGTTCCCGAAGGCTTCGGCGTATCGACGCCGTGCACCTGCACGGATTCCGTGCGGTCGATCTGGCAGTCGTTGTTGCGGTCGAGGAGCTTGAAGGCGAGGTTCTGCTTGCCGGTCATCTCCTCGTGCGTGACGCGGCCGTCACCGTTGGCATCGTAGTAGGAGATATTGGCGATCTCGAACAGGCGGTCGCTGGCGACGAGCTTCTTCCACTCCTCGGCGTCGAGCGCGCCGTCGCCGTTGGCGTCTGCCTGGCGGAACTCGCTCGAGATGTACTGTGCCCACTCGTCACAGGTGACGGTGCTGTTCTTGTTCAGGTCCCAGGTCTGGGCCGCGGCGATGAACGTGCGGTCGAAGTCCGACGTGTTCTTGAACGGATTGCTGACGCCGGATGCGCAGCCGCCTGCCAGGGCAGCCGGCAACAGTGCCAAGCACGCCAGCAAGCCAAGCGCACGCCTCTCAACCATACGAGATCTCCCCTGGGTGCCCCCCGGCCCCTTCTTCCTTCAGGGCTCAAATCGGTGCGGCGAAATTATGGATCGCAGCGGCTTCTCCGTGCAATGTTTCTCGGGCGTTACCCCAAATTATTGCCATTCCGGTGCCGAATCCGGCCGCCAGGTTGACACGGGACGCCCGATCGGAGAATGTGCGCCCAAATTCCAGACGGCCCTGAAACCCAGAGCCGCCGCCCTGCACATGGCCGGCAGAGACCTTACCTCTGTCGTACCGGGAGGCCGGGGGGTCAACATCCGACAGCGCGTTGCGCCCTCGGGTGCTGATCGTGCTTGCAGAAAGGCTTAGATGTTTCAATCGCTCTCAGATCGGCTGGGGCAGGTTTTCGACAAGCTCACCAAACGCGGTGCGCTGACGGAAAACGATGTCAACGAGGCCATGCGCGAGGTGCGCCGCTCCCTGATCGAGGCGGACGTGGCGCTCGACGTGGTGCGCGACTTCATCGACCGGGTGCGCGTGAAGGCGATCGGCCAGGAGGTGCTGCGCTCGGTCACGCCCGGGCAGATGGTCGTCAAGATCGTCAACGACGAGCTGATCCGCACGCTGGGCTCGGAGGCCGAGCCGATCGACCTGCATGCTGCACCTCCCGTGGCCATCCTGATGGCGGGTCTGCAGGGCTCGGGCAAGACGACCACCACGGCCAAGATCGCCTGGCGGCTCAAGACGCGCGACAAGAAGAAAGTGCTGATGGCGTCGCTCGACACACGCCGTCCTGCAGCCCAGGAGCAGTTGCGCGTGCTCGGCGAGCAGACCGATGTGCCAACGCTGCCGATCGTTGCCGGGCAGACGCCGCTCCAGATCGCGAAACGGGCGATGGAGGCGGCGCGTCTCGGCGGCTATGACGTTGTGCTGCTCGACACTGCCGGCCGGACCACGCTCGACGAGGAGCTGATGGCGGAGGTGGCAGACGTCAAAGCGGCCACCAATCCGCACGAGGTCCTGCTCGTGCTCGACAGCCTTACCGGCCAGGACGCCGTCAACACGGCGAAAGCGTTCGATTCCCGGCTTGCGATCACCGGCACGGTGCTGACGCGCGCGGATGGCGACGGACGCGGCGGCGCGGCGCTCTCCATGCGCGCGGTCACGGGCAAGCCGATCAAGCTCATTGGTACGGGCGAGAAGTGGGACGCGCTCGAGGACTTCGATCCGGCGAGGATTGCGGGCCGCATCCTCGGCATGGGCGATATCGTCGGTCTGGTCGAGAAGGCCGCGCAGACGATCGACGTCGAGAAGGCGCGCTCGATCGCCGAGAAGATGAAGAAGGGGTCGTTCGACCTCGAGGATCTCGGCGAGCAGTTGGCCCAGATGGAGAAGATCGGCGGCATGGGCGGCGTGCTCGGCATGCTGCCGGGTGTCGGCAAGATCAAGAACCAGCTCGCGGCCGCCAACCTCGACGACCGCGTCGTCAAGCGTCAGCGCGCAATCATCTCGTCGATGACGCCCAAGGAACGGCGTCAGCCGAAGCTGCTCGACGCCAAGCGCAAGCGGCGCATTGCGTCGGGTTCCGGCACCAAGGTCGAGGACGTCAACAAGCTCATCAAGATGCACCGCCAGATGGCCGACATGATGAAGGCCATGGGCAAGAACCGCGGAATGATGGCGCGCATGTTCGGCATGGGCGGCGGCGGCGGGCCGAGCGAGGCCGAGCTTCAGAACATGCAGAGCGAGCTTGCCAAGCTCGATCCGAAGGCGCTCGAGCAGCTCCCGGCGGATCTCAAGGATGCTCTGCCCAAAGGATTGCCGAGTCTGGGAGGCGGCGGCGGGTTGCCGCGCGGGCTTCCCGGTCTCGGCGGCGGCGGTCTGCCAGGTGGCCTTCCCGGCCTCGGCGGGTCGTTTCCGAAATTCCCCGGAGGTCCGGGGAAGAAGAAGTGACGACACTCCTTACGAACACCACGAACATCGGCGGCGTGCCGCCAAGCAAAATCTAGAGAGAAAGGAACCCACATCATGTCGGCCAGGATCCGTCTTTCGCGCGGCGGCGCCAAGAAGCGTCCCTACTACTACGTTGTCGTTGCGCACAGCGCCTCGCCCCGCGACGGGCGTTACATCGAGCAGATCGGTACCTTCGACCCGATGCTGCCGAAGGACAATCCCGAGCGCGTGAAGCTCAATCTCGATCGCTGCAAGCATTGGATCTCGGTCGGCGCGCAGCCGACGGACCGGGTATCGCGGCTCTTCGACGGCGCCGGTCTTCTGAAGCGCGAGGCGCGCAACAATCCGCAGAAGGCACAGCCGAAGAAGAAGGCGCAGGAGCGCGCGGCCGCCAAGGCAAAGGCTGCGGAGGAGGCCGCTGCCGCCGCTGCAGGCGGCGAGGCTTAAGCCGCGCAGCCGACGACGGTTGTTTAGCAATGGGGGCACCGGTCTGCTGGCCGGTGCCCTTTTTATTCAATGAGAGTCCTCCGGAAGGGCAGGTTGGGCGCGATGCTGCAAATCCGCATCAGTGGTTCGAGAGTCGTCGCGTGGCGGATTCTCCCGGTGTCGAACCCTGGCGCGAATTGTCTTACTCTTCTCCTGAGCTGCCGGCGTTTGGGGGAATGGCAGTGCGTTGGGGATGCGGCGTGGAGTTGACAGGGCGGCGCGATCCGGCGGCCAGCCGGATGGGGAGCTGCGAAATTGGGGGGTCTTCCATGCCATTGAGAACCAATCTCACCGAGGCCGAGGCCGCCTGGTGGGATCGGCGCAGCGAGATTCTGGTGCGCGGCACCGAGTTGATGAACGAGAAACCGGACGTCGAGACGTGGACGGAGCGTGAGCGCCGGCTCTGGCTCTACGCCGTCGCTATCGGCAACCGGATCGAGCGTCTTCAGTAGGCGGCGCAATTTCACTGAGGATCGGTTTCGCTCTGCAATTTAAGGATGTGGAGCGAAGGCGAAATACATATTTTACAACCCATGATAGTTTTGTTCGAGCCGAAACCATCGTCCTCGCGGGAGGGCGAGGTTGGGCCCTGCCTAGTATGGCTCTCGGACTGTAATCGACGATGCTCGACGACGGTGTCTACGGGCTGAGTTTCGAAAGCCGCGGCGCGGGTGGCGACGCCGATCCGTTGTCGTCTAACCGTGGCGAGGCGCTGGCTGTGCTGCGCAGCGGGCGCATCGTGGGGTCCGATCCTCATGGGGGTGTTTTCCGAGGACGCTGCCGGTATGATGCGGCGCGCGGTGAAGTGATCGTCGAGGTGCGGCTTGCTGTTCCGCCGAATGGCGTGCTGCTCACGGGCCTCGCGGCAGGGCCGGATGGCGCGTTTCTCGATGTCGCGGGACGCTTTCCGCCACCGAAGCCGGTGTCGTCCGCGGTGATCGATCTCGGCGGCACTCCGGTTGCGGTCGCGCTTCGGTTTGTCGGTCCTCTTAAGAGATAAGCGGTCGCGATATTATCCATGACGCAGAACGGCTCAGGAGAGACCGGGGGGCATCGGCGCGTGCTGCTCGGGCATATCGCCGGCGCGCACGGCATCCGCGGGGCGGTTCTGGTGCGCAGCTATACGGCCGCGCCAGAGGCCATCGCCGGCTACGGGCCGCTCGAGAACGAAGCGGGTGACGCGCGCTACGTTCTCTCCGTGGAGGGTGCGACCGCCAAGGGCTTGATCTGCCGTGTCGCGGGTGTCGGTGATCGCACGGCGGCGGAGGCGCTCAAGGGCGTGGCGCTCTATGTGGCGCGCGACCGGCTGCCGCCGCCCGATGCGGGCGAATACTATCATGCGGATCTGATCGGGCTTGCGGCTGTGACCGAACCCGGTGTGCGGCTCGGCACGGTGGTTGCGGTTCTCAACTACGGCGCCGGCGACATTCTCGAAGTGCGGCCGGCGGGCGCGAAGCGCACGGAGCTCTATCCCATGACGGAGGCGGTCGTGCGCAGCATCGATGTTGCGGGCGGTGTAATCGTGCTCGCTCCGCCTGAGGAGGTGGATGCGGGGGACGAGGGCACTGCAGAGCCGGACAGTGCTGATGGTGCCTAAAGTCGTTCGGATTTGAAGAGGCGCGGGAGGTCGCCGGCGAGGCCGGCGGCTTCGGCGACGAGGCGGCGTTTCAGGCCTGGCAGGCGATCGACGAGGCCGAGGCCGAAGTCGCGCGCGGCGCGCACCAGCATCACGTCATTGGAGAACAGCCTGTTCAAGCCGTCGAAGGCGGCGGCAGAGACGAAGCTGTCGAAGCGGCGCCACCTCTCGTAGCGGCCAAGGCTCTCCATGTTGCCGGGATCGAGGCCGAGGCGCACGCTGTCGGCGACGATCTCGCTCAAGGCCGCGACGTCGCGGAAGGCAAGGTTCACACCCTGGCCTGCGATGGGGTGCACGCCGTGGGCGGCGTCTCCGACAAGTGCAAAGCGCGGTGCAATGTAAGCGCGCGCGAGGTGCATCTCGAGCGGCCACGACTGGCGCGGGCCGACGACCTCGATGGAACCTAAGCGGCCTGCGACGCGGGTCTCGACCTCGGCCAGGAAGCCTGCATCATCGAGGGCCAGGATGCGGGTCGCCTTGTTTGCGTTCTCACTCCAGGTGAGGCAGGACCGGTTACCCGGCAGCGGCAGGATTGCGAACGGGCCGGCGGGCAGGAAGTGCTGGACGGCGCGGCCGCCGTGCGGGCGCTCGTGGGCAATGGTCGTGACGATCGCTGTCTGGCCATACCTCCAGCCGACGGTCTTGATGTGGGCAGCGTCGCGGGACGCGGAGCGGCGGCCTTCGGCGCCGACCAAAAGGGAAGCGGCGATCTCGGTCCCATCGCGCAGCGTGATGGCGATGTGGCTTCCGGAGTCCGCGAAACGCGCGATCTCTGCAGGAACGAGAAAGGTCAGGCTCGGATCGGATGCGACGCTCTCGTAGAGCGCACGCTCGAGGGTCTGTGCCGGCACGATGTAGCTTGCGGGCTCGCCGTCCGCCGCGGTGTGGTTGTCGTATCGGAGCAGCACGGGCCGGATGCCGGCCTCGAGGCTCGAGTCTGTGATCTCGATGTCGTGCACGGCTTGCGCTTCGGGGGCGGCGACCGACCAGATGCCGAGCGTTTCCAGCATGCGCTGCGAGCCCGCGGACAGCGCGAACGCGCGCGCGTCCGCAGGCGGGGTTTGCGCGCGCGGGTTCCGATCGACGACGGCGATGCGGATGTCGCCGCCGAACGTTGTCGCGAGCGCGCGGGCGAGAGCGAGGCCTGCGAAGCTCGCTCCCGAGATGACGATGTCGAAGCGTCGCGTCGTCTTGGGCATCGTCCTCTCCTACAAGCCCTGATCGAGGTGGTCTTGACCGGTCTCTCGACGCAGCCCATCGTTTACGTTGTTAAATCAATACCATCTTTTCGGGGAGCGTCTCATGTCCGCTGGCCTAGAGCAACCCTCGCCCGCGCTCGCCGGGTTGCTTGAGGTGCTCGATCTCGAACGGCTCGAAGTCAATCTGTTCCGCGGCATCAGCCCGCAGAACGGATGGCAGCGTGTCTATGGAGGTCAGGTGCTGGGGCAGGCCCTCATGGCTGCCGGGCGGACCGTCGACGAGCCGCGCACGGTGCATTCGCTGCACGGCTATTTCCTGCTGGGAGGGGATCCGGCACATCCCATCATTTACGAGGTCGAGCGCATCCGCGATGGCGGCAGCTTCACGACGCGGCGGGTCAAAGCCATCCAGCATGGCCGTGCCATCTTTGCCATGAGCGCCTCGTTTCAGAAGGACGAGGAGGGGTATGAACATGCGGTGTCCATGCCCGACGTGCCGCCGCCCGAGGCCCTGCCCTCGGCTGCGGAACGCGTGGCGGAGCTCATCGACGCCCTTCCCGAGGACATGCGCAACTATTGGCTGCGAGAGAACCCCATCGAGCTCCGTCCTGTGGATGTGTCGCGGTACCTCAGCCGCGATCCGCGTCCTCCTGTCCAGAACATCTGGCTCAGGGCCACCGGCGCGTTGCCCGACGATCCGCGGCTGCACCAGTGCGTGCTGGCCTATGCCTCGGACTTCACGCTGCTCGACACGGCGCTGATCGCATATGGCAAGCTCTTGTTCGACCGGGATATTCAGCTTGCGAGTCTCGATCATGCGCTTTGGATTCACCGGCCGTTCCGGGTGGATGACTGGCTGCTTTACGCGCAGGACAGTCCGAGCGGGTCCGGGGCGCGGGGTTTCTGTCGTGGCAGCTTCTTCACGCGCGATGGCCGGCTGGTAGCCTCGACAGCCCAGGAAGGGCTCATCCGGAAGCGGCAGACTGCTTTTCACATCAAGTAGCTGGGATCGAACTCTCCTCCATTGCCCTCGCGATCAACAGGGCTGACGCGCCCTGTTTGATTAATTGCCTGGCAAACGGCGTTCAATGCACAAAAGTTGTGCGCCTTATGTAGGCAGTCATGGCTAATTTGTGGCCCTTTGTCGCCAAATCATAAACGTATTCAACCAACTACGACCACATCTCGAACTTGGCACAGCTCTTGACTCTCACTGGGGCGATTGTTGCCGGCTGTTTGCCGACGGCAAGTCGGAGGCCTGTCTCGCGCCGACAAGCACGCGGGGGACGAAACTCAAGGGGTGCTCTCCATGAAACTGATCACTGCCATCATCAAGCCTTTCAAGCTGGAGGAGGTGCGGTCCAATCTGACTGACATCGGCCTCCAGGGCATGACCGTAACCGAGGTCAAGGGTTACGGCCGTCAGAAGGGCCACACCGAGCTTTACCGCGGCGCCGAATACGCAGTGAGCTTCCTGCCGAAAATCAAGATTGAGGTCGTCGTTTCCGGGGCCCTCGTCGACAAGGCCGTCGAAGCGATCGTGAAAGCCGCCAAGACCGGCCAGATCGGCGACGGAAAGATCTTTGTCTCATCGATCGAACACACCCTGCGCATCCGCACGGGTGAGTCCGACGACGCGGCGCTCTGAGCAACCGGCAGCATTCAGATTGAAAGACAGGGAGTTCACGAAATGAAATCAAACTTGCTTACCCGCGCGTCGGCGGTCCTGGGGGCCATCGGCGTGCTGCTGCTCATGGCGTTTCCTGCGGTTGCGCAGGAAGCCGCGGCGGCTGCGTCACCCATCCCGCCGGCAACCGTCGACAAGGCCGACACGGCCTTCATGTTCGTTTCGACCATCGTCGTTCTTCTGATGACCATTCCGGGTCTCGCCCTTTTCTACGGCGGCCTGGTGCGGTCGAAGAACATGCTGTCGATCCTCATGCAGGTTTTCGCCGTCGTCTGTGTCGTCGCTCTCATCTGGGTGACCTACGGCTACAGCATGGCCTTCACCAACGGCGGCGGGCTCAACGACTATGTCGGTGGCTTCTCCAAGCTGTTCCTCGCCGGCGTGACACCTGCCTCGATGGCGGCCACGTTCTCGAACGGCGTCTATATTCCGGAACTTTCGTTCGTCGGCTTCCAGATGACGTTCGCCTGCATCACGCCGGCGCTCATCGTCGGCGCGGTGGCCGAGCGCATGAAGTTCTCGGCCATCATCCTGTTCGTGATTCTCTGGGTCACGTTCGTTTATTTCCCGATGGCGCACATGGTCTGGTACTGGGGCGGCCCGGACATCATGGCTGATGCGGCGATCAAGGGTACGGATGCTCTCGCCGCTGCGAGCGCAGACGCTGGCCTGCTCTTCAAATGGGGCGCGCTCGACTTTGCCGGTGGCACAGTCGTGCATATCAACGCCGGCATCGCCGGTCTTGTCGGCGCAATCATTTGCGGCAAGCGCGTTGGCTTCGGCAAGGAGCACATGCCCCCGCACTCGCTGACGCTGACCATGGTCGGTGCTGCTCTGCTGTGGTTCGGCTGGTTCGGCTTCAACTGCGGATCGAACCTCGAGATCAGCGTCACGGCCGTGATCGCCATGATCAACACCTTCGTGGCGACTGCTGCTGCGGGTGTGGCGTGGATGCTCGCGGAGTGGCTCGTAAAGGGCAAGCCCTCTCTGCTTGGCCTCGCCTCGGGCGTCGTCGCCGGCCTCGTCGCCGTCACGCCGGCTGCCGGCTTTGGCGGTGCCATGGGCTCGATCGTTCTCGGTCTCGTTGCTGGCGTGGTCTGCTTCATCGCCTGCACCGGCATCAAGAATGCTCTCGGATACGACGATAGCCTCGACGTGTTCGGCGTTCATGCCGTCGGCGGAATCATCGGTGCCATCGGGACGGGCATTCTCGTGAATCCCGATTTCGGTGGCTCGGGCACGGCCGACTACACCACGACACCCGGTCAGCTCGTCGCTGGCAGCTACGACATGGCCACGCAGGTCATGATCCAGGCCAAGGCTGTCGGCTTCACGATCCTCTGGACGGGCATTATCTCGGCGGTGCTGTTCATTCTCCTGAAGGTCATCATCGGTCTGCGTCCGACCGAGGAGAAGGAGCGCGAGGGCCTCGACATCACGGATCACGGCGAGCGCGCTTACAACTACTAAGAAGCACTGGGCTCGCCGTACTCGTGCGGCGGGCCTTCACTATCGAAGTCTTACAACCCCGGAGGTCACTCCGGGGTTGTTTGTTTTGCGTGCGAATTTGATGCGCATAGCGCCGCACTTTTAGGCGTTGCAGGCGTGCAAGCTTGCAGGATTGCCTAGCAATTAATCTAGCGGGTGAGAGGAGCAGGGCTAGCAAAAGCGCGGAACGCTTCGTGGTTTCAATTGGTTGCTCTTAGATCGGGTATTGGCATGACTTTTGAAACCAAGATGGCGGTGCTCCGCTCTCCCGGGGTGTGGAGCACTCAGGGGCTCATCATCTCCACTACTACCTCTGCATCATAGGCGTGGCGTTCGCACACACAAACACGCGCCAACGGATGGGGTGGCGGCGGTCGTCGCCATGCTACAGCGGCAAAAGCCGCATCTCGGGACACCTGCGGTGCTTGGGGCGCCGCTCTAAACGGGGCATCACGAGGGAGTTTGGGACACCATGACAACTGGATTGCTAATGCGCATTGCGCGCCCGCTGGGGGCGGCGGCGTTTGTTACGCTGAGCATGGCCGGCGCGGCGCTGGCTCAGGACGCGCCGACGCCTGATAAAGGCGACGCTGCCTTCATGTTCGTTTCGACCATCGCCGTTCTTCTGATGACCGTCCCTGGGCTCGCGCTGTTCTACGGCGGCCTCGTGCGGGCCAAGAACATGCTGTCCATTCTCATGCAGGTGTTTGCCATCACCTGCATGGTAGCCATCATCTGGGTCACGTACGGCTATAGCCTCGCTTTCACAAACGGTGGTGCGCTCAACGACTACGTGGGCGGCTTCTCGAAGATGTTCCTCGCGGGCGTGACGCCGGCATCGCTGGGTGCCACGTTCTCGAACGGCGTCTATATCCCCGAGTACGCGTTTATCGGGTTCCAGATGACGTTCGCCTGCATCACGCCGGCGCTGATCGTCGGCTCTCTCGCAGAGCGCATGAAGTTCTCCGCCGTGCTGCTGTTCGTCGCCCTCTGGGTGACGTTCGTCTATTTCCCGATGGCGCATATGGTCTGGTACTGGGGCGGCCCGGATGTTTTCGCGGAAGCCGCAAAGGCGGGTGAGCCGAAGCTCTCCGAGGTTCTGGCCGACGCCGGTCTGCTCTTCAAGTGGGGCGCGCTCGACTTCGCAGGCGGCACGGTCGTGCACATCAACGCGGGTATCGCCGGTCTTGTCGGCGCTCTCATCGTCGGCAAGCGCGTCGGCTATGGCCGCGAGCAGATGCCGCCGAACTCGCTTACACTCACGATGGTCGGCGCCGCGCTGCTCTGGTTCGGCTGGTTCGGCTTCAACTGCGGTTCGAACCTGGAAGTCAGCGCGACGGCGTTCGTCGCCATGATGAACACGTTCGTCTGCACGGCTGCCGCTGGCTTGTCGTGGATGGTGATCGAATGGCTCGTCAAGGGACGTCCGACGCTGCTCGGCCTTGCCTCGGGTGTCGTTGCCGGCCTTGTCGCCGTCACGCCGGCTGCTGGCTTCGCCGGACCTATGGGCGCGATCGTCCTCGGCCTCGTCGCGGGCGTGGTGTGCTTCTTTGCATGCACCGGCGTGAAGAAGCTTCTGCGCTACGACGATAGCCTCGACGTGTTCGGCGTGCACGGCATTGGCGGCATCATTGGCGCCATCGGCACGGGCATCCTCGTGAGCCCGGATCTCGGCGGATCGGGACTTGCGGACTACACGTCGTCGCCGGGAACGCTGGTTGCCGGCTCCTACGACATGGCCACGCAGGTGATCATTCAGTCCAAGGCGGTCGGCTTCACGATCCTGTTCACCGGCATCCTCTCGGCGATCCTGTTCAAGCTGGTCGATATCCTGATCGGCCTGCGTCCGAGCACGGATTACGAGCGCCAGGGTCTCGACCTCGTCGATCACGGCGAGCGGGCCTACAACCACTGAGGCACGCTCGTTCACGATAGGACCAACGATTCACGCTTCGGACGGATAGGGTCCTCAGCGATCGTGGTCCGGGACCTGCCGGTTTCTCCGGCCGGCAGGTTTCACTTGCTGAATTTTCTCCCGAGCACGCGTCTCCCCTAGACGTGCTCCAAACTTGACCCGGGGCTTCGCGCTCCGGGTCTTTTTCTTTCGGAGCATCATATCGGAGATCGCAATTCGCCAAGCGCAACAAGGCATTCGCAGCGTCGCCGCTTGCCTCGTGTGCCGGTCGAATGTGTGTCGAGAAATTCATCTGCTGTCTTACCGTTGTGCCTCGGTGGTTGGGGTCAAAGTCACAATTTGAGAAGGGTACGCGAGTCTAGGTGGATGGTCACTTCTTGTCAGTGCACGAAAACGCTTCCATGAAAGCTGTCGCGACTAGGACGGATGCTGCCCGGTGCCGCTTTGCAGGGTTCCTTTCCAAAAATTGAACGACAACGTCCTTTACTTGCCCTTGAGTGACCCCTTCGGGAGCGCATGGCTTGTACTGGGACAGCTCAAGCCCATCGTGAATGCCCACGATCAAGCCAACACAATATGTTTGGGAAGCGACTTCTTTCGACTGGCAAATCTTAAGCAACGCGTTCCCGTCGAAAAAGTATGAATTTGCGGGAGAAGCGGAGGACGAAACTGCGATAAATAAACTTCCAACCAATAAAGCTGCTCTCATGGTCAATCCCTATGTCAGATTGTCAGCTCGCTAGCTTCACATCGACCAGAATCACATCTTCGCCCTGCGCCCGTCGCTTGATCCCCGCAGCCTTCATTGCGTTATGAGTTTTAACGGTGACTTGAGCTTGCGATCTGCGAGGTATACGAGCTTGCCGTCGCCGATCACGGGCCATCGAACCTGCTCGCAGATTTCTTTCATCACCGCCCCGAACTCGGCAGCGGCCAGCGGCGGATAGCGGCTTTCGCGATAAGCTACATAGAGATCCGGGAGACTGACCCGGCTTCCGCGCTTCACAGCAACAGATTCCTTCAGGAATGCGATTACAGGCTGCGGGTCGACCTCGGCGTCGGGCAGGCGCGAGGGATCTGCTGAAGGCACCCGGCGCCCCGCCAGTTCGGCAGCTGCAAAGGCGGCGGCGATCAGAAGCTCGACAAGAGCGGCAATTGCCAGCTTGTGCCATGTCGCGGCGGAAAGCGCTTCGGTCTCGGGTAGGCGGAACAGACGGGCGAGTCCCGCGGCCATGGTGTTCGAATGCGCGGTCGCCGGTATATTGTCGATCTTCGCCCTCAGCTTCGCCGCTTGGGCCTCAAGATCGGTCCGGCGCTGGGTTATGGCGTGCTGGCGCTCGGCCGTTGTCAGGGCTTCCTGAGCCTTGCGCTCGTCGGCCTCCCGGTCCCGGCAGCGGGTGCCCCGTTTATCGCACTCGGCTTTCCGCTGCTCCGTTGCCGTATTGGCTCGATCCCGAGCCGCGGCAACGGCATCTGCAGTCTCGGGTGAATGATTTCGGAATTGGGCAAGCTCGGCGTTGACGTCAGACAGCTCGGCTTCGGCGTCCTTTCGGTCTTTGATGTGCTTAGCACGCTCGGCCTCGCCGGTAGCGGCGCGCCCGATGATCGCCTCGAACGACGTAGACAGGTTCAGCAGCAACGCCATTGTGGCAAGCACGAAGACCGCGGCGCCTGCTATTTTGCTTATCGGCCAAAGGTGGACTGCAACTGCGTGTCCGACCAGCCCACCGATCGCGATGATCGCAAGCAACATCGCCAGAGCCGTTCCGTCCTGAGGCGTGTCTGCGGAGAGATATCCATGGCGCGCGACAAGCCCGACAGTGACCGCGGCGCCGACGCTTCCGAACGCAAGAAGTAGCTTGCGCATCACTTGTAGTCCTTCGGGTGTTTGGCGAAGACCTTGATCGCGCGGTCGATCAGCTCCGCCTTGCTGACATTCTCCTGCCGGGCTAGATCGTTGATCATCGTTTGCAGCTCCAGCGAAATGTTTACATTGAGCTGCTTGTCGCGCTTTAGCTCTGGTTCGACGCGGCGCTTATCACCCTGCCGGATAGCTCGCTTGCCCGCGAGTGAGCGGCGCTCCTTGACGGTCGATCCCGCTGACGTTCTCGGGCCAGCTTCGAGCAGCGCCGACAAGTCGTCCTGGCGCAAACCTTTGACTTTTATTTCTTTCGCCACGGTCTACCCCCTAGTCCTAGCAGCTAGTGCCTTTTTGCTGATCTCGCGCCACAGCGCAGTGATCTCATCGGCACAGACCTTGGCTTGTCGGGAGTCGTGGTACTCGGGGCCGGTTTCACCAGCGACCATGCTGCCGGTGTAGGCTTGGCGCTGGCCTACGGTGTTGTTGAGCAGCGGAAGGTTCATCGCCTTGCAGTAGGGGGCGACCGTTCCGCTGATCTTCCAGTTCGGCTCATGGGCATTGTGAACAATGCCGAATGCCTTTCCGTACTCGTCGCAGATGTCTTTGATTGGCCCGATCGCCTCGATATCCAGCGGACTCGCGCGGATTGGGATCACAACAAAATCGGAAGCCGCGATGCCTTCCTCGATCAGATCCAGATCGCCGGGCGGAAGATCGATGAAAACCCAGTCGGCGCCTGCGCGGCGAAGCATGTCTGCCTTCTCGCCGAGCGGTTCGGTTCCCGATCGAAAGAGTCCTGGATTGTTGGAGTCGTCATTGTTCCGGCGCAGTTCGTGCCACCGGGCAGCAGATTGCTGCGGGTCAGCATCGATCAGGACTGCACGTTTCGTTTTCGCGGCCTCGACGGCAAGGCAGGTTGCCAGCGTGGTCTTACCACTGCCGCCCTTCGCGCTGCCGAGCGCAATCACCGTCGTCGCAGGTTTGGTCATAGTGGTAGCTCCTAGGGCTAACCACTACCTCCTATGATTCGATACTAGTGTCTAGTGCTAGTATCTATTTTTGATAGCGCGAGCCCGCGCTGGCCTGGATCTGTGGGCCCTAGCCGCCGATGATCAAGTCTAACATGTCAAGAAAAGCGACACGCTGTTCCGGGGTCAGCGTGTCAGGATTAGGTATGCTGTGGGTGTCGCCGTTTCGATCAACGTGCACCGTGGCGCCCTCATAGGAGGGCATGTAGGGGGTAAGGCCGCGCTTCTTAATTTCGGCCTTAAACTCCCCCTCGGTCATCGATCTAAGCCGCTATTTCGACCGTGTAGTCGGCCGCCCGCTTGAAGCCTTGGGGTGGCTTGAAGGCACTCGCTTTCTCGTCGGCGAGTTTTTTGTCCGCTGCGCAGAGCGCGTCGACGGCTTCCTGAATGCGACTATCGATCTCGTCCTTGCTCTTACCGTGGACATAGAGACCAGGCACATCCGGGCTGATTGCAACCATTAGTCCTGATTCGTGAGTCCACAAAGCCACACGGATTGTATCTGGGATTTTTCGCATCACTGTCTCCCGGTGAACACCCTAGTATATGGCCCAAAGGGGCCCTTTCAAGTTAACGGTGCGAACCCATGCTCGGTTCAGGAGCCAAGATTCACCTTGCTTGAGGCTCGCGCCCTGAATGTTCCCTTTTTGTTCGTCATGTGCTACCTGTGCTTGAAACCCAGGCGGAGAGCACATGAGCGAGCCTATCGACGAGAAGCACGTCCGATCGGCCATCGCCGTCGCGCTGAAGCTCGCCCGCTTCCGTCCGACGCGAGGGACGATCGACAGCGACGAAGTATGCTCGCGAGCGGCGGACGCCGTGATGGAGAGCTTCCGGCGCTGTGAGAATTGCGACGACTAAGCCGACAGCAGCGCCAGACGTTCACGCGCAACCGCTACACGCTCGCGCACCCAGTAGCCGAACGCCGTCCACGGCGTTTCGAGCGCGAGGTATTTGTCGGGATGGGTCTCAAAGCTAACGTGCAGCGGGCCGATGCATAGCGCCGTCCACCCCAACAGCTCAAAGCCGCGGCCGTAGCCCCAGGCCCACTCGTCGAACGATGATGCAAATGCAATTCGTATTTCCATGGCGAAGTTCCTCCGGTTCGATCATGTGAATCGGATTGTACTTCAAGATAAGCTAATAAGCTATTGAAATAGCTAGCGTTTCTGACTATTCAACGCCGCGTTTCCATCTAATCAACGTCAGTCGTATCCGCGGTTATCGGTCTTCGTCGTGAAGCTCGGCGTACCGCCCTTGAGCTTCTGCACCTTGGACCGCTTGCCCGTCACCGTCTCCTGTTGATTGGCTGGGTTGACCTCGGCGCTGTCCGTGCGCGACTTCAGCGGCTGCGTTCCAGCGAGCACATAGTCGACGACGTTCGGGAGCCATTCGCGGCTGACGACGACAAGACGATCAATGAACGGTTCCAGGAACCGCGTGACGAGCGATACGACGGGCGTAATAACTTTCCCGACGTTGCGAAACATCGTCGCCGAGGCCGACACGGTGGCGTTGCCTAGATCGATCGCCGTGTTCTTGATCACGCGCGGAACGATGGAGAGCGTCGCTGTGCTCATCGTAAAGTCGATTGCCTTCCGGACGGTGACGATCGGTGAGCTTGTGATCTGCACGCCCTTGCTGATCGCCTTCGGAAGCTGCGTCGCGGTCGCGGTGAGTGCAGCGGCGACAACCTTTTGTGTTTGCTTCGCGAACGAGACTGACGTGCTGACCGCGGCGTTGATGTTGACGGTGTGGTTTACTGCGATGACCAGCTCGACGTAGCATGAGTGCAGGCTGTTGCCTGCACCCTCGTCGTCCATATCAATGGACACATCGGCAGGGCTAGACTCGTAAATTTTCCAGGCGAGGTAGCCAAGATTGTTTGATGCGCCGACTTCGCCGTCTTTAGCCGGTGAGAAGGTGCGAGGGCTAATGGCGCTGGATGAGCTGTAGAAGCCCAGAACGATGAGAGGCGTATCACCTCCGGAAGCTGAGACGGATTGTGCAGCGGGGTTTGACGTTGTCGTTTCGCTGTCTGGGTCTTGAATGGCTGCTGAACTGATTGGACTGCCACCGCGGAAGACCACAATTACTTTCGCGTTGGAACTTGAGCCATTCATCAGGGAGAGCGAGCCGGTCTCAGAGCCCGTCGCGATCTTCAGCCAGGAAGCTAGTTTTTGAGCAGCAAAACCGCCCGATTCTATCACTGCCGATCGTTGAATAAGCGTATAGCCGGATGGGTTGACATCTGATGGTTGGCTCGGGCTGCGTGCGAAGTCCAACACCACAATTAGATCACCCGCCTGAATCCCAGAGGGATAGGTAACTGAACTTGTGGTGCTCGCAGCACTGAGAACTTGTGTTACTGCCATCAGAGTTTCGGCCTAAACCCGTAATGCTTCTCGACGTACGACGCGTACTCCGCATCGCTCATCGATGAGTATTTCGGCGCCGGGGGCGGGGGCGGTGGACCGCCTGAGCCGCGGACAGCAGCCGCCACGAGCGCACGATCTTCCGTAGTGGCAGGATCAGGAAGCGATCGCAGATACTTTCCAAAACGCTTGAGCGCGCTGTTCACTTTCCGATGGAAAGTCCGCATCTCCGCTTCGCCGTCGTAACGCGTCTGCCAGGCGTGCAAGAGATCCGGATCGATCTGCACCTGATTGCTGAACCACGTCTCGACAAATTCTCTCGGGATGTGCGGCGCGATCTCGTCGATCAATTCGGCAGCCTGTCCGAACACGGCTTCCGAGTCCGCGGCGTCGAGTGCCGCCTGACGTTCTTTCGCGCGTTCATTTTCGAGTGCTTCAAGGCGCTGGGCCAACGAGCGCTCCTGCTCGCTCTGCGGCGCATTCTTCGGCTTAAGGGCTTCAGCGAGACGCTGGTCACTTTCCTGCATCTTCGCCCGCAAGCGCTGCTCGAAGCTCAGCGGCGCTTCCGGTACGGGCTTGCTTTCCGCCGCAGGCTGCGGTGCAGGTGTAGGTTCCCCGGCGCCTGCACTGGTCGATGCATCGCTCTTGTCGAACTCTGCGAGCAAATTATCGACGTCGACCGATTTAGCGCCGGGGGTCTCGCTAGGCTGTGCTTCCGTCGTCATTCCCAGCCTCTTTGTTCTCTTCTGCTGCCTTCGGATCGGCCAGCACCTTACCGACCGATGCGGCGGCAGCGCTCAAGGCGCGTGCCTTGTTGCCATTCTCCGCGTCGGTGATTGCGCGATTGCGGAAAGCCTCGAACTCATTGTCGGACATCTGCCCGGTGCGCTGCCAATCGCTCGACGTGTTCCCGCGACGTGCGGCTTCGGCCAGCATGTCGGCGGTAACGCGATCGAACTGTTCCGACGTGAGCCCTTGCAGGGATTCGGCAAATTTACTCTTGGTCACTTCACTACCTCCTGTTTGGATTCGGTTCGTTGAAATTCCGGGCCCTTCGTCTGAGCGAATGTGCCGAACCGCATCCATACCGGGGCAAACGGTTTTCCACCGGGTATGTCGGGTATATCCAGGATCATGCCGCCGCCGCGGTCCTCAATTTCTTCCATGAGGTCACGCGCGACCTGAATGATTTGATCGAGCGTCATCTGAGAGAGCTTCCATTGAAAATCAGTCATGTTCGGATTCCTCTTCGCCGAGGAACATCCCCGGCCGCATGATTTGAATTCCCTCTCGCTCCGTCGCCGCTCTGAAGTCGAGCGCCGCACGCTGGAGCTTGCGATAGTTCTCTTCTGTGAGTTTCTTCGACGCCGCGAGCCAGGCGTTCGACCATCCAGCCGCAGCCTTCGCCGTTGCGGGTCGGGCGAGGATATATGCAAGTGCTCGACCGCCGATCGCCGTCGCAAGAAGTGACGTCGGGTCCATGACCAATGCACCGGCACCGGCAACGGTCATGCCCATGCGCGCCGTTCCGGATGGATTGCCGAGACGCTGCAGCTGCTCGAATGCCTTGCCTACGGCGTTGACGTCTTCGAGGGCCTGCAGGTGCTCGGCATCGCGGATCAGCAGCTTTTTGCCGTCATCGGAGAGCTTTGAGAACGCTGTGCGGAAATGGGCGATCGACCATCCGTCTTTCGTGACGCCCATTCGTCCGAGAGCCGCAGATGCGATCTGATCCCACGCGCTGGGGCTCAGCGTCTTATGAACTTCCCGAAGGCGGCCAAGATCCGCGCCGCCTTTATCCGATGCCATGGTGATAATGCGCTCTGCGACGGTCTCTGCGGAGGCATCGCCCGTTGAGCCGACGATCTTCGCGATTGCATCTCGGCGCGCGGCGATCTCAGTGGTGAACTGCGCATTCGCGGCCTTCCAGGCTTCCACACCGGCTTTGCCGCCCGACTTCTGAACGAGAAAATCGATGTCATCGGAGAGTGCCGCATAGACCGCCTTTAGGGCTCGTTTGTTCAAGCCTGGTTCCGGCACGATCTCGCCGGACATCCGGTCACCGATCTCGGTGCGAAGCCGCTGCATCCCGCGCCAGGTTAAGCCGCCGTCTTTTTTCGTAGCGGCTTCGAGCTGCTTCACGATACCCGGAGGCGGCAATCCGCTTTCCGCCGCTTCGTCGGTCAGGCTCTTGAGCGCGATCGCCGTGCGGCTGAGCGGAGCTTTCTTGCTGCCGACGAGTTTTTCGACGGGCTCGAAGATCTTCGCGGCCTCACCCTTCGATCCGACTTTGACCCAACGGACTAGTTCATCTTTCGCGGTGTCTCCGGATGATTGAATGGTCGTCCCGCCGAGGGCGTCGGCGATCTCGTCGACGGTACTTTCCAGCTTCGACGTCGCGCGCTTCGATGCGTCGACGAGCGGCTTTCCGATAATCGGCGCGTCTGCTACGGCACCGGCAACACGCGGGAGTACATCGCCCGTTGCGCCGCGTGGCACGTCAACACCGAGGCGTTCCGCGGCCTGGAGCGCCGCTTGCGTCTCGTCGACGATCTTCGGAGTCGCTGCCTCCGCGACCGTCGCGCGTCCCGGTGTGCTCGGGATCGAGCCAGGTGCAATGATGCCAGATGCGATCAGCGCGTCCTGGCTCTGCGCCGCATCGATATCAATCTCGTTACCGTCTTCATCCAATTCACCGCGGCGGGCTTCACGGGCAAGGCCGCGCTGGAATGCGCGCCAAGGCTCTAGAATGAAGCCAGGGACCGATAGGCTAACCCCGCCATCCGGGTCTTCGGCTAACGGGATGATGCCCAGCGCACCACCAATTGGGCGAGCTTCACCTTTAGGCGCTTTCGGCATAACTGGGGCAACGCCGTCCAGCTGGCGAATGAGAGCTTCGTCCGTGACGGCCTCGCCGGGTGTTGCAGCCTCCAGCCGCTCGATTAGGGACGGATCAGTTACTCTTTCCATCTGCGCCCCCAACTGTGTACCAGGTGCCGTCACGCTTCTCATAGGTCACACCACCGATCGACTTGCGGATGGGTGTTTCCTCGCGCGTCGGGGCTTCCGGCAGGTTGAGATTCCAGGGCGTGATGCTCGGATCGATCTGCGCCACATCGTTGTTGTACGCCTTGACGATCGAGCGTGAGGCGCGGGCGTTGATATCGAGAATTCGCCGGATGCTGGGCTCAGTCAGCGTGATCTGACCGGCCGCGGCCTTCGTAGCGAATTCGCGATCAGCATCGGAGAGACTGGTCCCGGCGCCGAACAGTTTGATGATCCGGCCGACTTCCTGGGCGCGTGTTGCGACGAACGCTTCCGAGTTCGCGATCGCATCGGGCGCGAGGTTCACACCGATCGATTGCAGAGCTTTGCCGAGCTGCAGGACGTACTCCGCGCCCGATCCGGTAATCACGCCCCTGTTGAGCAGTGCCAGCGCCTCGTCGTTGGACTTCATGGAGGCAACGGCATCGAGTGCGGATTTCCGCCGCTCGGTGAACTCTTGGGCGAGGGATTTATTCAGCTCGGTGCTGAATGACTTCTCGCCCGCGTTGACAATGTTTACGGTCGTACCATCGCCCTTGCCGATCGCGTCGAGCTTGGCGCGGTAGGTCGATTCGTCGATGTATCCGGCGCGCCGATCTGCTTCGAGCTTTCCAAGGTCGGTTTGCGGCTCTGCAGGTCGACCGATTATAGAGCTGATGCGAGAGGCGACGAGATCGGGATCTTGGCCAAACTTCGAAGCGAACTGATGCGTCCGTTCCGCGAGTGGCATCACCGCGTCTTCAATCTCGGCCTGGCTTCGCCCTGCGGCGCGAAGGGTCTTCGCCGTCTCTTCGATCGTGCCGATGAGATCGTTGAACGTCTTGTTCGCGCGGGTATTAAGGTCGACTTGTTCAGCGTGCGCCTGCTGCTGCTGATTAAGCCTTAGCTGCGCATCGGCGCGAGCGTCGGCCTTGTCCTGGATCTTCTTCGTTTGATCGAATTGGCGGCGTTCGGAGATGCCTTCCTGCATGCCACCGAGAAATAGACCGTTGACCATGACGCTTTACCTCTTCAGTTGAACCACCGGTCGTGACCCTGGTCCCAGCAGTGGAGCCAGAAGTCGATTTCGCATTCCGTGGCCAACGCATGGGCGCGGATCGCTCGGCTCTGCTGCAGCGCCTTCCGGATGCTGAACGAGCCGCCGTGCTCGTTTTCAATGTCGGCGGCAAAGGCGCGATGCTTTTCGACGAGAGAGCGCATCTCGTCGGCCGGTCGAATGGGCTCGACTTCGATCTCGCCGGTTGGGTCGGTGAAGAAGCTGCTCACGGTGCGCCCCCGACTGGCCCACCGCCGACAGCACTTCCGTCCATTGTCGCCGCCATGAAGTCGGCGATCGCTTTCTCGGCGGCCTTGCGTCCTACTGACTCCAGAAGCTCGGAAAGCAGCTCAATATTCTTTTGTTTGCCGTTGTGGTGCGCGTCCGTGACCCCGAATAGGACGCACATGCTTGCAACCTCGCCGACGCTTAGCGTTCCAACGGTCTTGCCTGATGGCAGCCGGATGGCTGCAAGATGTTTCGGCAAACCGCTCTTGCTCGGCTTGTCGGCATTCACCTGTTTAGCGTTCGCCTCAAGGATGGCTTGCACGCCGCTACCAATAGCCATTTTATTTTCTCCGTTTCATAAGTGATGCCGCTGCCGCGGCTTGCTCGCGCGTAAGGGCGCCCGCGATCTGGGCTGGATGCCCTCCATCACGGAGCCAGGTTTCAGGGGCTTCGCTTGGTCCCACAGCCTGCGGCACCATCGGAGGTACGACGTCCGACGAGCCGCAGGCGTGCCCTTCATCCGCGGGACCGCCGCGGGAGGGATCTGTGTTGATTGATTTGACGTACTTGCGCCGAGCCCGGTCGCCGGGTGTCTGAGGTTCCTGGGCGGGCGGATCGCGGTTGGTGTCCGTCCGTCCGGTTACGGGATGCTCGGTCCCTGCAGCCCAGCGTGTGGGCGCCAGGAGGGCCTCGAAATCGATCTCTATGCCGGGAGGCAGGCTGTAGGGCATCCGGGCTTGTGCAGCCATGGCCAGGGCGAAGACGGGTCCGAACGGTCCCCGGCACATCTCGTCTAGAATCTCGCGCGGCTCTTTATCGAAGATCAAGGCTTCCGCCCGCTTGCGTTCCGCGATCGAGGTCTCGATTTTCTCGATTTGGGCGATGGCACGCTGCGAGACCGTCGCGTCGCCACACCTGGCCTGGTCCCAGAGGATACGGAGCGCTTCGGTCAGATCGCCGATCGGCGTCTCGTCGGGGCGCTGACCCTTCAGGAGCGCGACCAGCCGCTTGATCTTTTTCCGGTGTGCGAGCTTCGACGCTTCCGAACGCAGGCGCCGGTCATCGTCAGTAAATTTGTCGGGCCACGCCATCCGGAAGGCGTGCGTCTGCCGATGACCTTGGGCCAATAGTTCGCAGAACTTGCGATGATCTGGAGTTAGCTTAGAAACTCTACAGAAATCAGCAATATAGGCGTCGTCGATTACTGCATCGTCGACTTCTAAACCATCATCAATTGTTCGCGTATCTTGTTCCATGCGCAAGGCGTAGCACGGAATGATGCCAACACGCAAATTTTTGTCATTTATTTAGTCTCTGAAGGAATGTCGTTTCTAAAAAATCAACGGTCGGAGTACCCCGTTGCTTAATCGGCAACCCCTCGTAGCCGAATATTCAACGCCGCCTTCCGCATGTCGGCTAGAGCAACAGTTCTGATTTGGCCGGATTCTCGACGGCCACTAGCGGCGCATTCGCCCGGCGCAGGGGGTGGCCAAGCCTCGACAAACGGCGTTCACTGAACGATGGGCAGATAAGTCACTGATACAACACGGGCTTTCTGGTACGTCGATGTGCCTTCAGACCATGCTCGGCCACCGAAAACCCCAGTAAAATCAAGCTTTCAGGCACCCCCAGCACGTCAATTTAGAAGACGTGGTCTCAGTGAACGGCGTACACGGTTGCAGATGCGCCGGGGCGCGAGCATCAAAGACGCGAGCGCTGGTGTTTTTGATATACGCCGAGGTGCAATTCTCTATTTCGTGATTCTGCTCGTATTGACAATGTACGCACAAATTTCGTATATACGTTGTCATTACGTGATGAGTATTTGGAGGAAAGGCTATGTCTGCAACAGCGCTAGTTCAAGCACCACGCAAGTCCGCTAGGACGCAGCGGAAAGCTCCTTCGCGCGCTGCGGCTAAGCCAGCAACTGCGCCCAAGAGCGGGACGCTCAGTATTCGGGTTGATGAAGAGACGCGCCACCTTATCGACCGCGCCGCAAGCGTGACTGGACAGAATAGGTCAGATTTCATGCTCAGCAGTGCCCGCGAGAGAGCCTTGGCTATTCTCCTGAATCAGAGGATCTTTGGTCTGAGCGAAGCTAACTGGGATCGGTTCATGGCTGATCTTGATAATCCGCCACCGCCCAATGCGAAGCTCAAGGCTCTTCTTGCTCGCGTGCCGATATGGGATCGACAGTAAAAACAACAACAGTGTCAAGCAGCGGGAAAATCAGCAAACCCGCTGCTTTGAAGCCAGGCCACAACGTCGACAATTTTGACTGCGGAAGCGACCTGATCAACAGCTGGCTAAAGGATCGAGCCAAAAAAGCGTCAGAGAGTGACACCGCGAAGACCTTCGTTGTGTGCAGGGGCACAAAGCGCGTCATCGGTTTCTATGCACTCGCGGCGGGTTCAGTTGAGCGGGCAACTGCACCGAGGCCGCTCAAGCAAAATATGCCGGACCCTGTGCCGGTTATCATCCTCGCCATGTTTGGAGTGGACAAAGCCGAGTCTGGTAAAGGCCTTGGCGCCGATCTGCTCAATGATGCTCTGCGACGTGCTCTGCTCGTTGCTCAAAACATAGGTGCGCGAGCAGTCTTGGTTCACGCGTTGGACGCACGCGCTGCGAAATATTACCGAGATCACAACTTTCGCCCGTTCGACGAGAAAGAGCAGACATTCTACGTCACGATGAGAGAACTTCGCGACGGCATCTAACGGCCGTCGTCACGATGACGACGATGAACATCGCCGCTCGCCTAGCGGCAGCAATTAAATTAATTCCCAGGTGAGTGACCGGAGCTAGAGCGGCGGTCACGCTACCCCTTTAGGGGAAGAACCACATGGACCTCCGGAACCCAGCAAATACGGGCTTCCGGAGGTGGAGACGTGATCTGCATGGCGACGAACTGCCGGGAAAAATTTAAGTCCTTGAATTTGTTGACTTCCTGTGGTCCCGGCTAATGTGCCGGGAACTGCCGGAACCACGTGGTAGCCATGTGGTCGAATTTAACTGCCGGGAGCTAATTCGGCGTCGACGGGAAGCATTTTTAGCCTTCGATGCTCACCACCGTTGACCGTGTAGGCTTCGACTTCGAACTTCGATCCGATCATTCCCTCGATAGCGTGGGCGATCTCGGCGGATGAGAACCGTTCATCGTCGGCCGCCGTCTGCCGCTCTGACAACTTCCTTCCGGCGTAGTTCCGAGATTTCGGGTTCAGGCTCAGGTTCTCGCCGCACATGATCGCCACGGCTAGTTCGGTCTCGACGAAGCTCCAGCACTCGCGCTTGCGCTTCTGATCGAAGCTAAGGGCGGTGAACACCCCCCCAGCAGCCCGGCACACGATCGGCTGGACCGTGCGCCCGCGGTTCGTCTTGATGTGCTTGATCACTCGTTTCATCGGGTCCTGACGATCTATCTCCAGTTTAAGCACCGAACGGCAGGCATTCAGCCAGGCCGTCGAGCCGGACGCGGCGTGGGTGTCGTTGTCGGCTGACGACTTGCTCTCATGAGTGATCAGGACAATTGCGATATTGTGCCGGGCGGCAAGACCATTGAGAGCGGCGCAGAACCGCGTGACGGCTCCGCGGTCGTTCTCGTTGTCGCCGTAAACGTAGGCCGAGCCATCAATCACGAGCAGATCGACCGGACTAGACTTCAGCCGGTCATCTAGCTTCTTGAATAAGGGCATAAGTCCGGAGCGCGCTGTCCAGAGTACGGCATTGCGGTCGACACACGATATCGGGCGGATCTGACCGGCGATCTTCTTGAAGTCGACGTCCAGGGCCTCACAAACCTGCTTCAGCCTCAGGTGCAGTTCGTTATCGTCATCCTCGCAGAATAGGCCCATCGCCTTTCCCTGCGCTGTCTCATAGCCGCATAACGGCAACCCGGCGACGGTGCAGATCATCGTCTGCAGCATTAGTTGCGTCTTGCCTCGACCACCCGCGGAAACGAGCAGCGATAGCACTCCGCGAGGTATCAGTTTGTCGACGAGGAACTTGCGAGGCTCTGGCTCTTTTCCGATCCAGCGCCGAGCACTGTCCTCTAAATTGAGATCGTTCGACGGCTCGGGCGCTCGCACATGGGCACCGAGGGCAAGGCGGAATGCCAACCCCATCTCATTGGTGACGTCGAATCTATCATATTCAAGGTAGGTCATTGGCGAACCCCTTTGCTGAAGAGGTCCAATGCCGCGGGCAATGCATGGACGATAGATTCAACGTCTGCCTTCGTGAGCCTGACTTTGGCGTAATACGCGTATTTCCAGACGATCGCCGAAAGCTCGTCATCGCCGATGTAAGAGCCTCTGAAGCCGTGGCTGCCTTTTGGAGAAATCGCCCCAAACGAATATTGGTGCTGCGCGCCGAAACCTGCTCGGCACACCGCTAGGGCAATCTTCAAAGGGTCGATGTGGTCAGTCAGATAACGCGGCTTGTTTCCAGCGATATTAGGATAAGAACTAGTCATACTTATTTACTCCATTTGGTTCGGAACCAAATGAGAGAGGCCGAGGCTTGGCGCTTTTTGATTGACTAGTTCACAGCCCTGGGGCTATAAAACCTTCGTCGGTAGCCACTCGACGCCGCGCCAACGGCATCACTCATCCAGAAAATTTGCATTCAGAAGCCCGCGGATTGCAGACCGCGGGTTTCTCGCTTTTTGATGTAACAGAAACACATTCGTTTCTCCAGAAATTTCGGCGCCTAGCGCCCAAAGAAAATGGTTCTTATTTATTCTCAGAAACACAAGCCCGCTCCCTTGAATAAATAAATAGGCTGGTTTCTCCCTGTGCCGTAGACCCGGCTTCACACCCGATCAGACGCTCGACAAATGTCATCTGCCTCCGCGCTGGGAACGGTCTCGCGTTCGCCGCTGGCAGATGCTCGAACGATCCGGCCGCCTGCTCGGAGAAGCTGTAGACGTTCGATGATTGGACGGTGCCGACGTACTGCTCGACCATGCCAGTAATGGGCGATACGCGCGTCACGCGCTCGCGCACGATGCGCCGGACTATGTGGACGATGCCCGATCGCTCCAGGCGTGCCAGGGCATCGCAGACCGCGGCGCGGCAAAGACCGGTTGCTGTCTGCAACTTCATGATCGATGGGCAACAGAGCCCTGATCTCGAATTGTGGAAGCGCAGCAGTAGCGCCCGAAGCACGGCGAGGCCGACATACCCCAGCGCCCCGTTCCGCCGTCCTGGGAGCTTGCTGTTCCTCTCTAAGCGCTCGGCGAGATACATCAGCCGGGCTTTGGCGTTCCGATCTAACGGCGTCGATATCGATGCAGGATCGCGCACATAGATTGCGCCGTGTCTGTAGCGGTTGCGTTCCCAGCGCTTAGGCCGAGCGGTGTCGCTCACGAGATCTCCGAGAGATCGCATGTTCCAGTCCTCATGTTTGGCCGTGAGGACGGGCGCCAGGCGGAAGGCAAAGCTTCGCCGTTGCAAAAACTGCGCGAATCAGCGATCTAGGAGATGCCTAATACCCAGATCCGATCTACAGTTTGCAGCGCCCCGCCCTCCACGGCGGGGTGTTGTCATTTGAAGAGCACGCAACGCTACTGACACAACGCTCGGCGGATCACGACTTCATCGCGACCACGTTCGATGTCTCGGGTTTCTGTTGAGCCTCGCCGTCGACGATCTTCATCAGATGATCGGCCCAGCGCTCCAGCGCCTCGCGCTTCTCGGCGAGGTAGTCATGGCGATTGTAAATCCCAGCAACGCCGCTGAACTGTCCGCCCGTGTGGTTCAAAACTTGTTCGATCACGGCGGGCAGTATCCCGATGGACGCCATGCCCGTTGCCACGGATCTACGAATATCGTGTAGACCCCATTGCGGGATCTGAACGCCGCGGCCAGCGATCTCGGCCATGCGCTCTTCAATCCGCTTCTTCATAAGCGAGAAGCCGCTGACCGGGCCTTTGTGCGTCGACGTGAAGACCCAGCCGCACAGATTGCGCGGCGTCGATGCGATGACTGCCGCAGCGGCCGGTGACAACGGGATCTTGTGCGCGTGCTTGTTCTTGCTGCGCTCGGCGGGCAATTCCCATACGTCGCTCTTGATTTCGGAATGGCGAAGCCTGATCTCGGAATGGCGAAGCCTGATCTCGGAATGGCGAAGCCCGGCGACTTCATTGCGCCGCTGGCCGGTCAACATCAGCAGCTGGATGAAGTGCCCGTACGGATAGGGCTCGGCCGCCGCGGCCTTCCATAGCCAGCGCAGCTCATCGTCGGACAGCACACGGTCACGGCCTTCCCGGTTGAGATCGAGCTTGTAGCGATCGGCTGGCGACCGGCTGATGTACCCGGCATTCTCGCACCAAGCGAAGAACGTCTTCAGGAGATTGAGCCGCGTGCGGGCGGCCTCCGGACGGTCGGAGTCCATCAGCTCGTCGACGGCCGACGTGATGTCCAGCCGCTCGATCTCGGCGACCGGGCGATTGCGCCAACGATCGGCGAGGCTGCCATCAATGATGATCAGATCGGGTTTCTCGTCGGAGCCGGGCTGCACCTTGAAGCCGAGGACGCGGGCCTGGGCGATCCATGTGCGCCGCTCCCGCTTCCGCTGGAAATGAATGAAGCGCTCGGCGAGCTTGGGGAACGACCGCTCCATCAGCGCCAGCCGCTTTTCGGCTTCCTGGCGGCGCTGCTTGGCCTCGTACTCGACAGGGTCGATACCCTTGGCCAGAAGCTTGCGGGCCTGCAGCGCCTTCTCGCGGGCGTCCTCGGTCGATAGCTCAGGCCACGTGCCGAGCGTCAACCGCCTCTGGCGTCGATCAGCGCCGCGCCCAATGCGATAGCGCAGCGTCCAGCTCCGCGATCCGGTCGGACGGATCGTCAGCACGAGCTGGCGAATATGATTGTCGGGGTAGTCGCGTGGTCCCTTCTCAGGGATCGCAAGGCGCAGGATCGCGCGCTCGGTGAGATCGAGCTTCATCGGGCATACCTCGGGTGTCGGTTGAAGGCACAATCCGAGGCACAGCGGTAAAACGGTTGATCAGGAGAACACCCGCGGATGCCCGCATTTCTGCGAACGGAATCAATATACTCGATTTGCGGGTTGAGCGCTTGGATGAATTCTCGCCTCCAGTCAAAAACACTAGAGATTCGGAGGCGCCGCGCTCCCCTAGACGTGCTCCAAACTTGACCCGGGGCTTCGCGCTCCGGGTCTTTTTCTTTCGGACTCGAGTTGAAGCGGTGTTTCTTGCCGGTAGTCGGTCGCCATGTGGACGGCCGGCGCACTCCATGCGCAGCTCGGCTCCGCCATGACCGCCGGGTCGCTTTGCTCCCGAGCGCTGCCGCGCTGTGTTTCTCGTCGCGGACACTGCGTACCGCATTCGGGGTGCGTCAGACGATCACGATGCGCGTCTTCGGGCCGATGTGCGCCATCACCTTCAGAAGGCCCTTGCGCGGTAGGGCCACGCAGCCTTCGGTGGGCTTCAAGCCGCGTTCCGCGACATGCATGAAGATCGCGCTGCCGGCTGCTGCTCGCCGCGGACGCCGGTTGTAGGCGATGACGACGACGACATCGTAGAGCCCGTCGCGGCGCCAGAGATGCTCCGCACTTGCCGGATAGGGATGCTTGACGCGGCGGTTGTAGTTGCGGTCGTTCGCTGCGTCGCACCATCCGTCGTCCGGCCTGGTCGCGGCGAGGGGGAGGCCCGAGCCCGGCCTCGCGAGTTTGTCGCGACGGTAGAAGGCGCTTTCGAGCCGAAAGCTTCCACGCGGCGTTGCACCGTCGCCTTCGCGCTTTCGGGAGCGAATGCCGCTGCGGCCCAATGCGCAGTGGAGGATCAGGTTGCCGCAGATCAGCCGGCCGGATGTGCTCTGCGCGCCAAGGCTTCTCACGACGATTTTACGGATGGTAATGGCGCATCCCCTTGTCCACCGGGCGGCCGGTCGATAACCGTCCGGCCCAGGGCACCCTACCTCAGCGGACACACAGGTGCTAAGAGGGTGCCGCAACGATTGGATAACCTGGAGCTGCCGAGGATGAGCGCTGCACGCAAGATCCTTCTTGTCGACGACGACGAGGATCTCCGTGGGTCCCTGCACGATCAGCTTGCTTTGCACGACGAGTTCGAGGTGTCGGTCGCGGGCACCGCGGGCAAGGGTATCGAAGCGGCCAAGAGTGGCCATCATGACCTTGTGGTGTTCGACGTCGGGCTTCCGGACATGGACGGACGCGAAGCCGTGCGCCTGCTGCGCAAGGGCGGCTTCAAAAGCCCGATCATCATGCTCACGGCCAATGACAGCGATGCCGATCAGATTCTCGGTCTCGACGCGGGCGCCAACGACTACGTCACCAAGCCGTTCAAGTTCGCCGTGCTGCTCGCGCGCATCCGGGCGCAGCTGCGCCAGCACGAGCAGAGCGAGGACGCGGTCTTCACCATCGGGCCGTACACGTTCAAGCCGGCGTCGAAGCTTCTGATCGACGACAAGGGCGGCAAGATCCGGCTCACCGAGAAGGAGACGGCGATCCTCAAGTACCTCTACCGGACCGGCGACAAGGTGGTGTCGCGCGAGACGCTTCTGCACGAGGTCTGGGGCTACAACGCGGGCGTCACGACGCATACGCTCGAAACGCACATCTACCGCCTGCGCCAGAAGATCGAAAAGGACCCGTCCAGTGCGGAGATCCTCGTCACCGAGACCGGTGGCTACAAGCTGATGTCGTAAACAGCTTATTCTCATCCTCTCAACAAGCGCTCTGATGCGTCTCGACCGCGGGGGCGAATCGCCCGAGTCTTCGCAGCAGTGCGGGACCTAATAGGTCCGGGCGAGTTCGGCACCGCGTTCGGCGTGCCTTGACGTTCTGGTTGCGGGGATTTCCAGATGGCTATCGATGCGCTTGTTCGACCACTTCTCAACGTGCCGCTGTTCCAGGGGCTGAAGCCGCTTCAGCTCACGGAGATTGCGCGTCGCGCCGACCGGATCGTCTACAAGCCGGGCGATGTGATCGTCGCGGCGCATGGCGAGACCGATGCTGCGGTGCTGGTCGTCTCGGGGGAGGCTGTGCGCACCGAGGGTCCGGGTCTCGAGACGGGCGCGAATGAAGCCATCCCGACGGGCGCACTGATCTCCGAGATGACGATGCTGATCGAGACGGAATGCACGTCGACGGTGGTGGCACGCACGCCCGTGCGCGCCC
Source organism: uncultured Hyphomicrobium sp. (assembly GCA_964508485.1). Lineage (GTDB taxonomy): Bacteria > Pseudomonadota > Alphaproteobacteria > Rhizobiales > Hyphomicrobiaceae > Hyphomicrobium_C. The sequence continues at coordinate 11,680 of CAZDUD010000018.1, read as the reverse complement.
TTCGCATCACACGCTCGGAGATGCACGCGCACATGGTGGCGGATCCGAGCCTCGCCGACCACTTCGTTGCCAAGATCTCGGGGAGGCTGTCGACGTTCGTCGAGGGCTTGCGCGAGATCGATCGCTCACTCGCGGAGCACGGCGCGCCGGCGGACAAGGCGCCGGGTCTGCCCGTCGGCGCTGTTGAGAATTCGCCGGCAGCGGCTGCCGCCACGTTGCACTAAGCGCGCTGAGAATCATTCATAAAAAAGCCGGAGCGTGGGATACGCTCCGGCCTTTTCTTTTCCAGTGCTTCGCGTATCCGACGCGCCTAGCGCACGCGGCGCGGGTTCATGTAGAGATCGGCTTCCTGGCGATCGAGCGCGGGCTCGACCTTTCCGCGCAGCATGTCCCTGTACAGCCGCTTCATGTGACGACGGCAATCGCCGTTGAAGATCATCATGGCGCCGAACAGCTTCAGCACCGTTACGAGACGCTTGTCTGCGCCGGACTTGATCTTGCACTTCCATTTGCCGCCGATCGAGAACACCTTGCCGTCGAGGTAGCCGACGGTCTCGCCGTGCTGGTTGATCAGCGCGTAGTCGCCGCCGAGATTGATGAGGGCGCGCTTCAGCCGATAGAAATCAGGCTTGCCGCTGCTGTCGATGATGAAGAACGAGAAGTGCTCGGGCATGAACGGCCATTTGTTGGCCGAGCGCTCGAGGTAGATGATGTACTGATCGTCGTTGGTGTTAATCGAGTAGGTCATCACCGGCAGACCGCGCGCGCCGATGGTTTGCTGCAGCGAGCGCCCGATCATGAGATCCATGGTGGCGCGCCAGTTCAAGTTCTCGGTGAAGAGCTTGAAGACGAGGCGCTTGTCCATGCCCTCGGCCTTCTTCCAAGCGTCCTCGCGATAGCCAACAAGGCCGGTGCGCTCGCCGTTCTCGATGATCTCGCCGAAGATGTCCATGTCGGTCGTGAACTGACGCGACTTAGCGCGGTTGCGCGTCTTCTTGTAGATGCCGAACTCGGTGAAGTTCAGGTCCGTGATCCAGATATCTACGAGGAAGCGGTCCCAGCCGTCGGATGCTGGCTTCTTCGGTGCCTTGCTGCCTTTGGGCTGCGTCTGCGCTCTTGCAGCGATCTCTTTGAGCGTATCGGCGCGGGCGTCACGCGCGGCATCGGCGGCTGCGGCGTCAGCCTCGATCTCGGCTACCTTGAGGGCGGATGCAGTCATGCCGGGTCTCCCTTGGCTCTCGCGGAGCATGTGCGAAACGCGAATCACGCTGATTGCGAGACGCTAGCATTGGGGCTTGCATGACGTATGGCGCGGCGTGGGCGCGGGTCTGCAAAAGCTGTGGGTAGATTGCGGCAAGCGCTTGGGTGCACAGGGATTTGGCGAAGGGCTGCGCGCCGCCGTGGCTGTGGGATTCAGCGGGCGCCGAAAATGGCCGATCCGACTCGCACATAGGTGGCGCCGAATTGGGTGGCGGTTTCGAAGTCGCTGCTCATGCCCATGCTGAGCTCGGGAAGGCCGAGGTCCTGGGCGAGCTTGGCGAGGAAGGCGAAGTGGACGGCAGGCTCCTCGTCGACCGGCGGGATGCACATGAGCCCCGCGATCTCGAGGCCGAGACCGCCCCGGCAGTGGGTCAGGAAGGCGGCGGTGTCCTTCGGTGCGATGCCGGCCTTCTGCGGCTCCTCGCCGGTGTTGACCTGGATGAAGAGCTTCAAGCGCTTGCCCAGTCGCGCTTGCTCGTCGGCGATGGCTTTGGCGATCTTCGGCCGGTCGACGGTGTGGATGGCGTCGAACAGCTCGACGGCCTCGCGGGTCTTATTGGACTGGAGCGGGCCGATGAGATGCAGGGCGAGGTCCGGATACCGGGCGCGCAGCTCCGGCCACTTCGCCTTGGCCTCCTGCACCCGGTTCTCGCCGAACAGACGGTGGCCGGCCTCGAGGACGGGGAGGATGTCCTCGGCGCCGAAGGTCTTGGTGACGGCGATCAGGTGCACGGACGCCGGGTCGCGACCGGTTTCGCGCGCGGCGGCGGCAATGCGGGCCTGGATGTCGGCGAGGGCTGAGACGGGGGACCTGACGTTGGCGATGTTGCTCATGGCTCTAGGATATCTTGCACTAAAAGTCGTAAAATCAGTGCATGTTCGAAGGTCATGCACTGTAGCAGGGCGCGCGACGAGAGATATGCACCTATTTTGCATTTTTTAGTGCATATCTGTCTCGACATGCGCTGGTGGAGTGCATATCCTTCAAATATGCACTGAAAATATAAAAATTAGGGCATATAATGGCCTTCGATCCGAACATTCCCTATAACGCACTTCCAGAGCTTCCGCCTGCGCAAGACGTTGAAACCAAGGTGGTTTTCAGGAAATGCACGGACGCTGCCCGCAAACTCGAAGGCTTGCGGCAAGCGGCGCGGCTCATCCCCAATCAGGACGTGCTCATCAACTCCATTCCCTTGAGAGAGGCGCAGGACAGCTCGGAAATCGAGAACATCGTCACGACCAACGACAGGCTGTTTCGCTTCGCGAATACGGACAGCGAGCATGCCGATCCCGCGACGCGCGAGGTTCTTCGATACCGTACCGCGCTTCGAAACGGCTACGACAATCTCAAAACCCGGCCGCTGACCGTACAAACGGCGGTCTCCGTGTGCCGGACAATCAATGGATATGATCTCGACGTCCGCGCGCTGCCCGGCACGACGATCTCCAACCGCTCGACCGGGCAAGTCGTCTATACGCCGCCGGAGGGCGCTGACGTCATCCGCTCCAAGCTCAGCAATTGGGAAGCGTATTTGCACGCCGACGACGGCGTTGATCCCATCATCCGCATGGCCGTCGGGCACTACCAGTTTGAGGCCATTCACCCGTTTCCGGACGGCAACGGGCGAACCGGACGCGTGCTCAATATTCTTTATTTAATCGAGCAAAAGCTGCTCGATCTGCCAATTCTCTATCTCAGTCAGTACATCAACGCGAACCGCGACAGCTACTACAAGCTCTTGAGCCGTGTGACGGCGGAGGCAGCCTGGGAGCCCTGGATTGTTTATATGCTCGACGCTGTCGCACAGACCGCGCAATGGACGACGAGCAAGATCGAGGCGCTCACGACGCTCATGGACGACACGGTGCGGTACGTGAAGGCCGTGCAGCCCAAGATCTACAGCCGAGAACTCGTCGAGCTCATCTTTACACAACCCTATTGCCGGATCGGAGACTTGGTTGAGAACGGAATCGCGAGCCGCAACATCGCCGCGAAATATCTCAAGGAGCTGACGGCTGCTGGGGTGCTCGAGCAGAAAAAGGAGGGGCGGGAGGTCCTGTATCTCAACACACGCTTCCTGGACCTTCTCAAGAGCAACCAGAACGGCTTCAAGCCGTACCCGGTTGTGGCCGTCCGGGACGACGAGGAGACGTAATATCGCCGGTCAGGTCTCTTGACCGTACCTTGCCCTTCGGGCTCATTAGCCGGCTAAATTCACCCTGCGATCTACGAAAGTCACATGGCCACCGAACGGTACAACGCGCCCGCACGCGAGAAGCACTGGCAGAAGGTTTGGGAGGAAGGCGAGATCTTCCGCGCCTCCGACGACCATTCGATGCCGAAGAGCTACGTGCTCGAGATGTTTCCCTATCCGTCGGGGCGCATCCACATGGGGCATGTGCGCAACTACGCCATGGGCGATGTGGTGGCGCGCTTCAAACGGGCTCAGGGGTTCAACGTGCTGCATCCGATGGGATGGGACGCGTTCGGCATGCCGGCCGAGAACGCCGCCATCGAGCGCAAGACGCACCCCGCGACGTGGACCTACGCCAACATCGAGACGATGAAAGGCCAGCTCAAGTCGATGGGTCTTTCCCTCGACTGGAGCCGCGAGATCGCGACCTGCAGCCCGGACTACTACAAGCATCAGCAGAAGCTGTTTCTCGATCTCCTGAAGAAGGGGCTCGCGTATCGAAAGAGCTCGAAGGTCAACTGGGATCCGGTCGATCACACGGTGCTCGCCAACGAGCAGGTGATCGACGGGCGCGGTTGGCGCTCGGGTGCGCTCGTCGAGCAGCGCGAGCTGACGCAGTGGTTCTTCAAGATCACCGCGTACTCCGACGAGTTGCTCGAAGCGCTTTCGACGCTCGACAAGTGGCCGGAGAAGGTGCGCCTGATGCAGGCGAACTGGATCGGCCGCTCGGAAGGCATGCTGGTGCGCTGGGCGCTCGATGCGAAGACCGCGCCCAAGGGACACAAGGAACTCGAGATCTATACGACGCGGCCGGACACGCTGTTCGGCGCCTCGTTCATGGCGATCGCGCCCGATCATCCGCTGGCGTGCGCCGCGGCCGAGACCAATCCGGAGCTGGCGTCGTTCTCCGAGGAATGCCGGCGCATGGGCACGTCGGTCGCCGATCTCGAAAGCGCGGAGAAGCGCGGCTTCGACACCGGCATCCGCGCGGTGCATCCCTTCGACCCCGCCATCACCGTGCCGGTCTACGTCGCCAACTTCGTGCTGATGGAGTATGGCACCGGCGCCATCTTCGGCTGTCCGTCGGGCGACCAGCGCGACCTCGATTTCGCACGTGCCTACGACCTGCCGGTGATCCCGGTGATCCTGCCGGCCGGCGCGAAGGCCGAGGAATTCTCGGTCGGCGATACCGCCATCGACGGCGACGGCACGATGATCAACTCGCGTTTCCTCGACGGCCTTTCGACGAAGGACGCGTTCGAGGCGGCGGCGAAGAAGCTCGAGAGCCAGAAGCTTGGCGGCAAGCCCGTGGGGCAGCGCAAGGTCAACTATCGGCTCCGCGACTGGGGCATCTCGCGGCAGCGCTACTGGGGCTGCCCGATCCCGGTCATCCATTGCGAGGACTGCGGGATCGTGCCGGTGCCGGCGAAGGATCTGCCGGTCAGGCTGCCGGACGATGCGACCTTCGACAAGCCAGGCAACCCGCTCGACCGTCATCCGACATGGAAGCATGTGGACTGTCCCACGTGCGGCAAGCCCGCGCGGCGCGAGACGGACACCATGGACACGTTCGTCGACAGCTCCTGGTACTACGTGCGCTTCACGGCGCCGCATGCGGACAAGCCGGTCGATGCGGACGCGGCGAACTACTGGCTGCCGGTCGATCAATACATCGGCGGCATCGAGCACGCGATTCTGCACCTCCTCTACTCGCGCTTCTTCTATCGCGCGATCTCGGATGCGGGGCACGGCACCAAGAACCTGCGCGAGCCGTTCGCGGCGCTCTTCACGCAGGGCATGGTCACGCACGAGACCTACAAGTCCGAGACGGGTGCCTGGCTGCTGCCCTCCGAGATCCGGTTTGAGGGCGAGGGGGACCAGCGGCACGCGGTAGAAGTCGCAACGGGTACGCCTGCCGTGATCGGCTCCATCGAGAAGATGTCGAAGTCGAAAAAGAACCTCGTCGACCCGGACGACATCATCGAGGGCTGGGGCGCGGACTGCGCGCGCTGGTTCATGCTGTCCGACAGCCCGCCCGAGCGCGACGTGGTGTGGACGGAAGCCGGTATCCAGGGCGCGGGGCGGTTCATCCAGCGGGCCTGGCGGGTCATTGACGACGTGGCCGACAAGGCGGCGCCCGCCGGTACTGCTCAACCTCAGCAATTCTCGCCCGAGGCGCTCGACCTGCGCCGCGCGGCCCACAAGGCGACCCATGCCGTAGCCCAGAGCATCGAGGGGCTGCGGTTCAACGTGGCCGTTGCTCAGATCTATGAGTTTACCAACATCCTTTCGAGCGCCCTGGCCAAATCCGGGGCAACCGGCAAGACGAGCGAAGATTTCGCCTGGGTTTTGCGCGAAGCCGGCGAACTATTCGTGCAGATGATCGGTCCCATGATGCCGCACCTCGGCGAGGAATGCTGGGCGCGGCTCGGATACAACACTTTGCTCGCCAATCAGCCTTGGCCGGCGGTGGATGCCGGCTTGCTCGTTGACGATAAGATCACCATTGCCGTACAGGTGAATGGCAAGCGCCGCGACGAGCTTCTGATCGCGCGCGACGCGGCCGAAGATGAGGTCAAGGCGGCGGCCCTGAAGCTCGATCCCGTCGTACGGGCGCTTGAGGGGCGGCAACCGAAGAAGATCATCGTCGTGCCGCAAAGGATTGTGAATGTCGTTGCCTAGAGCGTGATACGCTCCGGGTCTTTGGAGGGGCCGCCCGCTTCCCTTAAGCGGCCGGTCAAGGGGCAGGCGGGAGCATGCGTTCAAGCGTCGGGAAACGGAGCGCTTTCGGCCGGTCGGCAACGCGGCTGGTGTTGGCTGCTGTCCTGGTCACGCCCCTCCTGACGGCCTGCGGCAACAGCGGTTTCCGTCCTCTCTACGGCTCGGCGGGCATCGGAGCGCACGCCGACGAGAAGCTGGCCAAGGTGTCGGTGGCGACCATTCCCGGCCGCGTCGGCCAGCAGATCCGCAACGAGCTGATCTTCCACTCGACGGGTGGCGGTGGCGAGGCGATCAATCCCGAGATGCGGCTTGAGGTGGCGATCCGCGAGAGCGTGACGTCGACGCTCGTGCGCACGGATGGCGACTCGGGCGGCCAGGTGTTCAGCGTGGAAGCCAAGTTCCAGCTCGTGCGTATCTCGGACAAGTCGGTCGTGCTCTCGGGTACGAGCTACGGGCGCGCCAGCTTCGAGCGCAACCAGTCGATTTTCTCGAACGTGCGTGCGCGCGAGGACGCGGAGAACCGCGCGGCCAAGGTCGTCGGCGAGGATCTCAAGGCGCGCCTCTCCGCCTATCTCGCGGGCACCGCCTAAGGTCCTCATGGTTGCCGTCAAGGCGCATCAGGCTCAGGCGTTCCTCTCCTCTCCCGATCCGAAACTTCGCGCGGTGCTGTTCTTCGGCTCCGATGCCGGGCTCGTTGGCGAGCGCGCGCAGGTCTATGCCAAGGCGGCCGCGGCGCGGTTCGATCCTCCGGGCGAGCTGATCCGGCTCGACGATACCGACCTCGATACGGACCCGGATCGGTTGGTGGTGGAGCTCGGCACGGTGCCGATGTTCGGCGGGCCCAAGGTCATCCGGGCCGCGGCAGGCCGGCGCATCAACGCGGCGGCGTTGAAGCCGCTCATCGAGGGCGGTGCGCTCGAGGGCGTGCTGATCGTGGAGGCCGGGAACCTCAAGCCGGACGAGTCGCTTCGTAGCTTGTTCGAGAAGTCGTCTGTGGCGGCGGCGGTTGCCTGCTACAGCGACGGCGCGCAGGATCTCGAAGCGCTGATCCGCGAGATGACGCGCGAAGCCGGTGCCACCATTACGGCGGACGCGCGGCAGGCGCTGGTGGACCGGCTCGGCGCTGACCGTGCGCTCTCGCGCGGCGAGATCGAGAAGCTCCTGCTCTACGTGGGGCCTAAAGCGGAGATCGGCGTCGAGGATGTGGAGGCCGTGGTCGGGGACGTCTCGGAGCTTGCGCTCGAGCGCATCACGTTCGCGGCGGCGTCGGGACAGGTGCAGCGTGCGGTTGCGGAGTGCGGGCGCGCGGTCTCGTCCGGTGAGAGCCCGCAGGCGATCGTCGCTGCCACGCAGCGGCATTTCCAGCGATTACACCGCGTGCGGAGCGCCGTCGACAAGGGCGGCTCGCTAGAGGATGCCTTGCGCCAGATGCGCCCGCCCCTGCATTTCAAACAGAAGGATGCGTTCGCCGCACAATGCCGGATCTGGACCACGCCACGGCTTACGGACGCGCTTTCGCGTATTTCGGGCGTGGCGAAAGCGGCGCGCCTCGCCGGCACGCTGGACGAAGCGATGTCCGAGCGGCTGGTCATGAGCCTCGCCATGATGGTGCGGGATGCGGCGGGGCCGCGGTAAGGGCGTGCGGCCTTAAGGGCTGAAGGTTTCGTTGCGCAGGCAGGCGCCATGCCTATAGTGCGCGGCTGACAATCGAGGCGAGGAGAGACGGGATCATGCCAGGCACATTCGATGTGGTTGCGATCGGCAACGCGATCGTAGACATCATCGGGCGCTGCGACGACAGTTTCCTCGACCGCCACCAGGCGCCCAAGGGACATATGCGCCTTGTCGATACGGCGACGATCGGCACGATCTACAAGGACATGGGGCCTGGCATCGAGATCTCGGGCGGGTCGGCCGCGAACACGGTGGTCGGCGTTGCGTCGCTCGGCGGTCGCGCGGCGTTCATCGGAAAGGTCGCCGAGGACGAGTTCGGCCGCATCTTCCGCCACGATATCGGCGCTGCCGGTGTCTCGTTCAAAACGCCGGCCGTGGTCGACAGCTCGCGCTCGACGTCGCGCTCGCTGATCCTCGTCACTCCCGACGGGCAGCGGACCATGAACACGTTCCTCGGCATCAGCACCGATCTCGACCAGGGCGAGGTCGATCCCGAGGTCATCAAGGCGTCCAACATCGTCTACCTCGAAGGGTATCTGTTCGACCGAGACGAGGCGAAGGCCGCGTTTCGCCAGGCCGTCGATATCGCCAACAAAGCAGGACGGCGCGTCGCGCTCACGCTTTCGGACTCGTTCTGCGTCAACCGGCACCGGGCCGAGTTCCTGGCACTGATCCGCTCCGGCATCGGCATCCTGTTCGCCAATGAAAGCGAGATCCTTTCGCTCTATGAGACGAACAGCTTCGACGAGGCGGTGCGCAACGTGGCGCGGGATACGCGGCTCGCCGTGCTGACGCGCAGCGAGAAAGGCTCGGTCATCGTGTCGGAGGGCGAGCCGATCCAGATCTCGCCCGAGCCGGTGCGGAAGGTCGTCGATACCACCGGAGCCGGCGACCTCTATGCTGCGGGTTTTCTGTTCGGGCTCGCGCGGGATTTCGATCTCAAGTCGGCGGGGCAACTCGGAAGCTTTGCAGCCGCGGAAATCATCGGCCAGATGGGGGCGCGGCCGGAGGTGAAGCTCTCGCATCTCGCCCGCATGCGCGGGTTCATCAGCTAGCCCGGCTGCCGGCATCCGGCGAAATTCCGGTTTTCAGCAAACCACGCTTTGTTCCCGTAGACATACAAGTCAACGAATCTTTTTCGCAACAAGTATCAATCCGACTGTACTTCTCATTGTCCTGACTTGATTTTTCTCCTTGGCAAAGGAGAGCGAAATTCATCAAGATTCCTATCAATCGAATCGTGATGAACGGATCCAGGTCATGCCTTCCCACGCTACACGCCGCGGCCGACCCAGAGGCAGCGGCCTCGATGACCGGGTCCAGCTTCGGCGCATCGCCCAGCTCCTCGAGGCAGATCCGGCCCTCAAGCCGACCACCGCCATCAAGGCCGTAGGCGTTACCGATCCCTCCACGATCCGCAGACTTAGGGACAAGCTCAGGACCGATCATATCCGCGAATCCGCGCCAGTCGCATCGCACACAACCCCTGCTCGGGGACGATCGGCAGAGCTTCTTGAGGCCCGCCCGACGGGGAGGCCGGTACGGCCGGACCACCCGTCGGGCGCCGCTTTCGGGTCGACGGGGATCGAGACTGTTACCGTTTCGGAAGATCGGCTTTCGTTGTTTGCGCAGTGGTGCGCGTTGGGCCTGTTCGCGGTCTCGTCAACCGTGGAAGCCCAGTTGGCCGTCATGGACGATATCTTTCGCGTACCTCAGGTGACCGATGCGTTACGTCATCAGCTCCTCGTCAACGAGGTGGCCAAAGCGTTTTGTCCCAAGCGTACGGACGTCCGTTCGACTCTCCACTAACACTGCCTAGAAGAACACTACCTTAGGCCGCATCCCAAGCGGCCTTTTTTCATGCCTGCCGCGCAATTTGGATTCCAGACGCTTTCGATATTTTTTGCTACGTCGCCTTGCCCGTTACATCGAGAATTCGTGGAGACTTGCGTAGGCCCCGACCCCCGTCGGGGTGACGTTGAATTTGTGGCAGTCGGCGGATTCGATCACTAGCGTTATGCCGGCGCAGGTCGGCACCCCACGCCAGTTTCCACGAATGCGACGTTCGAATGGTGCTCGGTAACAGCGGCTCGTGAGCGGTGTTGTCGGGAGGGAAGGGCTGTTAGGTCTCCGCCCAGTCGGCGAGGCGGCCGAGGAAGGCGAGGCAACGCTCGATCTCGGTGATGGTGATCCACTCGTCGGCGGTGTGGGCTTGTGCGATGTCGCCTGGGCCGCAGACAACGGAGGGGACGTGCGCGGCCTGAAACAGTCCCGCCTCGGTCGCATAGGACACGGCGCTCGTTTCGTTCTCGCCGGCGAGCTTCAGCGCCAGGGCGACGATGTCGGACGTGGAGTCGGCGGCAAACGGCGGTACCTGGTTGACGCGGCGGATGGTGATGGCGGTCTCAGGGGCGATGCGCTGCATGTCGGGCAGGCAATCGTTCTCCGCGAAGTCGACGAGGCGGCGCTCGATCGCTGCGACGTCGAGGCCCGGCATGGCGCGAATATCGAACACGAAGCGGCACGATGCCGGCACGATGTTGGTAGCGTTTCCCCCGTCGATGGTCGTGACCTGCAACGTCGGATAGGGCGGCGTGAAGCGCGGGTCCGGCGGCAGGGCGGCCAGCTCGGTTTCGATCTCGGCAAGCTTGCCGATGAGGCGCGCCGCAACGGTGATCGCGTTGACACCGAGATGCGCCATGCTCGAATGCGCGGCGCGGCCAGTGATCTCGACGTTCCAGCGTACGGGCCCCTTGTGGGCGTCGACGACGGCCATCGAGGTCGGCTCGCCGACGATGACGGCGCGCGGCTTTTGAAGACGGTCGCCCAGCTCCGCGATCATCGGGCGGACGCCGGTGCAGCCGACCTCCTCATCGTAGGAGAAGAGGATGTGAAGCGGTACGTTCAAGCGGCGGCGTTTGAATGCGGGCACCATGGCGAGCACGCAGGCGAGATAGCCTTTCATGTCTGCGGTGCCGCGACCGTAGAGGCGGCCGTCCGCCTCGCGCAGCGTGAACGGGTCGCTGGTCCACGCGGCGGGATCGGCCGGCACGACGTCCGTGTGCCCTGAGAGGCCGATGCCCGGCATGTCGTCGGGGCCGATGGTGGCGAACAGCGAAGTCTTCTCACCGTCCGCCGTGGGGACGAGATGCGATGTGACGCCGTGCTCGGCGAGGTAGGTTTCGACGAAGCTCTGAAGCGCGCGGTTGGATTTGTGGCTCGTGGTGTCGAAGCTGACAAGGCGCGCGAGAAGCTCGATCGCAGTTCTGGTTTGCTCGGGCGGCATCTTGATCAGTTCACGCTGCGCGTGGCGTAGGGGCTGTCGAGCGAGAACGCGGGAATTGCGACGTCGAACAACTGTCCGGCCTCGTCGGTCATCTGGTAGCTGCCGACCATGATGCCCGACGGCGTCGAGAGGGGACAGCCGGACGAGTACGTAAACGACTGGCCCGGCGGGATGACCGGCGTCTGTCCGACGACGCCCGGCCCGCGCACCTCGTCGGTCTTGCCGTTGGCATCGGTGATGCGCCAGACGCGGCTCTTAAGCTGAACCGTATGGGCGCTCTCGTTGGCGATCTCGATGGTGTAGATCCAGAAAAAGTAGCTCTCGTCCGGAGTCGACTGGTCATCCGAGTATTCGGGCGTGACGCGGATGCGGATGCCGTTCGTCACCTGCTCGTACGGGGTCTCGTCGCTCACTAGGGCAGTCCATCGCTCGTTGTCGCAGCCGAGCTTTACCACGCCATTTCGCGGCTGCGTCAACGATCTTTGGCCGGAAGGCAACCAGCGTTGGGCGGTTCCCCTCCCCCAGGCGGGGAGGGGTCAGG
>CAZDUD010000017.1:0-45674 GCA_964508485.1 uncultured Hyphomicrobium sp. | reverse complement strand
CCGCGCGCGGTCATCGAGCTGGTCGACCGCGACACGTCCGTCAAGGGCGCCGAGGACAAGGCCCGCCACGAGGCCCAGAAGGAAGCCGAGGCGAACGCGTAAAGCGCGGCTCTAAGTTCAAATTGAAAACGGCCTCGCGGACCTCGCGAGGCCGTTTTGCTTTTGTATCCGTCGCGATCCCAGGCTCAGGCGACTTTCGTGGACGGCTGCGGCGTCTGCGCTTCGAGCAGGGCCTTGAACTCGGGAATGCCGAACGTTGTGACGACGTTCATGTTCTCGTCCAGGATTTCGTAGACGATGGTGTCGACGTTTCGGTTGCTGAAAAACGCGATCACGTCCTGATCGCCGCCGCCCTCGGAGTGCGGCTCGCCGTCCGCGGTGCCGACCACGTAGCTCCCGACGGGACGAATTTCCTTGAGGTCGCCGTTGGGGCGATAGATCCGGAGCTCGCCCTGAACCACGAACGTTATGTAGTCGGCCTTGTGCCGGTGCATGACGATTCTCGAATTGGCGTCGAACTTGAACAGGATGTCGACGATCCGTTTCTGCTCATCTACCGCGTAGATGAAAAAAGCGATGTGATCGAAGCCATCGATCGTGTGCCATTTGATGTTGCGGGTATCGAAGGGCAACGTGCTCATCGGGCCGTTTCTCCATTTTCCATGCGCGCCGTAAGGGGGATAGAGCCGAGCCCGATGGGGGCTCGTCCATAACGCCAACGTGAATTGTTCCCGGAGGGGACGCTTGCCATTTTGTGCCACCTGACGGTGGCAATCGAGCAAGCGGCATGGCGCTTCGTCTTTCCGGCTTCACGCGCGCAAGCGCCCTCGGTCCCATTGCGGACTTCATGGAGCGCCAGGGCGGCTCGGTCCTCCGGGTGTTGAACGACGTCGATTTGCCGTTCGCGCTTCTGGAAGAGCGCGATTTGCTTGTCCCCTTGCGAGAGCAGTTTCGGTTCCTCGAGCGCGCCGCCCGCGAGACCGGCGACGATTATTTCGGTGCACGCCTCGGCCAGGTTGTTCGCGTGAAGGAGCTGAGCGCGTTCGGCGCTTGGGTCTGCGCCGCCGAAACCTTGCAGCAGGCCATCGAGCGAGGGCACGCGGCCCTCAATACCATGCTGCAAACTTCGACCGTGCTGACGATCGGGCAGGATGGGCCGAAGATAAGATGGTGGATCGAGTTCGTGGAGCCCGAGACCGACGGCCGCCATCACAACGAGCTGCTCGGCGTGGGCTACATGATCGACACGGTCCGCACCTATGCAGGCCCTCGTTGGCGCCCCGATGTCGTCATGACGGCGCTGCCCGTGGGCTCGCCGCGGCCGGAGCTCGAGCGCATCTTCGGTACCAATGTTTCGCACGGCCACGCCGTATCTGGGATCGAATTCGATGCCGCGCTCCTGAGCCGGGCGCTGCCGTCACGTCCCATCTCGATTGAACGCGCGAGGTCCGGTATCGAGCCGCCCCAGGTGCCCGCACAACACGACGAGATTGCAACCATCGCTGCGGTGACCGATCTCGCGCTCCACGAGGAGTACCCGCGGATCGAATGGGTGGCGGCGAAGCTCGGCACAACGCGGCGCTCGCTCCAGCGGCGGCTTGCTGCGCACGGCACCACCTTCAATCGGCTGGTCGAGGAGACGGTGCTGCGTCGGGCAAAGACTCTTCTCCACGATGGGACGACGCCGATCACGGACATCGCTCTGCAGCTCGGCTACGCAGATCCGGCTCACTTCACGCGTGCCTTCCGCCGGTGGACCGGAGTGACGCCGAGCGCCTATCGCTTTACGCCGGGATGATCACGGCAGATACGCCTTGATCTCGCGTCCGTCGATCTCCCAGTTTACGCGCCCGCCCGCTTTGAAGGGCCCTTCCTCTGCGCGGATCTCGACCGTCACGTTGCCCTGGGGTGAGGGATCGAGGCTCGCGCGCCCGATCGTGATGGTGGTTATCTTCGCGGGCGGAAGCCCGAGACGCTTGGCCGTGGCATCCTGCAGCTTGCGCATCTGCGCTTCATCTAGCCCCTTGAGATCGGCGACCGAGAAGCGCGGGTTCTGCTCCGCGAACGGCGACACGGTGCCGAACCGCTTGATGCCCTCCTGATCGAGTAGGAAGTGGCCGAGCTGGCCGGGGTTCTGCGGGTCGAGCGCAACCACGCTGATCTGCGAGTCGTAAATGACGAGTTCCGCGATCGCGCCCTCGCCGCCGAACGATGTCGTGATCTGGGTGAGCGCCGCAGGCCAAGCGGCCGGATCGCGCGCATCGAACGGCTTGCGGCGGCTCTCGGGCAGCGTGTGCCCTAGCGGCTCGCCCTTGGCGTCGAAACGCGCAACGCCCTTCTCTCCGTCCTTGAGCAGCGTGATCTTCCATTCGGGACGCGGCGTGCCGGGCTGATCCCTGGGTTTGGCAAGCTCGATGTTGTCGACCGGCGCTTCGGGCATGCCGAGCGTGTCCCTGGCCTTCTGCACCAGCGACGGCACCATGCTCCAGTCCGTCTCCGTGACGGCGAACGGCGAACCCTCCCAGAAGAGACCGCCAGTCGTACCCGTGCCGCGCGTGAGCCCGTTGACGCCCCAGTCGAAGGTCTGTCGCTGCTCGCGGACGATGAAGTCCGGGTTCTTCTCCTCAAGGTTGGTCTTGAAGCCGACGCCGTGCGAGGTGATGCGGGCCTCGACCAGCACAGGCCCGGTGCCGACGCCCTCCGCGAAGTCGCGCGCTGCCTCCGGCAGCCTGTCGAGCAAGCCGAGCAGATTGAACGTCTGTCCCCGGTTGGTGTGGGTGAGGTTGAGGCCCGCGACGCGGCCCTTGGCGTCCGCAAAGACGACCGCGGTCTCCCGGTCGCTTCGAACCTCCACGCTCCAGCGTATGCCGCCGCTCAAAGCCGCGGGCAGTCGGAAGTGCTGGCGCCGGATCTCGATGGATGTGACCCTCGCCTGATCCTCAAGCGCGGCTCGCGCCAGCGCTTCCTTCATCAGGCGGTCCGCGGCGGTGAAATCCACCTCCTTGATGTCGAATAGCCTCGCCTCGGCGTCCGGGTCGACGAGGTTGAGCTTCACCGGCTCGGGCCCGTTCAGCTCTTCCCAATGGATCTCCCGGCCGAACAACTCGATGCTCTCTTTGCTCAGCGTCCACCGGCCGACGCGCCGGTTGTTGAACGGCTCCTGCGCCTCGATGCTCACCGCGGTTCCGCCGGCGTCGATCGAGAGAATGCGCTCGAAACCGTATTTCGCGCGCAGCGTCTCGACCGCACGCACGATCCCCCCCTCTTCGTCGAAGAATGTGACAAGCGGTCCGAGCTTCCACGCCGTGAGCAGCACCACGCAGCCGATGAGCAGGACTGTTCGCGGTAGAGCGGAAACAAACCTTGAGCATGTCGGCATGTGCAGACCCTCGTTCTCACTCGCCCGCCCGTAGCGAGAACGTGCGGTGACGGTAGACAATATCGTCGACCATCCAGTCATCTCCGGACTTCACCATGAGAAGGTCGATGACGCGGTCCTCGCCCATGTTCTTGAACGTCGCCCGTCCGACTGCGGTCTCCGGCTCGCTCTTGACGACCTCGAGCTTGAGATCGCTCACCTTGCAATCCTGCGCATCCGTAAGCACGTCGAAGTCGAGGTCGCCGGCTTCCATGGCTTTGGCGAACGTCTTTGCGAGGTCGGGTGTGAAATAGTCGTCGGCGATGACGTAGATGTCGTAAGCGTGGCCCTGGCCGTCGCCGCCGCACATGGCGTCCACCTGCCCGTAGATTTCATCGAGGACGACCTGTGGGTCGCTGCCGCCCGCCGTGGCAGGAACCGCAGTGATCGTCAGCAAGGCGAGGATCGTCAGAGTTGCGGCAAGCGCCGCATGCGCACGTCCGATCATTGTGTTGCCTCCCGGGGAATTCACAAGGCTGTTGCAGCCAAGTGTACCTGCCGGAGCGAGGTTGGCGAGGCTGTAACCTGCGTTACACCTCGAGGGAGCGGCGCACCTCGAACACCTCCATGATACGTGCGCCGCGGTGCGGGCCGTCGACGACGAACGTCCACTTGCCCTCCGTGAACGTGTCGCACATCTTAACGCCCTTGATGAGGATCCAGTGGCCTTCCTTGCCCTTATGGATGGCGAGGATGTAGTGCGACCATGCACTGCGAGGCTTCTGCATCCAGGTCCAGACCGTGGGCCGCTTCTTGCGCTCGAGGTGCATGAAGCTTTCCTTGAGCGCCATCTCGTAGCCGTAGACGGCGAGCGCCCCCTCCACTTCGTCGGCATAGGTGCCCTTCACGCGGAAACGCAGGTCCTCCGGCAGGTTCCGGTAGGCGTTCACGGCCGCCTCGACCTTGCTGATCGGAAAGCCTGTGATCGCGGAGAGCACATAGGGCCCGCAGAACGCCACGCGCCCGGTATCGTTGCGCGCATCGTTGAGCGAGGAGGTCATCGTTGGCGGGAAATTGTCGAAATCGGACATTGGCTCAAAGCCTGCAAGAGTTAACGAACTCTTGCCGGAAACGGTTACCGAACGGTTAAAGCCGCATCATGCCCCTGCAATCTTGCGCGAATCTGAGGTGCGAGCAGCGTCACGGCCGGACAGCCGAGCGTCTCGGACAAGGCGTCGGTCAATTGCTCGGTCGTCTCGGCGGTTGCAAAGATCCCGCCGGTAGCGTCCGCGAGGCACCGCTCGACGAACGGTGTCGGCACCCGCGCCGTCATCGGCGTCAGGCGATAGCCAATGACATGAACCGTGACGTTGGGATCGAGCCTCTTGAGCTCATCGGCCAGACGGCAGGCATCGCCGCCACACGTGTCCTGCCCGTCGGTGAGCGCCACGATGACAGCGGGATGTCGGTTCTGGCGCAAAAGCTCCGCGGCTTGCCGAACGGATGTGGTAAGCGCCGTACGCCCCTGCGGCCTGAGCCCTTCGACCTCTTTGATGATGAGGTCCCCGGCGTTTGCGGTCGGCGCGAGCTTGAGATCCACATTCCGGCACGTGTCGAAGTTTTTGCCCGGCCCGTAGACGATGAGGCCGAGTCGCCGCGAGCGCGCAGCAGCCGGCAATACCTTGAAAAGCGCCTGCCGCACGCGATCGAGCCGCGACGGAGCGCCGTCCGGAAAGTCGGTTGCCGCCATCGAGCCCGAAGCGTCGAGCACGAGCATGGCGTCGTCGATGCATGAGGGCTTCGGCTCGTCCGCAGCCGGAGCGGGGGCCGGAACGCTGAAAAGCGCGATCGCGCAAGCCAATGAGAGTCCCCGTCGCACCGTTGCCCGCCGAGCGTTGTTGCGTCCGCCGTTGAGCGCCCATTAGAAGCGCCGGAGCGCGACCAGACAATGCGAATGCGGGCCGCGACACGCCCTTGTGATAGTCCGCGAGGGCGATTGCCGACTGTTCCCGGCCTGCGGTGCTAAGTCCGCCCGACGATGCTGTTGCTGCCGGCGGAGACGACCGTTTCAAGGTTCTCCCGATGCACCTGCTCGTAGGGCTCGAAGTAGGTGACCCATCCGCTGTCGATCGGTCCCTTGATCAACGCGCGGAGCGGCATTTCACGAAGCTCCGGCTCGGTCTTGCTGCGGATGAGCGCGCGAACGTACTGCTGGGTCGCACGATTGAATCCGCGATTGTAGCCGCCGGCCGCGATGGTGTCAGGATTGCCGTGGTTGGGCAGAATGCGGGCAGGGGCGAGGGCGTCGAGACGTTCGAGATCGGCAAGATGCAGGGCGAGGTTGTCGGGCTCCATGACGTAGGTGCACGTGTCCTCCATTGTGTCCCCGGCGAACAGCAGACGCTCGCCCGCCCACCAGATGACGGCGGCGTCGTCACTGTGGATGTTCGCTTCGATGAATTGGAGGGGGATGCCCCCGAGATCGAACGCCAGAGATCCGGAGAACACCCGCGTCGGCAGGATCAGCGGCGAGATGGCCGGCGGCCCCTCGTAGGTGCCGGCTTCGACGGCGCTTTGCCGGCTGGCGAGATGATCGGCCGTGCGCTGGGTCGCCAGAATCTCGCAGTCGGCAAACGCGGCCGTGCCCGCGACGTGATCCAGATGCCAGTGGCTGAGGAGGACGGTGAACTTGGTGACGCCGGCCTCCCGGGCGAGAACCTCCCGGATCTCGGACGCATGCGGAACCGATACGTGCGTATCGTAGACGAGGGCCTCGTGGCCGGAGACGATCGCGTAGCTCGCGATTCCGAGTGAGAGCGCCCCCTCGTCGAGCCAGTTCTTTTCGGGCGCGAACCGGTAGCCCGGAACACGCCCGTCGTAGAAGGCATAGACCGCGGGATGCGGCTTCAGCACACGCAAGTGCCCGACCATGCTCTCAACTCCAGCGCCGGTTTCCCCACATCCACTGCTCGGGCGACTCCCGGACCCAGGTCTCGAACTGCTTCTGCATTTCGACCATGATCCAGCGCACGTCCTCGCCGATGTTGCGCGTGCGCGGCACACGCAATTCCTTGATCTCGATCTCGAACCGCGACGACGTGCCGACCCGCTTGCAACAGCTCATCCAGATGCGGCTGCCGACGCGCCGCCCGATCATGGCGCCGATGGCTTGCGTTTTGGCGTCCTTTCCGAAGAACGGAACCGCGAGCCCCGTCCGGTCATAGAGATCGCAGACGAGGCCGAGCCGCCCGCCGCGGCGCACAAAGTCGGTTAGGATGCGCGCCGTCTTCTGGTCGTCGCCGTGCTCGCCTTCGACCTTGCCGCGCCCGAACAGGCCGCCGGGATAGAGGTCGCGGCGCTGCCATCTGAGATAGCGGTCGATGTAGGGATTGTTCACCGAGCGGTAGACGGCCGCCGGATTGGCGCGCGCTTCCACGAACGGCCAGATGGAGAGCTCCCAGTTCCCCATGTGGAGCGAGACGCCGATCGCCGGCCCGAGTTTGTTCTTGTAGCGGCCGAACAGCCGGTCGGACACGATGCGGATGCGCGTAGGGTCCTCGATCAATCGGTCGATTTGCATCGTTTCCGCCATGACGCGCCCGAGGTTCTCCCAGTGCGCCATGCAGATCTCGAGCCGCTCGGCCTCCGACTTTTCCGGAAAGGCAATGGCGAGATTGGCGAGCGCGCGCGCGTGGCGCTTGGGATTGATGCGGGGGGCCAGCAAACGCCACGCCTTGGCGGATACCGCAGCCGCTGTCTCGAGCGGCAACAGCCGCACGAGCCCGACGATGGTGCGCAGCAGGGCGTACTCTAGGCGAAATTGCAGGTCGCGGGCGAAGCTGACGCTGGAAGCAGACATCGGGTTCCTGGCTGAGAGAGGGAAGGCGTCGTTAGTTGGGATGCCAACGCCCGGCGAAGGCGTCAAGTAGGAGGGCGCCTGCCCGCGACCGCGATTCCACCTGAGATGGCGGCGCTCTAGGCGGCGGAGGTGCGCGCGCCCGGCTGCGACCGCTGCTGGATGAGCCGCGTGCCGTCCGGTTTGAGAAGGTCAGGCAACTCGCCCGACGGCTGCAGGCCTTCGCGGATGGCGAAGCGCCTGAGTGGGGGAAGCGCATGCAGGGCGACGATCCCGAGCCCGCGCGCGAGATGAACGGGGAGAAGCCCGGAGATGAGCGAGCGGTTGAGCACGTCGACCGTGGCGATGCGCGAGGTCACGTCGGGGCGCCGCTGCGCGCTGTAGGCATCGAGCGTTTGCGCGCCGCCCGGATCGCGCCCCTCGGCGAGCGCGGTAGCGACGCAACCGGCGAGCGTCGCCGCATCACGCAATCCGAGATTGAGGCCCTGCGCCCCGATCGGCGGAATGACATGTCCCGCTTCACCGACGAGCGCGACGCGATTGGCGCCGAATGCATTCGCCGTGAGCCCGGACAGAGGAAACGTCGCCCGCGGTATGATCTCCCCGATTGTGCCGAGCAGACCCTGCAACCGCTCGTCCAGCGCGGAGCGGAAGGCGTCGTCATCGAGTGCCGCAAGGCGCTGGGCCTCGTCGGGCCGCTCGACCCAAACGAGACTCGAGGCGAGCCCCGGCAGCGGCACGGTCGTGAGCGGTCCGGACGGCCGGTGGAACTCGGTCGAGATGCTGTGGTGCGGACGCGTATGACGGAACGAGGCGACGACGGCCGCCTGCTCATAGCGCCAGGTCCGCGTCATAATACCGGCTGCTGCGCGGCAGATCGAGTTGCGTCCGTCGGCGCCGGCGACGATCTGGGCGGCGAACGTATCGCCTTCCTGGCTCGTGAGGATCGCCGTCTCCCTGCTAATGTCGACCCGCGCAATTCCGGCCGTTTCGTGCACCGCGACCCGGCTGTCGGGATTTGAGGCAGCGGCTAGAAGGCCGGAGACGAGCGCCGCGTTGGGGACGTTCCAGCCGAACGTATCGCGGCCCACCTCGGACGCCGTGAACACGACCTCGGGCGCCCTCAGCAGGGCGCCGGTGTCGTCAATGATCCGGATGGCTTCGATCGGCGCACTCTGCGGTGCGATCAGATCCCAGGCGCCGACGTTCTTCAAAAGCTCGATGGAGCCGGCAAAGAGCGCCGCGGTGCGCATATCGTGAAATTTGCCAGCAACCCGATGGGGAGGTGCGGCAAGGAGAACGTCGGCGCCGGCTCTGCCGAGCGCAAGCGCCGCGGCAAGCCCGGCGGGCCCGCCGCCGACCACCGCTGCCGTATGGTTTGCCTTGCCCATGGGATCTCCCTTGTTGGACAAGGCTTGCACAATGACAGCGGGCCTGCAATGCGCGGTTCGCTGGCCCCTTCAGATTTTGCAGGGTTTTTCGAATCGATCCGCAATCTGATATGTCACATTGTCATAAATAGTTCACCCAAAAACGGGGCTCGAAAAAGTCATTCGGCTGTCATTTTGCCGGGAGTCGAAAACACAAGTGAGGATGCTCGTTGCGGTGTAATCACGCCGAAACGTATCAAAACTGTCATATTAGCTTTTGATATTTACGGGAGGAATTTCGTTGGGCTTATTTCCGCTTGTCCACGGTGGTGGGGCAGGCGGTTTTTTTTGGGTATGCGTCTGTCCAGCTCTACTGAGTGGTGAGGGTCAACGAAGTGCTCGTGCCGTTGCGTGGCGGAGCAAGAGAGGATTTGGGCATGACTGGGGGTTTCAAGATGTCGGCGGGACGGCTGTCGCTGCTTGCGGCGGCAGGGTTTCTGCTTGCGGGGGGCGCATCGGCCCAGGCTGCTGATCTCGGCGGCGACTGCTGCGCGGACCTCGAGGAGCGCATCGCTGAGCTTGAGGCGACGACGGCTCGCAAGGGCAACCGCAAGGTTAAGCTTGAGGTCTCGGGCCACGTGAACGAGGCGGTTCTTTACTGGGATGATGGCGTCGAGGACAACGTCGGCGTTTACACGAACGACGCCTCGCGTACGCGCTTCCGTTTCAAGGGCGATGCCAAGATCGCCGATGACTGGAAGGCCGGCTACCTCCTCGAGGTTGGCGTGCGTTCCAACAACTCCAAGCGCTTCGACCAGGACAATCCGACTCCGATGGAGGAGAACGGCTTCGACCTCCGTCACTCTGTCTGGTACATCGACAGCAAGAAGCTCGGCCGCGTTTGGGTCGGCCTGACGGGCGGCGCTGGCGAGAGCGTCACGGAAATCAACGTTGCCGGCACCGGCGACGTCGCCAAGTACTCGGACGTCGAGGATATGGGTGGCGGTCTCGCGCTTCGTCTGCAAAGCGGCACCTACTCGGACGGTACGCTGGTTACGGGCCCTTCCAGCAGCAAAACCATTCGCATTCGTCGTCTGATCCGCGACGGCGGCGATCAGCCAGGTGAAGGCCGCCGCTACAACATGGTGCGCTACGATACGCCGGAGATCTTTGGTTTCGTCGGTACCGCCAACTGGGGTGCGGATGATGCCTGGGAAATCGGTCTTCGCTACAAGGGCGAGTTCGCGGGCTTCAAAGTCGCGGCCGGTATCGCCTACGGCGAGACGAATGAGGCCACCAACAGTGCCACCCAGGTCGGCTTCCAGTGTACTGCGACCGGCACCTTGGGCGGAGAAGAGGACTGCAGCCAGGTTGGCGGCTCGATCAGCGTGATGCATGAGGCGACCGGCCTCTACGCGAACTTCGCCGCAGGTCAGATGCAAGACGATGCGGTGCAGGACGCATTTGCCACGCCCGTGGACGACACCTACGAATTCTGGGCGATCGAGGCCGGTATCCAGCAGAAGTGGATCCCGCTCGGCAAGACGACGGTGTTTGGCCAATACTACAACTATGACGGCGGCGCGATCTTCCGCAACTACGCCAGCGTCGGCCGGATCTTGAACTCGGAGCTCGACATCTATTCGCTCGGCGTCATGCAGGGGCTCGACAGCGCGGCGATGCACCTCTACGCCATGTACCGGCACGTTGAATCCGAGGCTGACACGGAAAACAGCGGTCATCTGGAGTTCCAGGACGTCGACATGTTCATGACCGGCGCGATCATCAAGTTCTAATCGCCTGATACACAGGCAGCACGATCCGAAGGAGCCGCCCACTGGGCGGCTCCTTTTTTTGCGCCAAGCGCCGCGCCGCGTGCGCGAGCCGGGCACTCCCAGTCCTTAGGCCTTCGGCTGCTCCACAGCCCGCGCCTGGATGAGCCGGCGAGAAAATGCCGTGGGCTGTGGATAACGACTGCCCCAGGATCAGGCACGAGCAAGCACGCGCCGCGAATGATCAGCGCTTGGCAAAAATAAGGCAACATCAGGTCGTTAGTGGGAAATATCGACATCTGCGGATGTCTTGGGCAATCTGTGACCAGCCAGCCACATGGCATCGTGAACACACCTCCCACACGAAACGTTCACCGGGGCTTAACTACGCCCGAACATTCTTGTCAGGCAGGAGCCAAGGCATCATCTTCACGAGTCAGATGAACGGCACTGCGGGGATCGCAATGAAGGTGTTGGGGTACATTGGGATGGGATTGGCGCTGGCGCTAGCCAGCCAATCGGCCCTTGCCTTTCAGGAGCAGGGTGGTGCTGCGCCGATCGCGCCCACCCCGTCGGCACCTGCCGAGGCGCAGCCGGCAGCACCGGCTACAAAAGGCATGGACTTTTCCGTTCCGGCCGCCGAGGGCGGTGATGCCGCCGGCACCGAGGTTCGTATTCCGGGCCTTGGCAAGCTCGGAGTACTGCCGAAGATGGATTTTGGCCTGGAGCTCCTCTACGGGGCGAACGATACCAAGCAGCCCGTCGAGCCAATTGAGCCGTCCAGCGAGGATCTGAGGGTCCGCGGCACGATTAAGCATAACTTCTAGGCGCAGACGTAAGTCAACACGCTGAATTGCTGGACGAGGGGCGCAAACGCGCCCCTTTCGTGTTTCTGCACATCCGCGCCTCCACGTCCTGTGGACGCCGTCATTTTCCTTGCGTATTGCTCGGGTCTAAACACCGGGCCGGGAAGCGGCGGCCGGCCCCACGGGTGTGCACCCCGCGCAGTGTGAAAGAAGGACTCGAATAATGCGCATCGCTGTCGTTGGCTCCGGATACGTCGGCCTGGTCTCGGGCACCTGCCTTGCGGACTTTGGCCACGAGGTAACCTGCGTCGACAGCGACGAAGCTAAGATCGAGGCGCTGAAGAAGGGCGTGATGCCCATCTACGAGCCGGGTCTGGACCAGCTTGTGGCCACGAACACTGCCGCACGGAGGCTCGTGTTTACGACTGATCTCGATGCGGCCGTGAGCCGGGCCGAGGCGGTTTTTATCGCCGTGGGCACGCCCTCGCGCCGCGGCGACGGCCACGCGGACCTTTCCTACGTCTATGCGGTTGCGCGCGAGATCGCACGCAACGTGAAGCACTTTACCGTCGTGATCACGAAGTCGACCGTGCCTGTCGGGACCGGCGACGAGGTCGAGCGCATCATCCGCGAGACGAACCCCGACGCCGACGTGGCCGTGGTGTCCAACCCCGAGTTCCTGCGCGAGGGCGCCGCGATCGAGGACTTCAAGCGTCCGGACCGCATCGTCATCGGCATCGAGGACGAACGGGCGCGCGCGGTCATGACGGAGGTCTACCGTCCGCTCTATCTCAACAAGGCGCCGCTGATGTTCACGGCACGGCGGACGTCCGAGCTCATCAAGTACGCGTCCAACGCCTATCTTGCGATGAAGATCACCTTCATCAACGAGATCGCCGACCTCTGCGAGGCCGTGGGCAGCAACGTTCAGGACGTCGCCCATGGCATCGGTCTCGACAACCGGATCGGCAGCAAGTTCCTCCACGCCGGCCCCGGTTACGGCGGCTCGTGCTTCCCGAAAGATACGCTGGCCCTCGTCAAGACCGCACAGGACTACGGAAGCCCCTTGCGGTTGATCGAGACCACGGTTGCGATCAACGACCAGCGCAAGCGTGCCATGGCCCGCAAGATCGTCCGCGCGATGGGAGGCGACATCCGCGGCAGAACGGTTGCGCTCCTGGGGCTGACCTTCAAACCGAACACGGACGACATGCGCGAGAGCCCCGCGATTTCCATCGTGCAGGGGCTGCAGGATGCGGGCGCCAGGATCAGGGTCTACGATCCGGAGGGCATGGAAGGCGCGAAGGCCTGTATTTCCGACGTGACCTACGGGGGCGATCCCTATGGCATCGCCGAAGGCGCGGATGCACTCGTCCTCGTCACCGAATGGGATGCGTTCCGGGCGCTGGATTTCCCACGCCTGCGGTCGCTGATGAGCGAGCCCCTCTTCGTCGACCTGCGCAACGTCTACCGGCGCGATCTGATCGCGCGACACGGGTTCCGCTACGTGAGCGTCGGCCGGCCGACGGAGGATATTAACGCTGTCTTGAGCACGGCCGCCGAATAAAGGCTGAGGAATCCGCACCTACGCCCAGCGAAATACGACGTCATCGTACAAAAGTCAGTCAATCAGAAGATTTTATTAGAATTTTACTGAGTAAGGTCAGTCCCGTACATGTTGCGGGCGGCCAACTTATGAAATTTGCTAATTTTCATACGACGTTCAATGTTGCCGTCCAGCGGGCGCGGGCCATGGCGCCGCGGCGCGCCTTATTCCTCGCAGGCGCGGTGCTCGCCTACGGACTCGCGGTTTATCTAGCAATCGCTTGGACACGCAATGTCACGAACGTCGCTGCAATCTGGCCGGCGAACGGCATCCTGCTGGCTGCCCTCCTGAGCGCCCGCGACCAGGGCATGCGGAAGCGCCTGGTGGTCGGCTGTCTCGTTGCGAACGCCTTGGCAGTGCTGCTGAATGGCGATCCATGGGCGACCGTTGTCGCCTTCCCCTTGATCGGCGTTGCCGAATGTCTGCTCGCATACCGCCTGTTGCGGTCGACATCCGGTCGCCGCATCGACTTCACCAAGGCTTGGACCGTCATAGCTTTCGTCGCCGTTTGTGCGGCAGCCCCCTTGCTGCCGTCGGCAGTCGGTGCGCTGGTTGCCGCTCAGGTCTTTGCGGCCGACTATCACCAGGCTTTGACCACCTGGTATCTCTCTGACGCCTTGGGTCTTCTCGTGCTGACGCCGGCCATCCTCTTGCTCTGGCCGCGCACACGCTCTGTAGGACCCGCGCCGTCGAATGAGGATGTCACCCGGCACTTTCTGCTGCTCGGAGGTGCCTCTCTGGTCGTCTTCGTGCAGTCGTCAGTTCCGCTTCTTTTCGTGCTGATCCCGATCTCCGTTCTGATCGCCTTCCGGCTCGGCCCCCGGTACGCGGCCATAGCAACGCTTTGGCTCACCGTGGTGTCGTTGACCTGCACCTATCAGGGATGGGGCCCCGCCGCGTTGATGGAGGATGCCGCGACACGCCTTTGGGTCGTCCAGCTCTTCTGCTTCGTCAATCTCCTGACCTCGCTCGCCGTAGCCGCCGAGGTCGCCGACCGGGAACGGTTGCGCGGCGAGCTGGAGCGCGTTTCCATGTTGGCGTCCGACCGCCACCGCCAGCTTAATACCGCGCTCGACGCCATGTCCCAGGGCGTCTGTCTCTTCGACGGCCGCAGCCGCGTCATCGTGCGCAACAATCGCTTCCTCGAGATCTACGGCCTGAACGAGGAGGCTGTTCCGCCGGGAACGTCCCTTTCGAGGCTGATGGCGGTCTGTCAGAAGGCGGGCGCCGTGCCCGAGCACAAGAGCCGGCTGGTCGATCTCAACATCGACAACGACATCGAGCAGCAGCTCACGGACGGCCGCCATATCCGCATCAGTCAGCGCGTGCTGTCCGACGGAGGCGTGATCTGCACGTATACCGACTTCACGGCTGAGAAGCAGGCCGAGGTCGAGCTTTTGCATCGCACGCTTCATGACGTCCTGACCGGCGTGCCGAACAGGCGACTCCTGGTCGAGCGTATCGATGCGGCACTTACCGCCGAGCGCAACGGAGGCGCGGGATGCGCCGTCATGCTGATCGACATCGACTACTTCAAATCGGTGAACGACAGCATGGGCCATGCGGCTGGCGATGAGCTGCTGAAGCTTGTGGCAGAGCGGCTCAGCGGGTGCGTGCGCAATACGGATACGGTCGCACGTCTCGGAGGAGACGAATTCTCCATTCTGCTCATTGAGGGCGAGCACCATATCGACCCCGGCGCGGTCGCGCGCCGCATTCTCGATGCCGTGAAGAAGCCGATGTATATCGACGGCAAGCTCGTGCGCGTCGGCATGAGCATCGGTATCGCTACCCCTCCCAAGGACGGCACCACGACCGACGAGATCCTGAAGGCTGCCGATGTCGCTCTCTACAAGGCAAAACGCGGCGGCCGCGGCAACTATGCCTTTTTCGACGCGGACAAAGACGCAGACGCGTGCTCGGCCCGGCGCCTCGAAAGCGAGCTGCGCCGCGCGGTCGAGGAGAAAGAGTTCCGCGTCGTCTACCAGCCCATCAAGAACGGCGGCTCAGGCGACGTTGCAGCGATTGAGGCACTCATCCGTTGGCATCACCCCGAGCTGGGTCTCGTGCCGCCGGCGGAATTCATTCCATTGGCCGAGCGTAACGGCCTCATCAGCGAGATCGGTGACTGGGTGCTCGATCAGGCCTGCCGCGACGCCGCGCGCCTGCCGTCCGACGTCAGGATCTCGGTCAATCTCTCGCGGGTGCAGATCTCGGATACGGGCTTCGCGAAGCGGGTATCCGAGATTCTGGCGCGCACCGGTTTCCCGCCCGAGCGCCTCGAGTTCGAGATCACCGAGACAGCGATCCTCCACGACGAGCTCAACGCGTGCAAAGTTCTGGCTGACCTGCAGGACCTTGGTATTTCCATCGCAATCGACGATTTCGGCGTAGGCCAATCCGCCCTGAGTTGCCTCAAGAGCCTGCCGATCGGCCGCATCAAGATCGACCGTTCCTTCATCAACGACCTGGCGACGGACGCAAAGGCACGATCCATCTTCATTGCCGTCGTGTCGCTGGCCAAGTCGTTGGGGATTAAAACCACCGCCGAAGGCATCGAAACTGAGCAGCAGCGCATTATCGCCGCGCTCGCCGGCTGCGACCATCTGCAGGGCTACCTCCTCGGCCGACCGCAGGATCTCGAGCGGCTGATCCAGGAGGGCGCGCACGTGCCGGCCGAGCTTCAGTTGCCGTTCGAGCGCGCGGGCTGACGGCTGCCGTCAAAGCCCGAGATCCGAAAGACCGGGATGATCGGCAGGGCGCGGGCCGAGCGGCCAGTGATACTTGCGCGCGCTTTCCGCGATCGGCAGGTCGTTGATGCTGGCGAAGCGCCGGCGCATCAGTCCGGCGGCGTCGAACTCCCAGTTCTCGTTGCCGTAGGAGCGAAACCAGTGGCCGCTATCGTCGTGCCACTCGTAGGCAAAGCGCACCGCGATGCGGTTGTCGGCAAACGTCCAGAGCTCCTTGATCAGCCGGTAATCGAGCTCGCGCGCCCACTTGCGCGTGAGGAAGGCAACGATCTCGTCGCGCCCTTGCGGAAACTCGGCCCGGTTGCGCCACTGACTGTCGATGGTATAGGCGCCGGCCACGCGCACCGGGTCGCGCGTGTTCCACGCATCCTCCGCCATGCGGACTTTCTGGATTGCCGTTTCATGTGTGAATGGCGGCAGCGGTGGTCGTGAGGTCATCGGCGTATCTTCCTTGGGGGCGGTATCGGGCGGAGCGCACGATGATAGTCTCAGGTCTCGGTCGGAAACCACCACATTGCGATGCTTCCGCCGAGTGCCGCGGCACCGACGATGCCAAGCAGGATAGGGTTCGAGAAACTCGAAAGAAGCCCGGTGAGGATCACCGATCCCCAGGCCGTTGCGATCGCCAGCACCTTCACCTCGCGCCGGATCGTGCGCCGTTCCTCGAAGCGCCGCGCCTCGACGAGCGCCTCCCTGAGCAACGGCAGCCGTTCGAGCCACGCAAGCAGCCGATCGCTCGAGCGGGCGAAGGCCCACAGCGCGATGAGCAGGAATGGAGTCGTCGGCAAGCCGGGCAGAAGCGCGCCCGCAATGGCCAGCGCCGTCGCAACGTTGCCAATGACGATGTAGGCCAGCCTTGGCACGCGATGTTGTCTCCGGTCGGTGCACGCAAAGCGCGCGCCGCAAACGGACGCGCAGCTCTTCATAAAATCCTGACAGGAAATGTACGCTTAAGAGGCGGCCTCGCGCAACTCCGCCGAAGGAGTGCGGAATGAGGCCCGCGGGCAGCCTACCGGTCGGCGAGGAAGTCGCTGCGCCCGACCCGCGAGATCGAGCACTGTAGGCGCTGCTGATCGCGCTGGATCTCCTCAACCATGCCGAAGACAAACTGGATATGAGCCGCTGCCGCCGCTTCTGCCCGGCCGGGCTCACCCGCGATCACGGCCTCGCCGATCTCCATATGCTGGGCAAGAAGCTTGTCGCGCACGCCCGGCCTTCGATAGAGGTGCTCGCGGTTGAAGAACACGTTGTTGCGCAAAAGCTCGGACAGCGCGCGCATAAGGTGGAGCACGATGAAATTGTGGCTCGCCTCGTAAACGAGAATATGCAGGCTGACGTCGGCCTGCGCCTCGTGTGTCGAGTCCTTGCTCTTGTGCGCTTTGCGCATGTCCGCAAGGCAGTCGCGAATCGCCGCCCTGTCCACGTCGGTGGCCCGTTCGGCAGCCGCGCGTGCCGCCTGCGCCTCGACCCATTGCCGGAATTCGAGATAATCGGCAGCCGCGTTGTCATAATCTCGATAGAGATTGGCGAGCGGCGTCATCATGGGCAGCAGAAACTGCGCAACCGACGTGCCGCCACGCGTGGCCGTCAGCAACCCGCGGTCGACGAGCTTGTCGATCGCCTCGCGCAGCGACGGGCGCGAGACGTCGAGCCGCTGCGCAAGCTCCCGCTCGGACGCGAGCTTTTCGCCGGGGCGCAAGGCGCCCTCGAGAATGAGCTTTTCGATGCGCGTCGCGATCGCGTCTGAGACGCGCTGGGTGCGTATGGTGTTCATGCCGACCTTTTGGTGGAGCGGCCGATGCAGCCGGACAGGCGTCCGGACATGCGAAAGCGCGCTCCACGGACGAAACTACAGCACGTTTTGACCAACGTCACCTGCTGGTATATTCATTTTACCAATAAGGGATGCGCACGCCGGTTGGGGTAATGCACGCATGTGGTCACAAATCTATGACCCGTTCGGCGACATGTCGCTCTCGACAGCTGTTGCAGCCGTTCCCGTGGCCATATTGCTCGGCGCTATCGGCATTTTCGAGGTCCGGGCGCACGTTGCGGCGGTGCTCGGACTGATCGCAGCCCTCGTCGTTGCGATCTTCGCGTATGGCATGCCAGCCCAGATGGCGGCTCTGGCTGCGGCTTACGGCGCGGCGTTCGGGCTGCTTCCCATCGGCTGGATCATCCTCAACGTCATTTTTCTCTATCAGTTGACGAGCGAGAAGGGTGAGTTCGCCGTCCTGCAGCGATCGATCAGCGCCATCAGTGACGACCGGCGTTTGCAGCTTCTGTTCATAGCGTTTTGCCTGGGCGCGTTTTTCGAGGGGGCTGCCGGCTTCGGTACGCCGGTCGCCGTCACCGCTGCGATGCTGATCGGGCTCGGCTTTTCGCCGCTCGCCGCATCGGGGCTGTCGCTGATCGCCAACACCGCGCCGGTCGCATACGGCGCACTAGGTACGCCGGTGATCGCGCTCGCCGCGGTGACCGGCCTCGATCTGCATGAGCTCTCCGGCATGATCGGCCGGCAGCTTCCGTTCTTCTCCCTGATCGTCCCGTTCTGGCTCGTCTGGGCCTTCGTCGGCTTCCGAAAGATGCTGGAGGTCTGGCCGCCGATCCTGGTGGCGGGCGTCGCGTTCGCGATACCTCAGTACCTCGTCTCGAATTTTCACGGGCCTTGGCTCGTCGATATCGTTGCCGCCATCGTGTCGATGGCATCGCTGGCGGCCTTCCTGCGCGTCTGGCGTCCCGCGGTCCCTATGACGACGATGCCGCGCGCGCCGTCGGAAAGCCACAGCTTCGTCCAAGCACCGGAGGGCTCGGCGCTGAGTAGCCCGGCGATCCGCCGCGCGTGGACCCCGTGGCTGGTGCTTAGCGCCTTCGTCTTCCTGTGGGGCACGCCGCAAGTGCGTGCGGGTCTGGACAATGTCTGGGCAGCGAAGGTGCCCGTCACTGGGCTGAACGAGCTCGTGCAGAAGATGCCGCCCGTCGTCCCTGCGCCGCATATCGAGGCGGCCGTCTACAACTTCAATCTGCTCTCGGCCACTGGCACCGGCATCTTGCTCGCAGCCATCGCGTCCGGGCTCTTTCTAGGCTACGGCCCGCTGGGGCTCATGCGCACGTACGGACGCACGATCTGGCTCGTGCGCTACTCGCTGCTCACCATCGCCTGCATGCTGGCGATCGGCTTCGTCACGCGCTACTCTGGGACCGACGCCACCCTGGGCCTCGCATTGGCCAACACGGGCTGGCTTTATCCGTTGTTCGGCACGCTCATCGGCTGGCTCGGCGTAGCGCTGACGGGCTCGGACACGGCATCGAATGTGCTCTTCGGCGGCCTGCAACGGGTGACCGCGGAGCAGCTCGGCATAAATCCGGTGCTGATGGCATCGGCGAACAGTTCCGGCGGCGTCATGGGCAAGATGATCGATGCGCAGTCGATCGTCGTCGCCTCGACGGCCACCCGATGGTACGGGCACGAAGGCTCGATCCTTCGCTTTGTGTTCTTCCATTCCGTGGCGCTCGCGACGCTCGTCGGCCTTTTGGTCATGGGACAGGCGTACGTCTGGCCCCTGACGCGTCTCGCACCTTGAGCTGAGACTTCGGAAGAGTCTCCGGAAAAGGGAGCTACGGTCACTAATCACGACGCAGTTGGCGGTTCGGCGCCGCCGTGAAATCGGGAGAGTAAATCAATGGCAACCATCACCGTGAACGGCGAAAGCCGCACTTTCGACGGCGATCCAGGCACGCCTCTGCTCTGGTATCTGCGCGACGTCGCAGGGCTGACCGGCACGAAATACGGATGCGGCCAGGGTGTTTGCGGCGCGTGTACCATCCATCTCGACGGCGTCGCCGTCCGCTCCTGCATGACGACGGTCGAAATGGCCGACGGCAAGACGCTCACCACCATCGAGGGCCTGAGCCCCGACGGCGAGCATCCCGTGCAGAAAGCTTGGCGCGAGCTGAGCGTGCCCCAATGCGGGTTCTGTCAGGCTGGCCAGATCATGCAGGCCGCATCCTTGCTCGCGAAGAACAACGCGCCCTCCGACGCGGAGATCGTCGAGGACATGAGTGGAAACCTCTGCCGCTGCGGCTGCTATCAACGCATCCACGCGGCTGTGCGCCTTGCAGCGGGAGGAGTGTAAGCCATGTTGCATTATCTGAAGCAGGAGGCCGAAAAGGCCGAGCGTAAGGCAACTCCCGTTCTCATCGAGAACGTGAGCCGCCGCAAGTTCCTTGGCGGCGCGGTCGCGGCATCCGGGTTCGTGCTTGCCGTGCGGATCCCCGATGCGGCGGCACGCGAGCCGCTGAAGCCCTATCCGACGGGCGGCGAGAAAATGCCCCACGGCTACGGCAACGCCAGCGATCCTCATGTGTTCGTATCCATCAAGCCGGACGGCGCTGTCACCATTCTCGCGCACCGCTCGGAGATGGGAACCGGTGTCCGCACCAGCCTGCCGATGGTGGTGGCCGACGAGATGGAGGCCGACTGGTCGCGCGTCAGCATCCAGCAGGCCGTTGGTGACGAGCCGCTCTACGGCAACCAGGACACCGACGGCTCGCGCTCCATGCGCCACTACATCCAGCCCATGCGCGAGTGTGGTGCCGCCATGCGCCAGATGCTGGAGACCGCCGCCGCTGCCAAGTGGGGCGTCGATGCCGCGCTCTGCCGCGCCAAGGCGCACCACGTCGTCCTGCTCGACGCAGACAAGAACGAGACCGGCAAGAAGCTCGGCTTTGGCGAGCTCGCGGAAGCGGCCATGGCGCTGCCCGTGCCGCCGCGCGAGACGCTGCTCTTCAAGACGCCCGACGAGTTCACCTACATGCGCAAGGGCAAAACGAAGATCACGGATCTGCGCAACATCACGATGGGTAAGGCGGTCTACGGCGCCGACGTCCGTCTGCCGGGTATGAAGTTCGCGGTCATCGCCCGCCCGCCGGTGCTCGGCGGCAAGCTGAAGTCGTTTGATGCGACGGAGGCGAAAAAGACGCCCGGCGTCGAGGAGATCTTCGAGATGGAGGGCGTACACGAGGTGCCGCGCAAGTTCGGTCAGCTCGGCGGCGTCGTGGTCGTCGCCAACTCGACTTACGCGGCCATCCTTGCTCGTGAATCGCTGGCCATCGAGTGGGACGACGGCCCCAATGCCAGCTACAACACTGATGCCTACTTCAAGGAGATGTCGAAGACGGCGTCCGAGCCCGGCAAGGTGATCCGCAACCAGGGCGACTTCGATGCGGCCTGGAAGAACGCCAAGAGCACCTTCACCGGCGAATATCACATGCAGCACCTCTCCCAGGCTGCCATGGAGCCGCTTTGTTGCGTCGCCCGCATCGAGGGCGACAAGGCAGAGCTGTGGGCACCGGTCCAGAGCCCTTACGGCGCGCGCGAGGATGTTGCCAAGGCGTTGGGTCTGCCGATCGAGAACGTCACGGTCCACGTGACCCTGCTGGGCGGCGGTTTTGGCCGCAAGTCCAAGTGGGACTTCATGATCGAGGCAGCTCTGGTGTCCAAGAAGCTCGGCGGTGCGCCGGTATTGCTGCAGTGGACGCGCGAGGACGACCTTCATCACGGCTTCTTCCACACGACCTCGGTCGAGCGCATCGACATGGCCTTCGACGAGGCGGGCAAGGTGGCGGGTTGGCGCCACCGGACGGTGGCCCCCTCGATCCTTTCGACCTTCGCGCCCGACAGCGGCTACCAGTTCCCGATCGAGTACGGCATGGGCTTCGTGAACCTGCCGTACGACATCCCGAACCTCCGCTGTGAGAACGGCCAGGCATTCGCGCACACGCGCATCGGCTGGTACCGCTCGGTGTCGAACATTCCGAGGGCGTTCGCGGTGCAGTCTGCCGTCGCCGAGGCCGCGCATATGCTGGGCAAGGACCACAAGGAGTTCCTGCTCGAGCTCATCGGGCCGGACCGCACACTCGATCCAAAGGCGTTAGGTTTCCCGGAAGACTTCTGGCACTACGGCGATCCCTACGAGTCCTTCCCGATCGAAACCGCGCGCTTGAAGCACGTGGTGAACCTCGCAGCGGAGAAGGCCGGATGGGGCAAGCAATTGCCCAAGGGGCAAGCCCTCGGTCTCGCGGCCCACCTGGCGTGGCACAACTACGTCGCGACCGTCGTGCACGTGGAGGTGAAGGATGACGGCACCATTACGGTGCCGCACGCTGTGACCGCCATGGATTGCGGGTTCTACGTCAATCCCGAGCGCATTCGCTCGCAGGTCGAGGGTGCGGCGGTGATGGGTATGTCGCAAGCGCTCTACAGCGGCATCACATTCAAGGACGGTGCCGTCGAGCAGTCGAACTTCTTCGACTACACCATTGCGACGATGGCGAACTTCCCGAGGACCGTCGACGTCCACATCGTCGAGCCGCAACCCGGACGGAATGCCGCCGGTGTCGGCGAGCCGGGCCTGCCCCCGTTTGCGCCGGCCCTCGCCAACGCTGTCTTTGCTGCTACCGGCAAGCGGCTGCGCAACATGCCCATGGGCGGGAAGGTCGCCTAGGCCACGCTTGGAGGAGTCGCGCCGGGGCATCGGCCCCCGGCGCGATCTTCAGTCTAGGCCTTGAGGCCATGCCCTAGCCAAAGGATGCTCGTGGCGCTCAATTTGAACGGCCGGACGTCGAGGCTCCGGAAAAGGTCGCCATAGCGGGCGCATACTGCATGCTCACTGCCGAACACCCGCACGTGCCCGAAGGAATCGAAGTTCGGTACCGAAAAGACCACATAGGTCCCGGCCGGAATGGGCTTGAGAACCTCGATATCCGCATCGACGTGCTCGAGAACTTCAGTGCAGATTACTGTGTCAAAAGGGGCAAACTGGGCATACGACTCCGCGGGAAGAACAAGCCGCGAGAATTGATAGGCAGGAATGCGCACCTTCCCGCGATTGACTGCGACCTCGCTGAAATCCACGCCTTGATACGCGGCGTCGGGAAGCAGCTCCGCGACACATTCCGCGAACTGGCCCGGACCACACCCCAGGTCTAGAATCGACCGAGTTCCGTGTACTTCCAGAAGCTGCGCGATGGCCTTCCACGTCTCCGCATACGGGGTCTTGCGCCACGGCTCGAGATACGAGCTGTCCCCTGCGTAGACGTCGTCGTAGAACCCCTGTGTTGCTTCTGTCGTGACCTTTCCGCTTACGAGGCGTCGATCGATATCGGCGATCATGCGCTGTTGGGATCGTTTCGGATCGAGTGCTTCTGCCTGCGCCAAAGCACGCCGCGCAGCGGCGAGGTTGCCGAGCTTGAGTTCGCAGGTCCCCAGGTTCACGTGCCAGGCAGCTTTTTGAGGAGCAAGCTCAACGGCCCGTCGGAGAAGGCGTGCGGCCACGTCAAACTCGCGAAAGTGCATCGATACCCTCGCAAGCATTGCAAGCGGAATATCCTCATTCGGTGCGAGCGCGATGGCCTTCTCGTAGCGGTCTCTGGCCTCGAGCCATTCGCCGCGCGAACGATGAAAGTCCCCCTTTATTCTGTGGAACCGCCAATCCTCAATGCCGCTTTCGAGCCCGCGATCAACCCAATGCTCGGCAAGAGCTGCGTTTGAACTTATCCGCGCGGCTTTGTAGCCCGCCATGTAGCCCTGACGATTCATGGTCGCCTCAATTTCCGAAGACCTTCGGAGGTTCTGCTCGACCTTCTCATCTATGAGACTCGCAGCCGGCATCCAATGCATCGGCATCGACAATTGTGTGCACGAACCTTCAGCCGGGCGTCCGTTAACGCGGTGATCCACAGGTCACGGCTGCCTCCATTATCAACGGTGCGTGCGGCACGCTCCTCCACTGACTGGCGGCGGCGCTGCCAGGACGTGAAATTCGACGCCAGCGCGCACGCAAAATGACGCACTCGCGGAACAAAAAAGAGTTTGACGTTGGATGTGTGCCAATGGCTAAACGGAGCCCGTTATGGGGTTTGAACAATGTTCATGCCGTTGCGAATTGTCGTTCTTTCGAACAGCAGCGCTGAGCGCGATGCTCGCATCGTGCGCTCTGCAGAGGCTGCGGCGTCTGCCGGCCACAAAGTCACGGTGCTCGGGATCCGAAGCTTCGGACATCCCGCGAAGCAAACAGTCAATCGGGTAGACTACGTTCGGCTTGGGGCTTCGGCACCTGGCAACCGGACGACATCTATGCCCTCTCGCTCGATGCGATACCTCTTGTACATGATGAGGGTATTAGGGCCCGCAGCTTATTTCTTGCTGAGAAACGCCGTTTTCTACCGTCGGGCGGGCGCGGACCTTTCGCCGGATATCGTGCATGCACACGACCTGTACACGCTTTATGCTGGGTGGCTCATTGCACGACGTACACAAGCAAAGCTTGTGTACGATTCTCATGAGCTGGAACTCGGCAGGGCTGGCGTAACAAATAGTGTCGATAGATTTGTTCGGCGTGTAAGCGAGAGGTTCCTGATCCGAAGAACCGCAGCAGTGATAACGGTTTCGGATTCGATCGCCGACTATCTCGCCTCGCACTATCGTCTCGAAAGGCCGGTCGTCGTTCACAACACGCCGCGTGAAGCCGCAACAGAGATCACGCGTGATGTTCGCACCGAGCTAGCCATTCCATACGATACGCCGCTCGCGGTATATATCGGCGGAGTAACATTTGGCCGCGGCCTGGTTCAGATTGTCGAAGCCATGCCGATGGTGCCTGACCTGCACGTCGCGCTTGTTGGGCCGCGAACGCACCAGCCGACCGAAAAATGGCTGCGATCGCTGGCGAGTTTCTTGCGCATCGATGAGCGGCTGCATTTCGTCGACCCGGTGCCGGCATCGGAGGTGTCGCAGTTCGTTCGAACCGCCGACCTTTCGCTGGTGCTGATTCAGGACACCTGCTTGAGCTATCATTTTTCTTTCCCCAACAAGCTCCTTGAAAGCCTGTTTGCCGGGATTCCAATTGTTGCTTCAAAGCTCCCTGAGTACGAGACCATCATCGCCAAAACCAATGCGGGCGTGACCGTCGATCAGGCGGATCCCTTTGCAGTGGCGGAGGGGATCAAGCTGGTCCTTTCCAGGAAAGCTTTATACACGCCCTCCGCTGAAACGATAACGCTGATGAAGAGCGAGTACGGATGGAAAGCTCAATCCGCGCGCCTCCTCGAACTGTATCAGCGTTTGTGCGACAAGCCCCCGGAACCCGCACGTCACGCAGCCAATTCGAGATTTTCCCGGTTGCGGACGTGACGCGTCGGACCGGCCAAGCAACGCAACGATATCATTTGTTGCGGGCGCGATAGATCTTCCGGAAGTAGACGCCGATCTTAGGGAGAGAGGCCGCGATAGATTTCGCGATTTGCGCCTCGACGACACCCACAAGGCTGACGATCGACAGGATGGCCACCACCGTTGCCGCGTGATACAATCCATAAAAATAAAGGACGCCGGCTATTGCCATGCGAATGCCAGCCCGAACGAACGCGTACAGGGGAGGAACCGTCGCCTTGGCCAGTTCCTTCCGGGTTGTCTTCCCCGGCAACTTGTTGATGAGAGCGCCTGTCTTCGCGAGCATATATCTCTCTTAGGTCAACCCCACCGATCCGAACGGTTTCAGAGCCCCGCGGAAATGCTAATTATTATAGCTCGACACATCACAGATGGCGAGCAAGCAAGCGTAACGGGATCTGGGGCACGGCTGTTCGGAAATTTGACCATTACCATCAACTTCATATCTCCGCAGCTATATGCACGCTCCGCTCGTTCATGTCACCACGGTCCATTCCAGGCGTGATGTCCGCATTTATCATAAGGAAATGCGGTCTCTGCGCGCGCTCGGGAGAAGGGTCATCCTGGTTGTTGCCGACGGCCTGGGAAGTGGACCGGACGACCTGAGCGGCGTCAGTTTTGTCGATATCGGCCCCCTTGATCGTGGCCGTCTCGCGCGCGTCGTTTTAGGAAACGTCCGGGCGTTCCGCGCCATCGCTGGGCTCAAGCCCGGGCTCGTTCATTTTCACGATCCCGAGCTGATTTTCACAGGCCTCGCTTTGAAAGCGCTGGGGCACAAAGTTGTGTACGACGTCCACGAGGATTACCCGCAGCAGGTCCTTGGCAAGCATTGGATACCAAGTCTCCTCAGAAGGTTCGCTGCAAAATCGGTGTCGGCGGTCGAGCGCGTGGCCAAGTATTCCCTGGATGCCTTCGTGGCGGCGACGCCCCACATAGCGACCAAGTTTCCGCCTGAGCGCACGGTTCTCGTACAGAACTATCCGCTACCGGAGGAGCTGATAGCACCCGAGTCGCAGACCTACGCAAAGCGGCCCCTCCATGTGGCGTACATGGGAGGCATCACGGAGCTGCGCGGCGGCAAGAAGATGGTGGAGGCCATGGCGCTGCTCTCTGGCAGTCTACCGGAAGCGCGCCTCAAATGGGCCGGCCCGATCGTTCCACAATCCTTTCTTGACGATGTGCGCGAGCTACCGGGTTGGGACAAAGTGGACTATCACGGGATCCTGGATCGCCCCTCGTTGGCGGCGTTTCTTGGCACATCCCGGGCCGGACTTGTCGTGCTCCAACCTACCCCCAATTATCTCGACTCTCAGCCGAACAAGCTCTTCGAATATATGGCGGCAGGCCTGCCTGTCATCGCCTCCGACTTTCCGCTCTGGAAACAGATCGTCACGGAAGTAGACTGTGGCTTGCTGGTCAACCCCGAGGATCCCGCTTCAATCTCAGAGGCGATCTCGTGGATCCTGCAAAATCCCGAACGCGCCGAAGCTATGGGACTGCGTGGAAAAGCTGCCGTATCCGACCGCTACAATTGGCAACAGGAGGAAAGAAAACTGATGCAACTCTACGCCAATCTGCTGTCGGAGCCGACGCGTCCGTAGCCCTGTTCGCAAGCACACATAATCCATAGCGGCAAATCGAAGATATGATCGTATCAGTCGTAGGAGCGCGGCCCCAGTTTGTTAAGGCGGCAGCCGTTTCGCGGGCGCTCGCCGAAGCGGGAATCGAAGAGAAGATGATCCACACCGGTCAGCACTTCGACGACAACATGTCGGATGTGTTCTTCCGGGAGCTTGGGATTTCGGCACCCGCCCTCAACCTCGGAATCGGCGGCGGCACCCACGGCCAGAATACTGGACGCAT
The DNA here is from genome assembly GCA_964508485.1 of uncultured Hyphomicrobium sp. GTDB lineage: Bacteria > Pseudomonadota > Alphaproteobacteria > Rhizobiales > Hyphomicrobiaceae > Hyphomicrobium_C. The sequence goes on along the minus strand of CAZDUD010000017.1, from coordinate 19,061 downwards.
GCTCGAGGCCGTCGAGCGGGCGCTCCTCGATTTCGGCGCAAAGCAGATCCTCGTCTATGGCGACACGGACACCACCCTCGCGGGCGCGCTGGCGGCGGCGAAGCTTCATATCAAGGTCGCGCACGTCGAAGCAGGTCTCAGGTCCTTCAACCGGCATATGCCGGAGGAGATCAACCGCGTCGTGGTTGACCATCTCTCGGACGTCCTCTTCGCGCCGACGGCGACCGCGGTCGCCAATCTCGCGCGGGAGGGGATCGCGCAGTGCCATCTGGTCGGAGACGTGATGTACGATGCAGCGCTTCATTTCGGAGCGCAGGCAGAGACCCGGCCGGCGCCCATGGATGGCTTGCCGCAAGAGTTCGCCTTGGCGACCGTGCATCGCCCCGCAAACACGGATGACCCGGCGCGCCTTGCGGTTATTCTCGCCGCTTTTGGTGCGAGCCCGCTTCCAGTCGTGCTGCCGCTGCACCCACGGACGCGCAAGCTGATCGATACGTTCGGCCTCGAGATGCCCAAAGGCGTGATCCTGTCACCTCCGGTCGGCTTCCTCGACATGGTTTGGCTCGAACGCCACGCGCGCGTCATCCTCACGGACTCAGGCGGCGTGCAGAAGGAAGCCTATTTTCATGGCGTGCCGTGCGTGACGCTGCGCGAGGAAACGGAGTGGACCGAGCTCGTGGAGGCAGGGTGGAACAGGCTCTGTCCTCCCGCTAGCGCGGCGGCAATCGTCTCTGCCATTAATGAGGCTCTGGAGGCCGCGCCGGCGCGCGTCGAGCTCTATGGCGATGGCAATGCGGCCGGCAAGATCGCAGCAATCCTGGCGCAATGGATGTCCTAGCGCAGCCGCTTGGGGGCTGATGTGCACGCCGCTCTGACAGCATCCCAATCTGATTCAGATTCGGACCGTGCGGCGCGCAGGGTCTGGATACTCAATCACTATGCGCAGGTTCCGGGAGGCCCTGGCGGGACGCGGCATTTCTCACTCGCGCAGAACCTCGGTAGCCACGGCTGGAAGGCTTCCATCATCGCAGCCAGCACGGAGCACGGCACCGGGCGCCAGCGCCTGCCGCCCGGCATCAAGCGTCGGCTCGATATGATCGAGGGTACGCCATTCCTTTGGCTCAAGACATCGCCCTACACGGGGAACGGCGCCGCGCGTGTCTACAACATGCTGGAGTACGCGTGGCGGGCCACCGGCAGGGAAACCGCTAGCATGCTCGATCCGCCGGACGCCGTCATTGGGTCGAGCGTGCATCCGCTGGCGGCGTGGGCCGGGGCGCGGCTCGCACGTCGCTATGGCGTCCCCTTCATTTTCGAGGTGCGCGATCTGTGGCCGCAAACGCTTATCGACATGGGTCGGTTGAAGGCGGATGGCGTTGTGGCGCGCGTGATGCGCAGCCTCGAAACACGGCTCTATCGCGAAGCCCGGAAGATCGTCGTCCTGCTGCCCTATGCCGGCGACTACATCGAATCTCTCGGCATTGCGAAAGACAAGATCGTATGGATTCCGAACGGCGTCGATCTTGGAGCCAATGCCGAGATCAAGCCGCCGCGTCCGTCGGATGTCCTCACGCTCATGTACTTCGGCGCGCACGGGGAGGCGAACGGGCTGTCGAATTTGCTTCGCGCAATGCGCCTGATTGAGGACCGGGGCGGGAATGTTCTCCTTCGCCTGATCGGCGATGGCCCCCTTAAACCGTCGCTGCAGGACATGGCGCGGAAGCTGTCCCTCGCCAGCGTTCGTTTCGAGGATCCGGTGCCCAAGGCTGCCATTCCGGCGCTGGCCGCCGAGGCCGACGCGTTCGTGTTCAATCTCTCCGACGTGGCGGTGTTCAAGTACGGCATAAGCTCCAATAAGCTGTTCGACTACATGGCAGCCGGACGGCCGATCATCATGGCGTGCGAGATACCCAACAACCCCGTCGCGGAAGCTGGGGCCGGAACGACGGTTGCGCCCGAAAATCCCGGGCAGCTTGCGGAAGCGATCCTCGCGCAGGCGAAGCTGCCGTACGCAGAGCGCGTACGCATGGGGGCAGCCGCGCGTGAGCACGTGGCCCAAAACTACAACTTCGAGCGGCTTGCGGGCCGGCTCGCAAATGTCCTCGACGAGGTGTGCCGGCGATGACGCTGAAGCGCATATTTGACGTGGCGACCGTGCTCGCAACCGCGCCAATCGTGGTGCCGCTGGCAGCCCTGACAGCGGTGCTGGTGCGCGTGAGCATCGGCGCGCCGGTGCTTTTCATCCAGGCGCGCCCGGGCCTCAACGGAGCGCCGTTCGACCTGATCAAATTCCGCACCATGACCAACGCGGTCGGCGCCGATGGCGCGCCGTTGCCCGACGCCGAGCGCCTGACGCCGTTCGGCCGCTTCCTGCGGTCGACAAGCCTCGACGAGCTGCCCGAGCTCTGGAACGTGCTCAGGGGCGACATGAGCCTGGTCGGCCCGCGCCCGCTGCTCATGGAATATCTGCCGCTCTATTCGCCCGAGCAGGCGCGGCGCCACGAGGTCCGGCCCGGAATCACCGGCTGGGCCCAGGTGAACGGCCGCAATGCGCTGACATGGGAGGACAAGTTCCGCTACGATGTCTGGTATGTGGACAACCAGTCCCTGGCGCTGGACCTTCGCATCCTCTTCCGGACGGTGCTCGCGGTGCTCTCGCGGAAGGGCATCACGGCGGAAGGCGAGGCGACGGTCGGGCGCTTCACGGGGAACGACGGAACGGCTGCATGACGGGGCCTCTGTTCGGAATCTACGGCGCGAGTGGCTGCGGCCGCGGCGTGCTCCCCCTCGCACGGGATATGCTGTCGCGAGAGGGTGTTTCGCAGGACCGGCTGGTCTTCATCGATGATCGTCCGGCGACGTCGGTTGTAAACGGCCACAGGGTCGTGACCTACGCTGAGTTCATCGCCAGCAAGGCATCCGAGCGTTTCGCCGCGTTGGCGATCGCCAACAGCGCCGTACGCGAGCGTCTTGAAGGTCAATACCACGCGGATGGTGTACGACCCTGGTCGGTCTCCGCGCCCAATGTGGTGATCATGGACGATGTCGTGATTGGCGAAGGGGCGATCCTGTGCCCGTTCGTAACGATCACGTCCAACATCCGCATTGGCCGTCAGTTCCACGCCAACATCGGCAGCATCGTCGAGCACGATTGTGTGCTGGGCGACTTCGTCACGTTCGCGCCCGGCGTCATCTGCAACGGAAACGTCCGCATCGAGGACCACGCCTACATCGGCGCCGGCGCCATGCTGCGCCAGGGCCGTTCCGGGGCGCCGCTCGTCATCGGGCGCGGCGCGGTCGTCGGCATGGGATCCGTCGTGACCAGGGATGTGCTACCCGGCGTGATGGTCGCCGGCAATCCCGCCCGCCCGTTGGAAAAGGGCTGAGGCCGTGGCGAACGCACCGTTTCCGGGCTGGCCGTCGTTCACGCCGGAGGAGGTGGAGACCGTTGCACGCGTGCTCGCATCCAACAAGGTCAACTACTGGACCGGCGAGGAGGGGCGCGCGTTCGAGCGAGAGTTCGCAACCTGGGCAAAGGCCCGCCATGCGGTCGCGCTCGCCAACGGCACCATCGCACTCGAGATCGCGCTCAGGGCGCTCGATGTCGGGCCCGGCGACGAGGTGATCGTCACGCCACGGTCGTTCATCGCTTCCGTCTCCTGTGTCGTCACCGCAGGCGCGACGCCCGTATTCGCGGATGTCGACCGCGAGACGCAAGGCCTGTCCGCCGACACCATCGCACCGAGGATCACGCCGCGCACCAAGGCGATCGTCGTCGTGCATCTGGGCGGCATGCCGGCCGACATGGACCCGATCATGGAACTGGCGCGCGCACATCGGCTCGCCGTTATCGAGGACTGCGCGCAGGCCCATGGCGCGCGTTACAAGGGGCGCCCGGTAGGGACGCTTGGCAACGTCGGCTGCTGGTCGTTCTGCCAGGACAAGATCATCACGACCGGCGGCGAAGGCGGCATGGTCACCACGAACGATCCGGCGCTATGGCGGCGCATCTGGTCGCTCAAGGACCACGGCAAAAGCTTCGACGCCATGCAGACCGACGAGCCGCAGGCGACGTTCCGCTGGGTGCACGAGGGCTTCGGCACCAACGGCCGCATGCTGGAGCTGCAAGCCGCCATCGGCCGCCTGCAGCTTGGGAAGGTGGCGGAATGGACAACGCTGCGCCGCCGCTACGCCTCCGAGATCCACGCGGCCGCGCACACACTTCCTGGCCTCAGCGTGCCGAGCATCCCCGACTGGGCAGAGCCCGCGTTTTATCGCTGCTATGTATTCGTGGAGCCCGCTGCGCTGGCCGACGGCTGGACGAGGGACCGCATTGTCCACGAGATCCGGGCCGAGGGCGTGCCGTGCTTCACGGGCTCCTGCAGCGAGATCTACCTCGAGAAGGCATTCGAGGGCACGCCCTGGCGGCCCGCTGAACGGCTTCTGGTCGCGCGGGAGCTTGGCGAGACGAGTCTCGCGTTCCTCGTGCATCCGTCGCTCGCGCCAGAGCACATCGAGCGGACGTGTGCCGCCTTGGGCAACGTCATGAGCCGGGCCGTCCGCTGAGGCGGATTAGGCAACGGCCGCAGCGAGCGCGGCGACAACGCGATCCTGATCGTCCGGCGCGAGATCCGGCCCCATCGGCAGGCTCACAACGTGCTGCGCGGTCCATTCGGCAACCGGCGTCGGCTCCCCCGCACTCATGCGCTCATAGGCGGGCTGCCGGTTGAGCGGGATGGGATAGTGTACGGCCGTCGGGATGCCAGCCTCTTGCATCTTGGCCAGCACGTCCTCGCGGTTGGGAACGAGGACGGTGTACTGGGCATACACACTGGTCCGGTTCGGCTTGAGCGCAAGCGTCCGGACACTCGTAAGCGGCTGGCCGACGTCGTGCGCTGGAACGGTCTTTGCTCCCGCAATGCGCTCGTGAATGAGAGCCGTGTAGCGCGCGCCGATCTTCCCGCGCTCGGTCGCCTCCCACGGGAAGCGCCCCATCTTGGCGAGCACGATCGCACACTGGAGCGTATCCATGCGGCCCCCGACGCCGATGCGGGTATGGACGTAACGCTTGCTCTGCCCGTGAACGCGGATCTCGCGGGCGGCGCGGGCGAGATCGTCGTTGTCGGTAAAAAGGGCGCCGCCATCGCCGTAGCAGCCGAGCGGCTTTGAGGGGAAGAAACTCGTGCAGCCGAACGTGGACAGGCTGCAACTCTGCCGCCCGTCGGCCGTGGCGCCAAAGCTCTGAGCGCCGTCCTCGATCACTGGGATGTTTCCATGGCGCGCAGCAACCGCGTTGATCTCGTCCAGGTCCGCAATCTGTCCGTAGAGGCTCACCGGAACGATGGCCTTCGTGCGCGGCGTGATGCTGGCTTCGATCCGACCGGCATCGATGTTCGCGGTCAAGGGATCGATGTCGACGAAAACGGGGGTCGCTCCGACAAGGGCGATGACCTCGGCGGTGGCAACGAAGGTGAACGGCGTGGTGATGACCTCGTCGCCGGGACCGACGCCGAGCGCCATCAGGGCGATTAGAAGCGCTTCCGTGCCGCTCGCCACCGCGATGCAATGCTTTGTCCGGACATAAGCGGCAAGCGTTGCTTCCAGCTCGCCGACCTCGGGCCCCATGATGTACTGGCCATGCGCAAGAACAGCGGCGATGCGGCGATCCAGCTCGGGCTTGAGAGCCGCCTGCTGCGTCTTGAGATCGATGAACTGCATGGGTTTCTCGTGCATTCAGTCCTCGAGCGCCCGGCAGACGCCATTCTCCAGCACGTAGCGCGTGCCGGTCGCAGGGCAGGAGGCCTCTCCGTTGCCGTCGGCAGGGAGCGCCAAGCGCTCGCCGTGTGCGCTCATCCAGCCGATGCGCACCGCAGGAACGCCGACCATGAGCGCATACGCCGGAACATCGCGGTTGACGACGGCCCCGGCACCGACAAAGGCGAATTCTCCGACCGTGACGCCGCAGACGATGGTGCAGTTCGCACCCAGCGTGGCACCGCGCTTGACCAGCGTGTCGCGGTACTCACTCTTGCGCGAGACGTGAGCGCGCGGATTGTGGACGTTCGTGAACACCATGCTCGGCCCGCAGAACACGTCGTCCTCGAGCGTGACGTTGTCGTAGACCGAGACGTTGTTCTGGATCTTGACGTTGTTGCCGATCCTGACCTTGTTGCCGACGAACACGTTCTGGCCGAGAGAGCATCCCCGTCCGATCACCGCGCCGCCCGAAACATGAACCCAATGCCAAATGCGCGTGTCGTCTCCGATGACGGCCCCATCGTCGACGATCGCTGTCGAATGTATGATTGGAGCGGGCACCGCGTCAGTACTCCAGCGGGAGAGCGACGCGCTTGCCGTCGCGCGCCGAGAGATACATGGCGATCAGAAGCTCGAGCGACTTCAGCCCTTCGCGGCCGTCCGTCTCGGGCTCGGCCTCGCCCATGAGTGTCTTGATCACGTTATCGTAATACAGGGGGTGGCCGAAGCCGTAGACGCTCGTCGTCTCGTAGTTGGCCTGTTGGACCTGCTCGTCCTCGGGACGCGTGTCGGCGAACTCCCAGTGCTGGATCTCGTTGACGGCGAGCCCGCCGATCCGAACGGTCCCTTTCTCGCCCAGGATGGTGACACTGCCCTCGAAGTTCCTGGGATAGGTGAGCATCGTGACGTTGAGCGTGCCGACGGCACCGCTTCGCCAACGCAACGCAGCGACGCCCGTGTCCTCGACCTCGATGTTGCGCGCAAGCGTGCCCGTGAACGCCATCACGCTTTCGACAGGCCCGATCAGCCAGTCGATGAGGTCGATGTAATGGCTCGCCTGATTCATGAAGGCGCCGCCATCGAACTCCCAGGTGCCGCGCCACTTGGCGCTGTCGTAGTAGTCCTGCGGCCGGGTCCAGAAGACGTTGATGGCCACCGAGTAGATGCGTCCGAACCGCTTCTGCTCGACAGCCCGCTTGAGGAGCTGCAGCGTCGCGTTGCGCCGGTTCTGCTTCACGACGAAGAGCCGGACGCCTGCAGCGTCGCATGCTTCGACCATGGCAAGGCCGTCTTTCCAGCGGGTCGCCATAGGCTTTTCCGTCATCACGTGCCGGCCGGTCTTGGCAACCTGGATCGCCTGGCTTGGGTGCAGCCCGCTTGGGGTCGTCAGGATCACGCAGTCGGCAGTCGTCGTCTCGAGAAGGTCGGCAAGCGAGCTGTGCCCCTTAGCCTTCGTACGGGCCATTGCTGCTTTCAGCGTGCCGGGCGAGACGTCGCAAACATCCACCAGCTCGCAGCGGTCGGAATGCTTTTCAATGGCGCCGAAATGATTGGCCGCGATACGCCCGCACCCCACCAGCGCAAACCGCACCTTTCGTCCGCTGACAGTCGGGTAGATCATCGCTCCCTGCCTTTATAGCCTGAAAACCTTGAAGCCTGCCGCTGCACAGGCGTGGCGGTCGTACAGGCTCTTGACGTCGACGAGCAGCGGACTCTCGCCGCGGACGAGACTGCGAAGCGCCTCGGGCGTCATCCTGCGATACTCCTCATGACCGACGGCAACCACGAGCACATCGACCGGCGAGGTTTTGGCGATGTCGCCGAGCGTGATGCCATACTCCTCGTGAACCTCGCGCGCGTCGGCCTTGGGATCGGTTACGAGAACGTTGGCGCCGTGGTCTTCGAGCTCCTTGACGATATCGATGGCCTTGGAGTTGCGGATATCCGGGCAGTTTTCTTTGAAGGTGATGCCCATCACGCCAATGCGGCTGCGCACCACGTCGAGACCCTGTTTCAGCATCAGCTTCACGGTATTGCGCGCTACATAGCGGCCCATGTTGTCGTTGATACGCCGGCCGGCAAGAATGACCTGAGGGTGATAGCCGAGCTGCTCGGCCTTGTGCGTGAGGTAATACGGATCCACGCCGATGCAATGCCCACCTACGAGGCCCGGCCGGAAGTTCAGGAAGTTCCACTTGGTGCCGGAAGCTGCAAGTACCTCGGCCGTATCGATGCCGATGCGCGCGAAGACGACGGCGAGCTCGTTCATGAGCGCGATGTTGAGATCGCGCTGGGTGTTCTCGATGACCTTCGAGGCTTCCGCGACCTTGATGCTGCTCGCCTTGTGGGTGCCGGCCGTGATGATCTCGCCGTAGAGCCTGTCGACCGCCTCCGCTACCTCCGGCGTCGAGCCGCTCGTGACTTTCACGATCGTCGGCAGCCTGTGGGCCTTGTCGGCCGGGTTGATGCGCTCGGGGCTGTAGCCGCAGAAGAAGTCCCGATTGAAGGTTAGCCCCGACGCGCGCGCGAGCGCGGGGACGCAGACCTCCTCCGTGGCGCCGGGATAAACCGTCGATTCATAGATCACGACCGAGCCCTTGGGCATCACGCTGCCGATCGTCTCGGAGGCCTTGATGAGTGGCGCGAGATCCGGCCGGTTGGCTTCGTCGATGGGCGTCGGCACGGTGACGATGAAGATCTTGCAGCGGCCGAGATCCTTGGGGTCGCTCGTGTAGCTGAGCTTCCTTGCAGCCCTGAGGTCCGCGTCCTCGACCTCGAGGGTACGGTCGCGCCCAGCCTTGAGCTCGTCCACCCGCGCAGCGTTGGTGTCGAAGCCCACCACTTGGCGCTTCTTGCCAAACTCCACAGCAAGCGGCAATCCGACATAGCCGAGGCCAATGACGGAAATCGCTTCGTTGTCCAGCTCCATGCCCCTTGTCCTGCCGATGCTGCGCAGGCCCTTGCTCCTGGTCCCGTCAGGCGAGCGCAGTTATGCAGCAGCACATCTCAGATTGCAAAGGCTCGATACCCGACTTGAGGGATGCAAAAAAGCGACTCTCGCTTTCAGAGGACGCTCATCCATCCGTGTAAAAACGAAAAGTAAAAAAGCACTATTCTTCGGAACGAAGATAAGGCCAAACCCCGCGAGGGGAACCGCCGCAGATCTTGTATTTTATTATACGTTATCTGTTCTAGCCGTGTCCGCCATGCCGGGTCGCGCTATCGTGCACGACCACAGCATCGGATGTCGCCTTGTCGATCTCAAGGCCCGAATACCTCGGATCCATGGGAGAAAATCCCAGCCCCGTGGAGCGCATCATCACGAAACGCAGCGCCATTTCGCACCCGCCTTGATAGTAGGACGCCGTGCGAAGCTCGTCGCGCCAGTCCGCCAGAAACTTCCGGACCCGATGGTTAGGTTTAAAAACCATGCTTCGCGACGAGATTTGCAGCAGGGTTTTTTTACGAAATGGCCAGACGTGGTTTGTAAGGCGCAATTTTGAACGGGCCGAAATGTCGCCGGAGAAACCCAGGGTCGGTTCGAGCGATCCACGTACCGAGCAATCCACGTCGAGAAAAATGATGGCAGAGTCCGGATAATGGTCCATCGCCTCGAGAACGATCTCGGGCTTCCAGTGCACGACGTTCCGCCAAGTCGCAGTGCCTTTGTCGCGCGCGATGAGATGATAGGGGTTCTGGGTTGCGGCCAGATCCTTGGCGAGGTTTTCAGCGAGAGGCCGGTAGTTGGGAGTAAAGAAGCCAACGACCACGTACGGTTTGGAGGTCCTGCCGTCGACGCCGACAATGTCTCCATTCATTCGTTCTGTCCTCGCCACAAGGGAATAGCTCGACGCTCGCGCAGGTCCGGCAGCATGGGCTGTCGCGCAGGTAGGTTAGGCCCGAAACGTTTACCTGAGCTGGGCAGCCGTTCAACGGTTTTTTATCCCAGTTGGGGCGGCCGATTAGCGCTTCTACGGGCGATGCGGGCAGAGGTGCCCGTTTGAGCGTCCGGCCCGGGATGGCGCCAGATCCCGACCCGTTCGGCAGCCGGTCTGTCGCCTTGCCTGCCACGCAGCGCTGCTGTAAAAAACCGACGCAAAATCACTCCGTCCACAGTCTACGCGAGGGGCAGCGGTTGGGAGCTTGGGCTCGCGGCCGCCAGCAAACAACCGCGAGGCGTTGTTCGGCAAGAACGAAACGTGACGCAGGAATTCGGAGGGACCTTGTCAGAGACAGGCGCACAAACGATCGTATGCATGAAATGGGGGGACCGCTATTCCTCCGACTACGTCAATTGCCTCTGGTCGATGATAAGCAGAAACACCAAACGCAACACGCGGCTGGTTTGCTACACCGACGACACGAGAGGAATATCCCCGGACGTCACTTGCTATCCCATCCCGAGCATTTCCCTTCCGGAGCGGGTGAAGAACAAGCCATGGCGGAAAATCGGGCTATGGCAGCCGAGCCTGCCCGGCCTTTCGGGAGATGTGCTCTTCGTCGACCTGGACGTCGTGATCACCGGCTCGATCGATGAATTTTTCGATTACGCGCCGGAGAAGACGTTCTGTGTCATCGATAACTGGACGCAGCCGGGAGCAAAAATAGGCAACACGTCGGTTTACAGGTTCAGGGTCGGATCCCATCCCTATCTTTTCCACGATCTGGAAAAGGACCCGGAGCGCATTCTCGGCACGTTCCCGAATTCCCAGACCTACATCTCCCGCACCATCCGCGAGATGCACTATTGGCCTGAAGCATGGTGCGTGAGCTTTAAGCACTCTCTTCTGCCGCGGTGGCCGCTGAATTTCTTCATATCCGCTCCGCTTCCCGAGGGCACAAAGGTTGTGTGTTTCACCGGCAAGCCGGACCCCGATGAGGCCCGCGACGGGCGGTGGCCGGCGCAGTGGTACAAGAAGATCTACAAGCACGTGCGTCCGACGCCCTGGATTCAGGAGCATTGGCGATAAGCCGAATAAGGGAGGGGCGCCACGGTGGGTATCGGACGCGTCGAGGCTGCTGCAAGTCGAACGGGTCCCGCCGAGCACCTGATCGCCGTGCTCTTTCCCGTCGTGGCCGCGGTCGATATCGTCGCCGCGCGATCGACCGTATTCACGCTGCCCGCGCTGTGTATCGCAGTGCTCATTCTCACCTATGTTGAGCGTAGATCTTTCCGCGATTTTCAGAAGCCTGTGCCGGCAAGCATCCCACTGGCGCTCTTCCTGGGCTTCGCTGCAATGAGCGCTGTCTGGTCCTCGGACGCGAGCACGACGCTCAAAAGTACGTTGACTGCCGCGCTGACCTTCCTCCAGTGGCACGTCGTCAATCAGTGGCTGGCTAACCAGCCGGGCGAGCGCCTTCGTCCTGTTGCGTTTTGGTTCGTGATTGCCGTTCTGATCGGTGGCCTCATCCTGCTGCACGAGGTTTGGTCGAACCAACTCATCCGCCGCCTCATCGATGAGAACTTTCACGTATTCGAGCTAACCAAATATACCAGGGTCAACAAGTTCGGTCACATGCGCATCCCGAGCGCGGAGTTGAACCGCTCAATTGCCGTGCTGAACATGTTCCTCTGGCCGTCCATCCTATGCGCGGCCTCCCTTTGGTCAGGCCGGAAAGCAAAGCTGATAGCCGTCGCTCTGGTCGTGAGTGCGACGCTGACGACCATGGGGTCCAATCACGAGACGTCGAAGTTGGCACTCGTCGCGGGGCTCTTGTGTTTCGCCGTCGCATACTGGTGGCATCGGGCGGCCGTGATTCTGGTTGGGTCGGCCTGGGCGCTGCTGGTGCTTGGCTGCGTCATCGCCGCACAAGTGGCTTACGATCCCCTTGAGCTACACAAGGCATCCTGGGTGCAGCGATCGGCGCAGGCCCGTTTCATTATCTGGCACAACACCGCGACCAACATCGCCGAGGCGCCCATCCTCGGAGCAGGCGTTCGGACAGGATATGTCGAGGATGAGCGGCGAAAACGAGGGGATGTGCACGCCCCGGCAAAGCAAGGCGGCGCCACCATCCACCGCCACGCCCACAATGTTTACCTGCAGAACTGGTTCGAGCTCGGCTTCGTAGGTGCGGCGCTCTTCCTCGGAGCCGGACTAGGCACATTATGCGCCATCACGCGTCTCCCAGAGCACACACAGCCCTATGCGCTGGCGGCATTCTCTGTTTTCTCGATGGAGATCGCATCGAGCTGGGAGCTTTGGCAGACGTGGTTTATGTCGCTGTTTGCCCTGACGGCGATCTACATGACCCTTGCCATCCGCAGCGCCGAGGACGGCGATGCAGAGGCGAAAGCCTCAAGTCGCCCGCTCGGGCATGGGGTGCCGCCTTGAAGGCAACTCACGCCAAAGCTACTTTGCCAACACGTGGACAACGGTTGTCGCTAGTTGACGGACGGATGTGGGGATGAGTGACGGCGGGCAACCACTTATCACGGTTTTCTATATCAATCGTGATGTGGACGAGACGCGACGGGCCGCGGTTGAAGCTTGCCTTGCAAAAACAGGCTTTGTCGCGCAGCGCATTTCCGGCGTCGATGGCCGCAAACTCCCAGTCCACCTGCAAAGCCTCTTTCCTGCATCGTCACTGAAAGATGGGGAGGTGGGTTGCTATGCCAGCCACATGTTGGCTTGGAAGGAGATCATCTCCCGCAAGCTCGGTTATGCGCTGATTTTGGAGGATGACGCCACTTTCGAGCCAATCGCCGAGGATGTCGTCAAGAGCCTCCTCGCAAACCTTCCAATAGGATGGGACTACATCCACATGGATGGGCGCCCACGACCGAGGTCCTTCCCTGCAAGGCAACTTGCGACCCTGTCGAACGGGTCCAGACTTGTGCGTTTTGCGCGCATCCCGGATGGGACGGTCGCGCAGCTTGTCAGCGCGTCCGGAGCGCACAAGCTTCTCAGGGAAGTGCCGAGAACCAGACCGGTCGACGTCGATATCCGAATGCCATGGAACTGGGATTTGGATACTTATGGCGTCGTGCCGTCACCCTTCCAGCAAGCCAGTCTCGCCTCGCCAATTCAGGATCTTGGCGGTCACTCGAGAACAAGAAGGTGGAGCGGTAGCGGCTATCGGTCGCTAAGCTCGTTTGTGTACAATTTTCGGAAATTGGGAGCGTATTGGTGGCTGCGCTGTTCGGCCGAGCTGGCAACTCAAAAGATCAGCAGGAAGCTTTGGCTGCGCAAGCGCCCGGAGGAAGCCCCAACGCATATGGCGGGCTCAATGGATGAGGGGGCAACCTGATGCAGTACGCACAGATGGTATGTGCGACGAGCGCGAACATAGGCGATGATATCCAGTCCATCGCAGCGGCGCAGTTCTTGCCCCGTGTCGATCTTTTCGTCGACCGCGAGAGGCTCCCTTCGGTTAGTTCGCCATCTCCCGTATCGGTTATCATGAATGGATGGTTCATGCACACGGACGCATGGCCGCCATCAAGCACCATACGTCCGGCGTTTGTGAGTTTCCACGTCACGCCGGAAAAACGCGAGCTCATCGCGAGGCACGCCGCATACCTGAAGCAGTTCGAACCGATAGGTGCGCGAGACAAAGGTACGGCCGAATTTCTCCAATCTCTCGGAGTGCGATCGACAGTCACCTATTGTATGACGCTCACGTTTCCCAGACGAGAAAGGGCCCCCGTCAATGGGCGCGTCGCTATTGTGGATGCGCGACCTATATCGATCCCGAAGGCTTTGCGCCGCGGCGCAGTCAACATTTCCCATACGATGCGGATGTTCTCTGATGCAACCAAGCTCCAACACGCGCGGGAGCTCCTGAAATTCTACAGGGACGAGGTTAGCCTGGTCATAACGTCCCGCCTTCACTGCGCGCTGCCCTGCATGGCAATGGGCATTCCAGTTGTCTTTTTTGGTGATCCTTCCGACTTCCGCACATCGATCGTTCAAGATGTGGGGGGGCGTATCTATAACCTTAAGCTACATGCGCGAAGTTTGCAGGGCCTTCCAGGACGCATTATTCAGCCTGTGGATTGGTCGCCACCCCCGATTGATCTTGAGGCTGTAAAAGCGGCACTCAAGGCTGCTCTTGAAGAGAAGCTCGAAGCCGTATGATCGAGAGTTCGCAGATGGGCATGTGGCGCATGCTAGACAGGGAGCGACGGTCGTGAGAAGCGTATCGTCCGGCAATCGCTTGGGGCGCTGGTGGCGGCGCATGAACCGGCGTCGTCTGCTATCGCCGACCGCACGCGCTGTTCGGAGGGAACGACTAACCTATCTTTCCGACGAAAAGCTCAGCCATTTGGAACAGACCGCGGCCTCCATTTTGCGTGACGGCACCCAAGGCGACATTCTTGAATTTGGGGTGGCGCTCGGAGGGTCTGCGATTGTCCTTGCTGACCTCGCGCGGCGCGACGGCCGCTCATTTCATGGCTTCGACGTGTTTGAAATGATCCCGCCTCCAACCTCGGAGAAGGATGATGAAAAATCCAAACAGCGATACGAGGTCATCGCATCCGGCAACTCCAAGGGGATCAACGGTGACGTCTATTACGGCTATCGCGAGAACCTCTACCAAGAGGTGCTAGGTTCCTTTGCGCGGCACGGTGTTGCTGTCGACGGGCAAACGGTCGCTTTGCACAAAGGCCTGTTTCAAGACACCTGGCCGCGTTGCGACGTTAAAACCGTAGCGTTTGCGCACATTGATTGCGACTGGTACGACCCGGTAAAATTCTGTCTGGAGTCCGTGTCGAGCCGCCTATCGCCTGGCGGTGTTATCGTCCTGGATGATTTTCACGCCTATGGGGGCTGCCGGGTAGCGACGACTGAATTCTTGTCGACCCATGGCGATTATATTTTCGAGGATGCTGCGTCTCCTGTGCTCCGTCGTGTCGCCGACGGGACGAGTGCAGGGACGCCAAATAATATCGTTCGCTGAGAACGGGCCTGACCGCTACCCCTGCCGCCGCCTTCTGATGGCAACGTCGCAATGCATGTTGGGATGAAGGCAGAAGGCAGCCATCTCCCACCCTTCGTTGACGCACATCTCGTTCACGGCCTGGACCACGCCGTAAGCGAGCCCCTCGTGATGGGCCCAGATGATGTAGTCGTTGAAGACGAGCAAGCCGTCGGGCTTGACCTTGCGAGCGGCAACGGAAGCATCGGCCCGCACGCCTTTGTAGGAATGGTCGGCATCGATATAGATCCAGTCGAAATAGCCGTCCGGAAAGCCCTCGAGCATGTCCACGGATCGGCCTTCGTGCCGAACGGCCGCAGGGTTGTCGGCAAAGCGATCGCCCAGCTTGGCGAAGCTGATGTCGATCAGATGCAGCTCCTTGGGGGCGACGACGTCGAGAATATGGACTGAGAAGTTGCCGCGTTGCACGCCGACCTCGGCGCCGATGCTCCCTTTCGGAAGGCTGTGCAGGAAGTCGTTGCGCGAGGCGAACACCTTGGTCGAGGCAATGTGCTCGGTGAGAAGCGGTGGCGGCTGGTCCGGTCGGTTCTTGTCGAGGCGCCCGGACATCGACCCGAATGTTCCGGTCTTGCGACGCACCCATCGGGAAAGATCGCGCGGGATACGTTTCAATTCCATCGAGGCGCCCACGAACAAAGACCTGCAAGAGTTCGGGGGACACTAAGTGCCCCTTTTTGTGAGCGCAAGACAATATCCGCGGGCGCGGGGAGCGGCGTAGTTACTCGGCCTTGAGCCCGAGCTTGACCGCCGCGGCTGTAATCGTGCCGGATGCTGCCGGGTCGTCTTTGAAGACCTCGAGCGCCTTGCGGAACGCTGTTGCGGCGACCTCCCGCTCGCCGAGCACAACGCGAGAGCGCATGAGGCGGGTCCAGCCCTCGACGTCGCGTGGGGCGCTCTCGAGGCGGTCTGCCAATCCGTCCACCATCGATCGGACAGCGGCGTCGCTCTCGTGCGGAGGCATCGCTGCGGAGCCGTTCGTTCTCGCGACGCTCGGTCCGTCGGCGCCCTTGCCAGCGGCTGCGGTCTGCACGGACAAGGCCATCCCTGACTTGTCGCCGTCAGCGGCCTTTGCCTTGGCGTCATCGAATGCGACCTTGAGCTCGGCGGAGCTCGGATCGAGCTCGACCGCCTTCTCATAAGCCGCCGCCGCCTGATCGTAGCGCCCGGTGTTGAAGTAGGACCAGCCGAGCATCCGCCAGCCCTGCACGTCCTTGGGTGCCGTTTCCAGCCGCGCCACCAGCCGTTCGATCATTGTGTTCACATCGGGCAGCAGTTCGCCGGCCGCCGCCGTGGGTGCCGGTTTTTCGGATCCGATCGAACGCACGTAGTTGTCGAGGCCTGCAAGGATTTCGTTGTCCACGTTCTGCAAACCGGGCGCCCCTGAACGATCACCCAGATAGGAGGTGGCCGTGCCGATGCACGCAACGAGGACAAAGACGGCAGCCGTCACAGCCAGCGTCCCCGCGGCGCCGCGAAGGGCTTGATTGAACCTCCAGCTCGATGACCGCAGCCAGGCCTCCAGGTCAAACGGCTCGCTTCGGGAGCCTCTCGAATGAAGCGGGAGGACGAGCCAACTCGATATGGCGACGGAAGAGGCGATAAGAAGCCAACCGAACAGGGTCAACGACATTTGCAGGCTCCCTTCTTGCGGGCGCATGTTCCATAGAGTTCGGAGCAGCGGCGGCCGTACCGCGGATCAGAGCTTCGGCTGTAGTAAGGGGGCGGATAATAGACATAGCGGACGATGTGCGTCGGATAGTGCCCGCGGGCGTAGTAGTAGGGGTAGTCGTAGTAGATGTAAGCCGGACCTCTGGGCTGCGGAATTATCGGGGCGCGGACACGGCGTCGGCTACGGTGTTTGCTCTCGAGCACATAATCCCTCGCGCTCTCGCGGGACTTCCGAACGGATTGCTCGGCCGATGCGGTATTGGCCGCTGGCGCAATGGCGAGCAGGCCGACCGCCAGCAAGCAAGCCGTCAGAAGAGGTGCGATTGAATTCCGACTGTTCATGAGACCACCTCGCATAGCCGATCGGTCAGAACTTCCTGCGGACTTCGGCGCGTAGGCCGAAGTTGTCTTCGTCCTCGCCCTCGAGGATCTGATAGGTCGCATCGGCGCGGAACAGCCAGGCCCGGTCGATCGGGATCTGATAGCGAACGCCGAAGCCGTATTGCGTATCCTGGGCGCCGATGCCGTCATCGTTGAAGGGCTCGACCATCGCAACCTCGAAGACGAGCTGCTGGTCCAGATTGAAGAGATACTGCAGGCCGATTGCACCGCCGAGGGCGTCGGAGCCGGAGTCGTCGAGCTTCGGGTAGCCGGTGAGCGCGTCGGTCTCGAAGTTGATGCCGACGTTCTTCAGGATTCCGGCGCCATTGCCGTCGACCAGCGGTTGAGGATTGCCGAAGCCGACGAAGAAGTTGGCATAGGGGAGCAGCGTGCTCGGCAGGCCTGTGATCAGGCTGTTCTCCGAAATGATGGCGAGGCCGTCGCTATCGCCGTTGGGGTCATCCCCGAAGTTTGCGAACACGCGTGTCGAGTTCGATACGGTGTTGTAGTAGCGGCGGGTGTAAGCGCCGGTCAGGAAGTGCGTGAGGAGGCCGTCCTGCTCGTCGCGCCCATCGATAACGGCGTAGCCGCCTTCGATATACCCGTCGAAGGCGTCGATGAAGGCCGTCATGCCGAAGAGATTGGCGTTGCTGTCGTCGCCTGGTCCGATAATGCCCGCGTTGTCGACATCGTCGAACGCCGCGAAGAACGTGACGTCGAAGTTGGCGAGCCCAAGCGAGGCCGAGTTCTTCGCAGGGATGCTAACGGCGCCGCCGAGGATGGCATCGTTCGCCCAGATTCCGTTCTGCAGGAACAGCGGGAAGAGGCCGACCGTGAACGGCAGGTCGAAGCTGGCTTCCTGGCCGGAGAACCCGGAATAGATGGAGCCGAGGTCGCCCTCGAAGAACAGCGTCTGCGGGTCGAGGTCGAACTCGTCGTTGAACTTGTCGTTGGCGTCGCCGCCGCCGAACTCGTAGCGCGTGAATTCCGCAGCGCCGTCTTGAAGCGGCGTGAAGAACGCGTGCAGGCGTTCTGTGCCGGTGATCTTTAAGTCGACGTCGAGGTTCAGCCGGGTCGCGATCTGGGCGATATCCTTGCCGTTATTGTTGTTGTAGGCGACCGCCGTCCGCCAGTCGCCGTAGATCGAGAGGCCGGGAAGCAGCGGGTTCTTTTCGCCGAGGAAGGTGTTGCTCTCGTCGTATATGCCCGAGGTGTACTGCTGACGGCCGATCTCGAGCAGCGGGCGCGGCGGCTCGACTGAGCTCTTCGCGCCGTAGATATCGACCTGCCCTTGGGAATCGTAGTCCTTGCCGTACTCCGGATCGGGCAGGAAAAGGTCGTCCGCGCTGGCCACCTTGGCGGGCGCATGGGCTGGTGTCGCGTCCGCCGCAGTGTCGCCAGCCTCCTTTTCGACAGGCCCGCCGACGTACTGCGCGCCCTCTCGGGCTTTGGCGGTATCGCGCTGGGAGGCGACGGGCGATACCTCCGTCACCCAGCCGCTCTCGCTGCTGCTCTGTGCGACTGCAGGGCCTGCAGCCGCGCCGGACATCACAAGGCAGCCGCCAGCCGCCATCGCGATGGAAACAGTGGTAGTCCGGGCACGGTACGCATTACAAATCATATGGAAACTCCACGCCGTGGCTCTGACCTGAGGGGTAGGGCTGGTTGGCTTTCCGGTGCTAACCCTGCACGTCGAGATCCACCGCGAAGGAATGGAAGTTCATGATCCGCTCGTTCATGCTCTGCTCCATTTCCCTGGTCGAACCGACAAAGCGCATGAAGTAGATCGGCTCGGCGCGGCTTCGCATGCGGAAGGCGAGACGGTATTTCCCTGGTTTCGTGATCAGGTTCCCCGGCACTTTGTAGTTGGCCACCGCCTCGCCCAGCGGCGCGAGCGACCGGTTCTCCATGCGCACCAGCGGGGGATGGTTGAGCACCGTCGTCGGTACGCCCGGCGGCCGCAGATGCGGCAGCGGATCGACGTCGAAGTTCACCGGCAGGTACATCTCGCGCTCCGTGCCCCTGACGTTGGTCGTCAGGAACTTGGTCTGGAAGTGCACGAGCTGCTGATCCGTCTTGATGCGTCCCGCCGCGACGTCGAGGCTGTGCAGGTCCGCGATGTCGCCGTTGCTATCGACATAGCCAGTCTCCCAGACGTTCTGTCCGTCGGGATCCACGAGTGCGACGTTCACCCAGAGCTGCGGCTGCGCACCGAGCGAGCCGGAGGGAAGGTTATGCCCCGTGTTGGTGTTCTTGATCTTATAGGAGAACGCTAGGTCCGCGCCGACCCTCGGGGTCCCCTCGATGTGGGG
>CAZDUD010000016.1:0-45793 GCA_964508485.1 uncultured Hyphomicrobium sp. | reverse complement strand
TGAGTGTACCTCCGGCACCTCCGCTATGATGGTCTCGGCAAGCCTGCCGAGGCGATCCGACTCCGCAAGGCTGATGCCCGGCTGCAGCGATATTCCGACGAGCACCGTGCCTTCATTGAAGGCGGGAAGGAAGGCGCGTGGCAGCAAGGTGCCGGCAACAAGCGCGGCGATGACCGCCGCAACCGGCATGCCGATGACGAACATCGGACGCTCGAAACACCAGGCTAGGCCACGCCGCTGCCAGCGCTTCAATACGCGCACGATGGGGCTCTCGTGCTCGGCCAGATGCTTCATGCGCGGGATCAACCAGTAGGCGAGCACCGGCGTCACCGTCATCGAGACCAGCAGGCTTGCCAGGATCGAGACGATGAAGGCGATGCCGAGCGGCGCGAACAAGCGTCCCTCGATGCCGGACAACGCGAACAGCGGCAGGAACACGAGCACGATGATGGCCGTCGCGTAGAGAATGCCGGTCCGGACCTCGATCGAGGCCGCGGCGACGACCTCCTCGGTCGAGCGCGGATCGCGGCTTCCCGCCAGGCGATGCAGACCGAGCCGCCGGTAGATGTTCTCGACGTCGACGACGGCATCGTCGACGAGCGCGCCGATGGCGATGGCGAGGCCGCCGAGCGTCATGGTGTTGATCGAGAGCCCCATGATCTCGAACACAATGACGGTCGTCAGCACCGACAGCGGTATGGCCAGAAGCGATATCAGCGTCGTCTGCCAGTTGAGCAGAAACAGGAACAGCACCACGGCGACGACGATGAGGGCCTCGATGAGCACGCGCTTCACGTTGTCGATGGAGGCTTCGATGAACGTCGCCTGGCGGAACTGTATGTCCGTGACCTTCACGCCCTCAGGCATGACGCGCTGCAGCTCGGGCAGCATGCGCTCGATCTCGCGCGTGATGGTCACGGTGTCGGCGTCCGGCTGCTTCTGGACGCCGAGAATGACGGCAGGCTTGCCGTTAAACCCGGCATCGCCGCGTTTGGTGCGGGCCGCGAAATCCACGTCCGCAACCTGGGAGAGCGTCACGGGCTGGCCGTCGCGATAGGCGACCACGAGATTGCGCAGGTCCTCGATCTTCGAGGAACGGCCGATGTTGCGGATCAGGTACTCACGCGTCTTCTGATCGACGAAGCCGCCGCCGGTATTGGCACCGAACGATCTGATCGCCTGCTCGATGGCCTCGAAGCCGATGTCGAGGCCCGTCATACGGCGCGGATCGGGAACGACGCGGTACTGGCGCACCTGGCCGCCGATGGGGATGACCTGGGAGACGCCCGGTACGGTCAGAAGCTGCGGGCGGACGGTGAAGTCCGCGATCTCGCGCAACATCATCGGCGTCGCCTCGTCGCTCGAAGCCGACATGGCGATCAGCATGATCTCGCCCATGATGGACGAAATCGGCCCCATCTGTGCCGTAACGTTGGGCGGTAGCTGCTCGCGCACGAGCTGCAGGCGCTCGGCGACCTGCTGGCGGGCGCGATAGATCTCGGCCGACCAGTCGAACTCCACATAGACGATCGAGAGGCCGACACCCGACACCGAGCGCACGCGCGAGACGCCGGCCATGCCGTTCATGGCGGTCTCGATGGGGAAGGTCACAAGCTGCTCGACCTCCTCCGGCGCCAAGCCCTCCACCTCCGTCATCAGGGTGACGGTCGGCCGGTTGAGGTCCGGGAAAACGTCGACGGGCAAACGGGCCAACGTGATGAGGCCGTAGATGCTCAAGGCAACGGCGGCGACAAGAACGAAAAGCCGGTTCGCGAGGCTGCCGCGGACAATGGCGTTGAACATGATCTTTTCCTCTGTCGTGCTTCTTATCGGAAAACCGCTTCACACTTTTCCGGAAGCACTCCTCCCTACCGCACCTGGTTGATCAGCTCGGCGGCCTCGACGACCACGCGGTCGCCTTTCACGAGCCCGGACGTCACCACGACACGCTCGCCATCGAGCGGCATGGTGCGAACGGGACGCGGCGCGAAGCGCTCGGGCGCAACTTTCACCCAGACCTGCGGAAGCCCGTTCGGCGCACGTACGACGGCGCCTTCGGGAAC
The DNA here is from genome assembly GCA_964508485.1 of uncultured Hyphomicrobium sp. Taxonomy (GTDB): domain Bacteria; phylum Pseudomonadota; class Alphaproteobacteria; order Rhizobiales; family Hyphomicrobiaceae; genus Hyphomicrobium_C. The sequence continues at coordinate 43,730 of CAZDUD010000016.1, read as the reverse complement.
GATGATGCCGTCCACCGGTGCGCCGTGCTGGATCAGCACCTTGATGGTGCCGCCGATGCCGAGCGAGGCGTGCGGCTCATCGACCTTGAAGAGCAGCGGCAGCGCCTGCTGGCGCAGCGCGGGCGCCCGGCCGACGAAGGTCAACGGAATGCGGTGCCCCTCGGCATCCACCGCGACGGCCGTCATGACGGTGCTCTGATCGTCCGTTCCCCGGACGCCGATAGCCTCGATCCAGAGCCGTTGAGGATCGACGATCTCGAACAGCGTGTCACGTGAGGACACGACCTGTCCTGCGCGCACATTGGCCACCGAGATGATGCCGTTGACCGGCGCCTTCAGCTCCAAGCGCTCCGTGTTTTTCGGCTCGAGCACGCGCTTCTGCTCGCGCAGGCTTTCGATCTCCGTCTTGGTGTCGTCGATCTCGCGTTGGGGAATGTAGTCGCCGGAAATGCGGGTCAGACGCTGGAGCTTCTGCTCGGCGATGCGCAACTTGCCTTCGACGTCGGCCGTGACCTGGGCGAGCGTGCCGCGCTCGTAGACCGGCATGGCGGGCGCGAGGAGTGCCAGTACGTCGCCGGCCTTGACGGCCTTGCCAACGTAGGAGACCTCGCCAGAGGCGAGCTCGATCTGGCCGTCCATTGGGGCCTGCACGCGGCCTTCGTGGGACGGATCGGCGATGACTGTTCCGACCAGCTCCGCGCCCGCCTGCGTCTTCTCGGAAGCGGCGGGGACGGTCCGCACGTCGAGCAGGCGTTGCGACGCCTTGGGCAGGAAGACCTCGCCGCTCGGCAGTTTGACCGGCGCGCTGCCGCCCGGCAGTGTGGGAGCAGCCTCGCCGCCGTCGTGGCCCTCGTGCGCGAGGGACGGGCGCGGCGACGCAGATGCGAGGAGAACCGCGACGAGAACGATCTCAGCGGCATTCTTGAGCGTGTGCGCGCTCGACGCCGCTGCTGGTTTTGAAGAAGCTGCTTCGTTGGCACCCCCCGGCGGAATGCGTACGGGACGGAACGCAAAGCCCAGGAAGAACCCGCCGAGGATCAGAGCCAACGCAACGATCCATAGCGTTGGGTCAGTGAGGAGCGTCCGCAAATAGGATACCGGCCCGTGCTCCTCCGCGGCCTCGGTGACGGTCAACACGCCGCCCAGGAGGTCGGCCGCGCCGTCGAGGGTGATAACAAACGTCAGCGCCTTGGTGCCGGGCTCGTCCACCCAACCGGCCTCGATCTCGTAGGTGCCGTTGCCCTTCTCCTTTGCGAGGATCGGCGCGATTCCTTCGCCCATCACCTCGATCCTGGCGCCGTTAACGGGCTCGTTCGTCGCGATGCGGTCGAGGTAGATCGTGAGATCGTGACCCTTAGCGGTCGCGACCAGCTCCAGGTCCGAGCCCTCTGCGACGAGCCGCGGGACGACAGGCGATGCAGCGGCAGGCGGCGCGGCGGCGTCATGGCCTTCGTGGGCCCCAGCAACGGCGGACAGCCCAATGAGGGCGAGCAAAAATGCGGAAAGGACCGCAGAGATCAGACGAGTCATAGGCAGCGCCTCGGAATCCTTGAGGAGTCTCGAGCAACGCGACCGGCGTTGAATGATGCTTGAGTTGCCTTGGCCCGCCACGGGCCGGAGGCAATATGGATTACGCCTGTCGGTTGCCTGTCACGAAGCCGCTCGTCCGCGGAAAGCGCGGACGATGGGCCAGATCAGGTGACGGCGCGTGGAGGACGGTAGAGAGGTGAGGCGAGCTGCCCGGGCGGGACGTGCGAATTCGCGACCGGAACGGTAACGTGCGTAAACGCGGCGATGGTAAAGCCGACGTCGGCAGCCGCCATAACCACGGAGCTGCAGCAGCAGTGCAGGTGGACGTGCTTGCACGGCTGATCGCTCGAGGCAGGATCTTCGTCCTGCATGGCATGGCCCGCGTCGAGACCATGCTCGTGATCTTGGGCCGGATGGCTGTGCGTCCCGTGATGCCCGTGGGCATGGGTATCGAACGCTGCCAGCACCGACGCATAGCCGTTCAGGCTGGCCGCGCTCAATGCGACGGCAACCACGACTAAACGCAGAATCTGGCGAGCCAAAAGGCGCATACCAAAGAGAAACCTGAAGATTCTTCGACGGTCAAGCCGCTCCAGGCAGCCACCATCGCGCAATGATGTGGCCGTTCGATGATGATCAGTCAAGCATGGCTGCCATGGCCGGGCTTAGATGCTCCGTCAACCCGGCCGCGTTCAGGCGCACGAAACGGGCCGCCACGCGGTGCTCTGCCGCAAAGTCCGTGCTGCGTTCCGGACCCAGAACCGTCAAGGCCGTTGCCGCTGCATCGGCTGTCATGCAGTCGGCGGCGGCGACGGTGACCGACACGAGGTCGTGCATGACGGGTACGCCGGTCGCGGGGTCGAGCGTGTGGGCGTAGCGGCGACCGGCATCGTCGAAATAGCGCTGCTCATCGCCCGATGTGGCGACGGATAATCCTGTGAGGGCGAGGAGTGTTTCGGGCAGCGCATCGGCGTGGCGCGCGCTGCGCGGCCGTTCGAGGGCTACCCACCAGGGTGTCCCGTCGGGCTTCAGGCCTTCGCCGCGCAATTCGCCGCCGATCTCGATCAGCAGGTTGCCGATGCCCTGGCTGCGCAGGAGCCGCGCAACCTTGTCGACGGCAAAACCTTTGGCGATGGACGAGAGATCGAGCAGCACTCCGCCGGGCTGGTACGCACTTCTATTCTTTCGGTCGAGCACGATGCGGTGCCATCCGCCGTGCGCGCGTGCACGATCGATCGATTGCGGATCGGGAACGGCGCCGCGCGACGGCTGGGGGCCGAATCCCCAGAGGTTGACGGACGCGCCGATGGTCGGGTCGTAGGCGCCGCCCGTGCGCTCGGCCCAGTCGAGCGCGGCGGAGAGGACCGTGAAGAACCCGTGCGGCAGTTGGTGCCATGTGCCGGCCGGCGCCGCGTTGAAGCGCGAGATGTGCGAGCCGGGCTCCCACGGGCTCATCTCGTCGATGACGCGTGCGAGCACGGCTTCGAGTCCACTTTTCAGCGGCGCAAGATCGGTGCCCGGCGGAACCGCGAGCTTGGCGGACCACGAGGTGCCCATGGTCGCGCCGCCGAGCTCCTTCACGGTCAGCGTGCGCAATGCGCCGGGGAACGGCGGCGGTGCGATCCGCTCCGGAATCAGCACGCGCCGCTCGTCCGACTTCGCTTGCGCGGTCGCGTTATCGCTCACTCGGGCAGCACCTCCAGCGTTGCCGCATAGCCGGCGCGGCGCTCCTTGGCGTCCTTGATGGTGGCCTTGTCGTCGCTGACGTTGGCCTCGAGCCAATACATGCCGGGCTCGGGCCACGTGTACTTAAACACGCCGTTCTCGTCGGTTGTCACGGTCGTCTCGCCGAGCTGGTTGCGGTAGCGGATGCCGCCACGCACGATCTCGACCTTCACGCCCGGCGCCGGTTTGCCGTCGAGCACGAGCTTGAACTCAGCCTCGCTCTTCTCGACGAGGTCGTTGGGGTGCGTGACCGGCTCCAGCTCAAGGCCTTTGCCGGTGGGCTTCAGCGCCGCGTCGTCGGGACTTCCGGAGGTGACGAACGTCTCGATGCGCCGCGCGTTCTGCGTCACGACGAGATCGGTTGCGGACGCCGGAATCTCCTTGGCGATGTTCTCCGCGCGGCCGCGCCAGCGCTTCTCCTTGCCGTCCTCCTTGTAGCGCGCGAAGGCGCCATCCATGACGAGCGAGATGCGGTATGTGCCGGGCGCCTTGAGCGGAACATCGAAGGTCGAGCGGTATTTGCCCGTGCTCGCATTCTCGGGCTCGACCTTGGCGCCGTCGGGCCCTGTAACGACGAGGCTCTCGAGCCGCAGCGGGCGATGGTCGAAATAGAAGAGATCATTGGATGCGGCGGCATCGACGGTGACGGCAATGTCGTCCTTGCCGGAGAGCACGGTGGAGGAGGGTAGCAACCACGCCTTGTGAGCGTGGGCGGCGACGGGCACGACGGCGGAGAGCGCGAGCACGGCGGCAGTGCGAATGACGGACTTCATGGGTCGATCTCCTTGGTCGATCACGGCTTCACGTTGACGGCGACGGCACCGATCTCGTGCTCGCCCTTGGCGGTGAGCGACGTTCCCTCCTTGGGCGGCCATTGGAGAGGGATACGGAGCACCTCTCGGCCGCCGACCTCGCGCGCTGCCTCGACGATCAGCTCGTACTCGCCGGATGCGAGATCCTTCAAAGCGGCATTGCTGCCGTCGAATTTTACGGAGTGACTCCCCGGCGCGCGCGTGGCGCTCGTCAGACCGTCGGCCGGCACCTTGACGTCACGACCGGTGCGGCGCCACCACTGGCGCAGGTCCTTCAGCCACTTGTCGCCTTCCTGCTTCGGATTGGCGACGTCGTACCAGACGGCCAGGTTCGCCGCGACTTTCTTGTCGGGTCCTTCGAGCCAAACCGCGACGTAAGGCTTGTGGTACTCGGCGACGTCGAGCTTCGGGATCTCGATCGAGATCTCCATGTCGGCGGCGAGACTCGGCGCCGACATAAGCCCGGTGAGGCCGACCGAAAGAAGAATGCGCATATGTTCCCTCGTTAGTGGATCAAAAACAAAGCCAGGAGCACGGGGAGGCCGAGCCCCACGCCGACGAGCGGCCAGGTCAGGCTGCGACCCTTGGCGTACATCTGGAGAAGAAGAAGGCCGGTGATGCAGAACACGACGCTCGCTGCGGCGAACACGTCGATGAACAGGCTCCAGGCAGAGCCCGTGTGGCGGCCTTTGTGCAGATCGTTGAGATAGGAGATCCAGCCGCGGTCGGTTTTTTCATACGTGACCGCGCCGCTCTCGCGATCGACCGACACCCACGCGTCACCGCCGGGGCGCGGCAGCGCGATATAGGCCTCGCTCTCCGACCATTCGGCCTCGCGTCCCGCGACGTCGACGCCGACGGCGGTCCCGATGGCTGTTGCGAGGGTCTGCGAAACGCCCTTGCGTCCGCTGCGCGGCTCGCTCGCGAGCGCTTCGATCAGCGGCGCGGCGAGCGTTCCTTCCTCGGTCGTCACCTGGGGCTTGGCCTCGATGGCGGCCGAATGATTGAGCGTGATGCCGGTGATGGCGAACAGCAGCATCGAGATGAGGCTCACCGCGCCGCTGATCCAATGCCACTGGCGGAGCTGACGCATCCATTGCGCGCGGCGGTTGGCCTGCGCGGCGCGGTCGGCGGCGAGATCACGAACGTTGACGTTCACGCGAGGGACCCCTGTTCGCCGGCCTCCACCTCCGTGGCCAGCTCCCTTAGCTCCAGCCGCGCATCGGCGCGCAACATGGCGAGCGCCTCGCGGCGAAAATCCGCGGGGGCGTGTGCCAGAGACGCGCGGAACCATGGAATTCCGTCGCTGGGCCTCCCGGCCGCGACAAGATAACGCCCGTGATGGAACTGGCCGCGGAAGCAACCGCGCTCCGCTGCCCATCGATACCACTGCGCCGCCGAGCGCTCGCGCCGGCGGGGCAGGGACGAGGCCTCGCGGTAGCGGCCCAGCATGTTCATTGCCTTGGGGTTGCCGCGGCGAGCCGATCGCACGAGCAGGGAGAGGGCCTTTCCCTCGTCGTAGGGGACGCCGCGTCCCTGGGCATAGAGATTGGCGAGGTTGAACTCGCCCCAGGCGTGCCCTTTCTCCGCCGCGCGTGCGTACCAAGCAGCAGCTTCCGCGAGATGGACGGGGACGCCCCAGCCGATCTCGTAACAACGGCCGACCATGTTGAGGGCCTCGGCGTCGCCGCTGCGGGCCGCGAGCTTGAACCAGCGGAGGGCGGCTTCGGGATCAGGGTCAATGCCATGACCGTGCAGCAGCCGGCGCGCCCAGCCGATCTGCGCGTCGATGGAGCCTTCGAGGGCACGACGGCGCAACTCGTCGGCGGGAATCTCAGGCTGCGGCGCGCTTTGCTCGCGGTCGAGAACGCGGACGTAGAGCGTGCGGAACGCGAGGCCCTCGGCCACGGCGAGCTCGAAGTCGTCCTCGATCCTGATATCGGTGCACATCGTCCGGTCCCACCGTCCCGCGGCCCCGGCCGCGAAGACATTGAGCAATATTGACCTCAATTTTCAAGATAGAAGTGCGGTCCCGACAGCAAGGAAGGGCGCGAAACCGCGCCCTTCCGAAATGAGCCAGAAGCTCGAACGTCTCAGAACCGTTTCCCGACCGAGAATATCGCCGATCGGCCTGCCGACGGGATTGCCCGGTTGTTGAACGACTGATCGTAATTCAACTCGTCCGTCAGGTTGTAGCCATTCAGCGCCAACCGCCATCCGTCGAGTTCGTATGAGACCATCGCATCGAGACTGAACAGCTCCGGAATGACGTACTGGTTGGCGCTGTTGTTCACCGAGAACATATCGGACTGGTAGAGGATACCGCCACCAACGGTCCATTTGCCCGGCCCCGAGATCAGGCTCTCGGACAGATTGTAGGTCGTCCAGATGCTGAACGCGTTCTCCGGAACACCGCCCACCTTGTTGCCGATGTTCGCGGCCGTTGCCGAGTCGCGGATTTCGCTGTCGAGGTATGTGTAGCCTGCAGCAACGGTCCAGGCGGTGGTCACCTGTCCGATGAGACCCACCTCGACGCCCCTGACCCGCTGCGCCTCGCCAGTCAGCACGACGTCGCCGGGGCTATCGAGATCCGGCACCACCGCATTGTCCTTGTCGACTTGGAAGATCGCGGCCGTGAAGCCCAGACGCCCGTTGAGCAGGCTGTACTTTAAGCCTGCTTCATAGCTCTCGTGCTCCTCGACGGCGTTCTGTATGTCGTCATTGCCAACCGGGTTCAGCGCGTTGGTCACGAACTGGCCCACGGGTGCGGCCGACCTTGCCCACGACACGTAGTACATTTGCGATGGAGTGGGCTCCCAGATCACGCTGACCTTCGGACTCCAGAAGTCGCCTTCCGAATGACGGTCTGCCGATGCCACTGCGTTCCCCGGTACGGTCTGCGCTCCGCCGCGCAACCAGAAATCATACTCGAAGGTCGTCCAGCGGATGCCGCCGAGAACAGACAACTCCGGCGTCAGCCAAACGCGATCGCTCGCAAACAGACCGACCTCGTAACCGTCGCTCGAGCGGTCGTTGGCCGGATTGCGAATGATGTCGTAGCCGTCGGCATAGCGGATCTCGGGGTTGCGGATCGGCGTATTTGCGGTCTTGCCGGATTGGCCGTATCCAGGCCGATCATCCTCCTGATAGAAAACGTCGATACCCGTCACGGCTTCGTGGCGCAGCGCGCCGGTGCTGAAGCGGGCAAGGGCACTTGAGACGTTCTGGAAACCCCAGGATTCCTGCATAATGGTCGGGTTTCCGCCGCCGAACGACACGTTTGGATTGCCGCCGGCAAGAAAGTCGTCGGTGCACGTGCTTGGCGTTGTCGCATCCCCATTTGCACAGCCAGGAACGGTCGTCGAGAAATCACGCTCGTAGAACGCAAGCCTGCTGTCGTTGAACAAGGTCAACCCGCTGTTCACGCGGTGCTGCACTTTGGATGTGATGATATCGACATCCGTATCGTCGTGATCCGTTACGCGCCCATAGAATGCAGAGCGCGATACACCAAGCTCGGTCGCGGGCGCCCCACCCGTCGTCGTCCCCGTGGCGAGAATATTCGGCACGCCGTAGTCGGGCGTGCGTTCGCCGGACTGATGCAGATAGTTGACGATCCAGGTAGTATCGGTGCCGAGCCCCATGCCGATCGAGCCCAGGAAGCCCCACCGCTCGGACTCAACGTGGTCGCGGTCCGGCATGTCCTGGTCGTGATAGAGCGCAACGCCGCGCATCGCCGTCGTGGCGTTGACCTGCTTATTCACGTCGACCACGCCACGATACAGGTTGTCGGTACCGATGCTAAAATCGAAGCTCGACGAGTCGCCAAGGTGCGCCGATTTCTGGCGCAGGTTGATGACGCCGCCCGTGGTCCCGGAACCGAAGGTCTCCGATGACGGGCCCTTGAGGACCTGAACCTCCTCGGTGGCAAAGCTATCGCGCACATAGACGCCGAAGTCGCGCAGGCCATCGACGTACAGGTCGCCCTTGGCCTCGAAGCCACGGATGCGGAACTGGTCGCCGTTGAAGCCGCCACCGCCCTCGCCAATGGCCACCGTGACACCCGGAACGTTTCGCAGGCTCTGCTCGACGGACGTGGTGTTCTGCTGCTTCAGTTGCTGCTGGGGAATGACGTTGACCACCTGCGGCTGGTCCTGCACCGTTCCGGGCAGGCGGCCAATGCCGGTTCCCGCCTCGAGAGAGTTGCCGGTGGCGGGTGTGAAGGCAGCATCCGCATTCTCGCTCGGAGCGGATTCGGATGGCTGTTGCGGTGCGACCGGCGTCGGCGAGGACGCCGGCACGGCCTTCTTCTTGGCGACGGTCTTCTTCTTCGTGGCCTTCTTCGCGGTCACCTCGAGCGGCGGCAGCTCGGCCGCCGGTTCCGCGGCCTGCTGAGCGCTGGCGCCCGTCGCAAGAAACACAGAAGCCAAGCCGAGCGACATTGCACCCAGCGATAAATTCTCCGTTCCCGCGGACGCTTGTCCGCGGGTCGTTTCATCCCCCACGCTCATCGTACATCCCCCAAAAATGCCAATCGCAGGCCTGCCGGGCAGCTGCCCGCCGGGCCCTATCTGTCCCGCCCGTCAAACAACATTTACTTGACGTAAATCGTCAACATTTCGAGGATGGCTTTGCTGCACTCAGCGTCTGCGATTTGCGTTTTTCGGCCTGCGATGCCGTCAAGGCGACAAAGCTGTGGCAATACGGCGGCAACCTTCCTTAAGTTGATATACTGAGTATAGTTTGCTAGTGTTCGTGCTCCGCTGCATTGCAAGGGGGCAAACTCATGGGCAGCGCGGAGCTGTGCCCTCCGAAACGCTTCACGATCGAAAGCAACGACCGGGACGAGCTTTCGGAGTATTTCTCCGAACGCGTTTCGAAGGTTGCGGTGTCGCCGATCTCGCGCACCAACGGTGTGGCGATCTCCGCGACCGTCGTCCCGCTCGGCAAGATGGTCGCCTTCGAGGTGGACATCCCCTTAGGTGCGCGATTCCGACAGAGAGAGGATCTCGACGGAATCTTCGTCTTTCTGCCAACCAGCGGCGAGCGGGCACGCTGGACGCGCGGACGGAGAGAGATCGTGTGCGGGCCGTCGGCCGGATTTCTCGGCCCCATGAACGAATCCGACACCATGGATTGCCCAGGGCAATGGGCGCATCTCGCCCTCAAGGTTCCGTCTGACCAGATCGCCCGCAATCTCTCGCATCTGCTCGATCGTCCAATCGTCAGCCCGTTGGAGTTCGATCCAGCGATTGATCTCGGAGCTGCTCCGGCCAAGGCAGTTGCGTCCATGGCGCGCCTTGCGCTGACGCCTATCGAAGGCGGGGCGTTTCTGTCGACGTCGCCGCTAGCTGCTGCTCAATTCTCCGAAAGCGTCACCCTTCACCTGCTCGAGAACTTCCGGCACAATTACTCGGACGCGCTTTCGAACGGAAACTACGCTCTCAAGCCAAAACACGTGAGGCGGGCCATCGACTTCATGCGTGAGCATGCTGGTCAGCCTCTCACGCTGCAGGATATCGCCGCGGCGGCGGATGTCAGCGTTCGAGCCCTGCACTACGGATTCCAGAAGTTTGTCGGGGAATCGCCGTTCGAGCATCTGCGGCAGATCCGGCTCGAGGCGGCCTATGCGGATCTGATGCACGCACCCGAGAGCGTCTCCATCGCCGAGATTGCGAGAAAATGGGGGTTTCCCAATCCCGGACGTTTCGCTCAGTTGTGCAAGACGTGCTACGGGCGAAGCCCTTCCGAAATCCGGCAATCGAAAGTGCGCGCCCAGCCGGGTCGATGACGGCGCTTAGCGGAAGTTGAACTGCAGCGGCTGCGTGAAGTTCAGCCCCTTGTCCGGCATTTCCTCCGGCGGGGCCGGCAGCGGGCTTGCGCGCGACAACAACTCCAATGCCTCCTCATCGAGAAGCGAGGAGCCCGAGCCTTTGACGACACGCGCCTGCGTAACGCGCCCTTGGCGATCGATCGTGAAGTTGACCGTCACGACGCCCTGGATGCCGCGGTTGCGTGCTTCTCCCGGATAGCGCTTGTGCTTGCTCAGATGCAGGTGGAGCGACTTCTGCCAGGAGAGCACCGCCTGATTGGGCTTCTTCGAGGAGCCCTGGTGCGGAGCTGCGGCCTTCGGCCCCTTCTCGGCGGCCTCGATGGGCGGCGGCGCGGCGGCGAGCGAGGCGACCGTCTGCGCCTGCACCTCCTCCTGGGGCTTTTTCTCCTCTTCCTCCTCTTTCTCCTCGATGGGCTTCACCTTCTCCATCACCACTTCGGGGTTCGGCGCGAGCGGGGCCTCCTCGACCGGCGGAAGGATCTCCTCGGGCTGCACCTCCTTCACCTCCTCGGTGGGAGGGACCGGCACGGAATCCTCGGACTGCGGTCCGGGCGCGAGATCCTGGCGCTCCTCGACGGGCGCGATCGGCATCGGCATGAGCTCGAGCATCATGGCGCCCTCGGGCTCGTCGTCGACCTCCTCCTCCGGCCACTGCCACAGGGCTGCGGCCGCGCCGCCGACGTGCAGCGTGAGCACCAGCAGGCCGGCGCCGATCCATCGGCGCCAGCGCCGCCACGACGGCTCCAGCAGCTCGAAGGTGTTGATCATGGGGTCGGGGCGGCTCCCGTTGCTGCCAGTCCCGCCGCGGGCTGACCCGGCGGAGGCGGAGGCGCGTCCTCTAGACCGACGAGCGCCACCTTCAGGTAGCCCGCCGCGCGCAGAAGGTTCATCACGACCATCAGCTCGCCGTAGGGCACAGTCTTATCCGCGCGCAAGAAGACGCGCTGCTGGCGGTCAGCGCCTGTCGCAGCATCGAGTGCGCTTCGCAACTGGCCACGCGCGACGGTGTCGTTGCCGAACGCGAGCGAGAGGTCCGACTTGACTGTCAGGAACAACGGCTTGTTGGGACGCTGTTGAGGCTTCGCGTTGGCGACCGGGAGATCGACCGGAACGTCCACCGTCGAGAGCGGGGCTGCAACCATGAAGATGATCAAAAGCACGAGCATCACGTCGATGAACGGCGTGACGTTGATCTCGTGGTTCTCGCCAAGGTCGTCGCTGCCATCGTCCAGCTTCGAAGCCATGCGTCACCTCACTCCGCTCACTCTGCCGCGCTGCGCGCGCCTTCGGCACTCATTCAGCTGCGCGCGCCTTCGGCACGACTCTCAACCCACGATCCAGATCGCGCGACACCAGTCTCAGCACCTCCGCCGAGGCTTCGGCAATCATGGCTCGGTAGCCGCCGATCTGGCGTGCGAAATGGTTGTAGATGATGACGGCAGGGATTGCCGCGACAAGGCCGATTGCGGTCGCGAGGAGGGCTTCGGCAATACCCGGCGCGACGATGGCGAGGTTGGTCGTCTGCGCTTCCGAGATGCCGATGAAGCTGTTCATGATGCCCCAGACGGTGCCGAACAGACCCACGAACGGCGAGGTCGAGCCGATGGTCGCGAGCACGCCGGTGCCGCGGTTCATGTCGCGGCCCGCCGCCGCTGCCAGGCCGTCGAGCCGCGACGTCACGCGCTCCTTGATGCCCGCCTTGTCAGACACGTCGGCGGAGAGATGAAGCTCAACGGCGGCGAGCTCGATGAGGCGGGAGACAACTCCCTTGCGGCCACCGAGGCGTTGCGCGGCCTCGGCCAAGCTCGACGAGGCATGAATGTCCGAGAACGCCTGCGACAAACGCCGCTTGGCCCAGGTCAGCTCCAGCGATTTCGCGAGCCAGACCGTCCACGTGACGACGGATGCGAAAGCGAGGCCGATCATCACCGCCTTCACGACAATGTCGGCCGACATGAACATGCTCCACGGCGAGAGATCGCGCGGGAGGTGCGAGGTATCGACGGATTTGGCGTCCGGCGCAGGCATCTCTCCGGCCGCATCGGCGGGCGGGAGACTCGGATCGGCGGCGGGTGCCGCTGCCGGAACACTCGTATCGGATGGCGGCGCAGCTTCGGACGTTGCGGCTGCAGACGGTGCCGGCTCCGTCTGCGGGGCGGCTGGCGGCTGCTGCACAACGGGACGTTCGGACGAGGGTGCGGGCGTTGCCTCCGGCGCGGTTGCAGGAGACGTGGTCGTGTCAGGAAGGGGCATCTGCTCCTGAGCAACGACGGGGGCCGCGACTGCGGACATGAACAGAGCCGCGGCCGCAACGATCCGAACCGCACGGGCCATCCGGCCACGGCATCCGCGAACGTTCGTGGAACACATTCTCATGATTTTCGACTACCCGCCCTTTTTGCGACGCGCCTCTGAGGACATAAATTAAACTATACTAGTCATGTCAATATTCAGGCGTGCCGAATAGTCAAACGAAGCCGATATTGGTGTGCGCAATACTGACGCGCTCGCCGCGATGGGATGCGCCGATCGGCCGATGCTCGCCTTCGGAAAATTCAATGGTACCCGCCTCCCCCGCGCGGCCGATACCGTCCGACTCATTCAGTCCGGGCGCTTCATGCTCCTGAGACACCGGGAGTCTCGAAATTCGATTTGTTCGTGTTTTGTTTAGGGGCGACGGAATTCGGTGAGGACGACCAACGATGAAGTCAAGCGTGCGGTCGCCCTAGCGGCGAGCAACGGCTCCAACAGGGCAGCTGGTCGCATGATCGAGGCCTGGGAGGCCTGATGAGGCAGACGAAAAAAGGGCGGCGCCAGATCGGGAGGATGCGCCGCCCTCAAGTGGAGGACCCGTGACAGAGATTTCACTGGAGCACGGCAGCAACGTGCCGTGACGAAGCAATTGAACTGATACAGAACGAATGAGAGAGCGCCCGCGGCCTGCCTTTTTGGGAACCTGCTGGCCGCAGAACGCTCTCTCACACCCCCAACAATGAGAGCCCCTCAGCTCAGAAGAACACCACGCCACCGAACGCGTAGACATGGAGGTCTTCCATATCCTCGCTGTCACTGGCGCCGCCAGCCGAGAAGTCGACCTCTGCGCTGTAGTTCTTGTACTTCAGCCAGAGTGCCATCGACGCCGCGTCGATCTCCTGCACAACGCCGAAGCCGAAGCGGCGGAAGGTCGAGCCAGTGGCGTCGACTGCGCCGGCGTTGAGCACGCAGGCGTCGTCGATCTTGCCGCCCGTGCCGGCAAAGCCGTCGCAGATGTCAGTGGTTCCACTGAACACGGCGCCACCCAAGAGGCCGCTGAACATGTCGTTGTCCTGGCCGTACTCGCCGTAGAACACGGTGGCACCCAGCGGGTTGAGGCTCGCGCGCACGCCGGCCTTCAGATAGAGCTGCTCCGTATCCTTGAAGCCGTCGGGGCTCTCTTGGCCGTAGTGGACGCTGCCAAAGATTCCCGTCGGCGAGTGCAGGAACGCGAAGTTGACCTGCCAGAGCTCGGAGTCGGTGATCGCATTGATACGGCCGGACGTGTTGTTCTGGTAGGAGATGCCCAACGCGGTCTTAAACGATCCGAATTCACCGGCGTGGCGCAGAGCGACGTCCCAGAAGTCGTCCTCGCCCCAAGAGGTGGAGGCAACAAAGCCGTTCCAAGTCGGCGTGTCGTAGCGCACGCTGTTGGTACGGTCGCCGCCGCAGTCCGCGAAGATGCCGACACCGACGGTGTAGCAGGTCGCGATATCGCCCCAACGCGCCTTGGCCCGCGTGCTGGTGCCCTCCGGCACGAGATTGAAGTTCTGACCGTCGAAGATCACGAGGTTGGCGGCGAAGATGCTGCCCGCGCCCGAGAGATCGACCCAGGTGTCATCCGAAGCCTGGCTTTGCCGGCCGACGGAGAGACGACCGAGACGCTCGCTCTTGAGCCACCAGTACGAGTTGAGCAAACCCGGAGGACCCGATCCACCACTGGAATTGGATGCATCCTGGACAAAACCGTTGGCGCCGGTGATGTCGAGACGCAGGCTATAACCCGCAGACCACTCGGCATTGATGGTGGCGCTGCCGTCGAAGTGCAGTCGGTTGCCGAGGTCGTTCAGGCTGGTGCCGACGTAGGCATCCGAGTCGATGCTGTCGTCCCAGCCCATGACCTGCTCGGTGACCCAGCCCGAGATCACCACGGAAACCTTTCTATTGCCCTTGCGTGCGGTCGTCGCTTCAAGCTCCGCAATGCGCTCCTCGAGATCGGCGCAGCAGTTGCCCCCGAGATCTGCCGACGATGCCATGCCGCTCCCCAAGCAGAGGCCCGCCGACGCGAGCAGCGCATAGTACGCCCGATTTTTAACTCCCCCATTCATCGCTTTTTGCCCTTTCCGATCCGTCTTTTTGATTTCCTCTGGATTTCTTTAATTGCCCCCGGAGAAGCGCAGCACCCATCCGATTTTAATCGGGTCGGCATTTCGCTTTTCCGAGGCTGGCCACCAAACTTGGTCGAAGCACAAGCCCGAGACCCCCACCCACACGAACTCCCGGCAAAATCGTCCGGTCGCCAACTAAGTCAGCAAGGGGTGTGCCAAATCTGCGCACCGACGATCCAATGGGCACGCATCGCAAGAAACAGAGGGCGAAATGCGGATGCCGATGTTCAACGAAACATCGCACGATTACAGAGTGTTATTTCCCCTTTCAAAGGGAGTGATTTGCCGTTCCGCGGGACGGCAGCCGTTGCAAAGCAGCAACGATGCGCATCGAGATATTCAAATGCGGCGTCGGAAGACGGCGGCTTTGGATTCGCACGGCGTCGCGCCGGGGATACGATGTGCGACACGTGTCTCACGGGATCGCTCGCAACGGCCGTTTGTGGTTTTCGGCGCCAATTCAGTCACGATTTGGCGTCACTTTCTCTGATTTTCGTCTTTGCGACATTGGCCGAAAGTGGGGGAAGGCGAGCGTATCAAAAAATGAAATGCTGATCGGTCGACGAAAGGGCAGGCGGGCAGACCGCAACCGTGTGGGGCAGCCACGGAGGTCGGCGCTTACAGGTTGTCAGCAAAGGGAGTGCGTGCGCGTCGGATCGACTAGGCAATTCTGCGACATCTGTAACAGCGCCGCGGCAGTGCCGTGCGTGCGAGGCATGTCGTTGTGCAACGCTTCTCGGATCTGATGCGCATCGATCGTGGGATTATCAGTCTTATTTCCGCGAAGCTGCAACATGCGCCCGGCTTGGCATGTCTTTTGCGGCCGTCCTCTCAATCGCTCAAAGAGCCTCCTCGGGCGAACCGGGAGAGGCCGGCGACAAGTCGGGAGGAGATCCATGTACAATCCAATTTTACACCACGGGCGAAGTGCATCCGCGGACAACCAGGTCTCGCGGCGCTTTCTGCTGAAGTCGGCGATGTTCGTCACGGCAATGCTCGCGTTGCCCGCGCTTCCGGCTGGAGCGCTCGCTGCGCCGCTTTCGGATGCGCAGAAGGTCACGCTGCTGCGCATCGCACGCGACATCTATCCCCATGACAGCTTACTCGACGATGCACCCTATCAGGCCGTCATCGACGCCATCCTGACCGAATCCGAGAGCAACGCCGCCGTTGCCGATCTGCTCGCAAAGGGGCTCGACGATCTCGAGCAGCGCGCGCAGGACATCCACAAAACGAGCTACGCGGCGATTGCAAAGCCGGAGGAGCGGGAGGGACTGCTGCGCGCGATCGAGCTCACCGACTTCTTCCAGAAGCTCAAGGGAGGCCTGCTCATGGGCCTCTACGACAACAAGGCGCTCTATCCGAAGTTTGGATACGACGGCTCCTCCTGGGAAACGGGCGGCTTCATCGACAAAGGCTTCGACAAGATCGATTGGTTCTGAACGCGGCGCGATGGCTCCGGGGGGTTCTCATGAGCACGAAATTTGATCTCAATGACGACAGTGTTGTCGTGATCGTCGGCTCCGGTGCGGGCGGCGGCACGGTGGCGAATGAACTCGCCCAGAAGGGCGTGAAGTGCATCGTCCTGGAGGCGGGCAAGACGCTGAGCCTCGACGACATCGAGAACGACGAATGGGCGATGTTCGCCAAGATCTCCTGGCTGGACAAACGCTTCTCGGCGGGCGGCTGGCACGGGGCGATCAACCATCCGACGCTGCCGGCCTGGATCGTGAAGGGCCTCGGCGGCTCGACGGTGCATTGGGCGGGCGTCTCGATCCGCTTCCAGGAGCACGAATTCAAGATGAAGTCGCTGAACGGCGATGTCGTCGGCGCCAATGTCATCGATTGGCCCATCACGCTTGCCGAGCTTGCGCCCTACTACGACCAGGCGGAGCTCAAGATGGGCACCACCGGGGCTGTCACCGGCATGCCGCATCTGCCGTGGAGCGCCGATTTCAAGGTTCTCGCCGAAGGCGCGCGCCGGATCGGATACTCGAAGATCACGGCCGGGCCCATGTCGATCAACTCGGTGGATCGCGACGACCGTCCCGCATGCCAGCAGATCGGCTTCTGCATGCAGGGCTGCAAGCTCGGTGCGAAGTGGTCGACGCTCTACACCGAGTTGCCGAAGGCCGTCGCTACGGGCAACTGCGAGATCCGCACCGACTGCATGGTGCTTCAGATCGAGCATGACAAATCGGGCAAGGTCACCGGCGTCGTTTATGCGGACGCTTCCGGCACCAAGCAGCGGCAGAAGGCGCGTGTGGTCTGCGTTGCCGGGAACTCGATCGAATCGCCACGGCTTCTGCTGAACTCCGCGTCGAACCTGTTCCCGAACGGGCTTGCCAACTCGTCAGGGCAGGTCGGACGGAACTACATGACGCACATGACGGCAGGCGTCTATGCGGTCATGCCCGGCGAAGTGCACATGAACCGCGGCACGGCCGTGGCCGGCATCGTGCGCGACGAGGCGCACAACGATACGAAGCGCGGCTTCGTTGCCGGCTACACCATCGAGAAGCTTGCGCTCGGATTAGGTTTCCTCTCCGCCTTTCTCGTCCCCGGTCCCACCGGTTGGGGCCGGAAGGTCTCCGGCGCGCTCGAGAAATACAAGTATATGTCGGGCGTGTGGATCTGCGGAGAGGACCTTCCGCAGGAGCAGAACCGCATCGAGCTGCATGCGACAGAGACGGACCAGTACGGGCTGCCCGCACCTGTCGTCTACAAGACGGACCATCCCAACGACACCAACATGCGCAACCACGCCTATCGGCAGATGGAGAAAATCTACAACTCCCTCGGATCGACAGAGATCTACAACCTGCCAGCTTATCCGGCGAGCCACAACATGGGGACGAACCGAATGAGCGAAAAAGCACGCGATGGCGTCGTGAACAAGTGGGGCCAGGCACACGACATCAAGAATCTATTCGTTTCCGACGGCAGTCAGTTTGCGAGCAGCGGATCGCCCAATCCCACGCTGACCATCGTTGCGCTGGCGATTCGCCAGGCGGAGTACCTGGCAGAAGAGATGAAGCGCGGGCACGTCTAGGCCAAAGGCAGGTGCGGCTTCGGCGCATGGCGCAGCGCTCGATGCCGCACCCGCTGCCCGCTGCTCCTCTTCTTGCGCGCCGCATTTCTCATGACAAAGGACACGATGGATACGCCCACCTATACGCCGAGCTATGATGTAATCGTGATCGGTGCCGGCCCCGGCGGCTATGTTGCGGCCATTCGCGCCGCGCAGCTCGGACTGAAATGCGCGGTCGTCGAGAGGGAGCATCTCGGAGGCATCTGCCTCAACTGGGGTTGCATCCCGACCAAGGCGCTGCTCCGCAGTGCCGAAGTCTTTCACCTTGCTTCGCGGGCTAAGGACTTCGGGCTGAGACTGGAGGGCGCCGGATATGATCCGGCCGCGGTCATCCAAAGATCGCGCGCGATCTCAGGGCAGCTCAACGCCGGCGTAGGCTTCCTGCTCAAGAAGAACAAGGTCGACGTGATCTGGGGCGAGGCTACGATCTCGCGCCAGCCCACGCCGGTCGCACCGGGCGAGATCACGGTTCGGCCATCGGAGGTGCCGACCGAGCGGCCGCAGCACGCGGCGCCGAAAGGCATTCTCGCGCCCGGCACCTACCAGGCCCGGCACATCATCGTTGCGACGGGCGCCCGGCCGCGCGTTCTCCCTGGTCTCGAGCCGGACGGCGACCGGATCTGGACCTACCTCGAGGCGATGAACCCGCCGTCTCAGCCGAAGTCGCTGATCGTCGTCGGATCGGGCGCCATCGGCATCGAGTTCGCGAGCTTCTATAGGACGCTCGGTGCCGACGTCACCGTCGTCGAGATCCTCCCGCAAATCCTGCCCGCAGAAGACGCCGAGATCGCTCTCTTCGCGCGCAAGCAGTTCGAGAAAGCGGGCATCAAGATCCTCACAAGCGCGTGTCTCTCGTCGGTCTCGAAGGAGCCTGATGGCGTACGTGCGGTGGTGTCCCTCGGAGACGCGACGCAGGAAATCGTAGCGGAGCGCTTGATCTCCGCCGTGGGCGTCGTCGGCAATACGGAAGGGCTCGGCCTCGAGCAGCTCGGCGTCGCGCTCGGAAACGGCAAGATCGCAACGAGCGGCGCGGGGCAAACGAACGTCTACGGCATCTATGCCATCGGAGACGTGGCAGGCCCGCCGATGCTGGCGCACAAAGCCGAGCATGAGGGTGTCGCGTGCGTCGAGGCCATTGCAGGACTCCCCGTCCATTCCCTCAACAGGGAACGCATTCCCGGGTGCACGTATTGCCATCCGCAAATTGCCAGCGTCGGCCTGACGGAAGCCGAGGCCAGGAACGCTGGGATCGAAATCCTCATCGGCCGCTTCCCTTATCGTGGCAACGGCAAGGCGATCGCCGCGGGGGAGACCGATGGCATCGTGAAGACGATCTTCGATACCGGTACTGGACGGCTCATCGGAGCCCACATGTGCGGCGCCGAGGTGACGGAGCTCATTCAGGGTTTCGTCATCGCGATGGAATGCGGCGCAACGCAGAACGATCTCATGCGCACCGTTTTTCCGCATCCGACGCTCTCGGAGATGATGCACGAGAGCAGTCTGGCGGCAGCGGGCCGCGCGATTCATATCTGAATGCAGAGGGAGGTTTCGGTGGTTACATTACATCGCGCCGTACAAATGGTGCTCCTCGCGGGGAGCATGTCGGTCGCTTCTGTTTGCGGATCGGCGCGTGCCGCCGGTGCTCTCACCATCGAAAGCCCCACGTTCAAGGAGGGGCAGCCGATCAGCAACGAACACTTCTGGAACAACTTCGGCTGCAGCGGTGCGAATAAGCTGCCCGATCTCTCCTGGAGCGCGGGGCCCGAGGGCACACAGAGCTACGCCGTCACCTTCTACGACCACGATGCGCCCACCGGAAGCGGTTTCTGGCACTGGGTGATCTATGACATCCCAGTCGATGTGCGGGAGATCAAGGGCGGCGTGCTTCCCGCCGGCGCGACCGAGGGCAACACCGATCTCGGCAAGCCGGGCTTCTTCGGCCCATGCCCACCTGTGGGTCGCAAGCACCGCTACACCTTCACCGTCCACGCGCTGAAGGTGCCGAAGCTCGATGTCGACAAGGGCGCAACCGCCGCGCTCACTGGCTTCTTCATCTATCAGAACACGCTCGCGACCGGCGAGGTCTCGGGCTACGGCGGGCCACGAGAATGAGTGCGGACCGCAACGCGGGCAGCGTGGAGTTGCGCGTGCAGAGCCCGATGAAAGATCCGGGCCAGCTCGTCGTCGATCTGGCCTTCGGCTTCGTCCTCTCCGGGGCGCTCGCTGCGGCGGTGAAGCTCGGCATTCCCGACCTTCTCGCGAGCCGGCCGATGAGTGCCGAGGAGATTGCCGAGGACCTCAATGCTCACGCACAGTCCGTGCATCGCCTCATGCGCTCCCTGTCGGGCCTCGGCGTGTTCCGCGAGGATGGCCAGCACCGGTTTCACGCCACGCCGGCCTCGGTTCTGCTCCAGCGCACGACGCCAGGCACCCTTCGCGACGCCGTACTGATGATCACGCAGGACATCTTCTGGGAGCCCATGGGTGTCTTCGAGGACGTGGTGCTTACCGGCCGTAACGGCATGGAGCGCATCTTCGGCAAACCATTCTTCGAGTACCTGTCCGAGAACAAGCGCGCCGGCGGGATCTTTCATACCGGCATGTCGAGCCTCTCGGACATGGAGAACCGGCTCATCGCGCAAAGCTACGACTTCACACCCTTCGGCACGATCGTCGACATCGGCGGCGGCCACGGCGGGTTTCTCATCGAGATCCTGAAGACAGCGCCGCGATCGCGGGGAATAAACTATGACCGCGCCCATGTGCTCAAGGATGCTCGCCTCGATGAGCTGCCCGGGCGGTGGGACTGCGTGGAGGGCGATTTCTTCGAGTCCGTGCCGGCCGGGGCCGACGCCTACGTGCTGAAGCGCATCATCCACGACTGGAGCGACGAGACGTGCATCAGGATCCTTCGCAATATCCGCCAGGCGATGGCGCCCGGGGGGCGCGTGCTCGTGGCGGATACGGTCATACCGCTCGGGAACGAGCCGCACGGCGGCAAGGTTCTCGACATGCTCATGATGGCCTCGCTCGAGGGCCGCGAGCGGACGGAAGCCGAGTTCGCGGGGCTGTTCGACCAGTCCGGGTTGCGATTGTCGCGAGTCTACAACACCCCCGGGTTGCTAAGCTTAACCGAGGCTGTGGCCGCATAAGCCTAAGGCCGCGAAAGTCAACGAATGTATGACATCCGGCTTGCTACTCAGCAGGACTGATGGCAAGCTCCAAAGTCAAGGAAACGCTTATAGAATAAAGATTATCTGGCAATGACCCAGACTCAGAAACGGCTCGCCGCGCAGATGGCGGGGGGCGAGCTCATCCAAGCCTCCTGGAATCGTTGCGTCCAGGAATACGGGCTTGAGCCCTGCATGCGTCGCGACGTCGAGCGCGTGACGGATCAGAATGTCCGCGAGCTTCGCTCGCGGATGGAGGAGATCCTCTTCGAATCAGATTCGCTTGTCGAGCACCTGCGTCACGTGGCGCGGGATGCGGACTATTGCCTTCTGCTCAGCGATGCGACGGGCATCGTGGTCCAGGGCTACGCCGATACCTCGGCCAGCCGGGAGCTCGCGGAGGAAGGCCTCGCGACGGGATCGCGATGGAACGAGAGCATGGTCGGCACCAACGGCATCGGCACGTGCATCGTGTCGCGACGGCCGGTCACCGTTGCAGGCCAGGCGCACTACAACCACACCCTGAAAGGCTTCACGTGCACGGCAGCGCCGATTTTCGCGCCCGACGGACGCGTAGTAGCCGTGCTCGACTTTTCCGGCAGGTCGGTTGCGAACAGCTCGGAATGCTCGTTCGCCCAGCACATCGTGCGCGAGGCGGCGCAGAGCATCAGCACAGCCCTGTTCCGGAAATGCCATCAGAATAGCTGCATCGTCGCGCTCTCGCGCGAGCCCGAGTCGATGCCGCTTGCCCTCAACGCGCTGATCGCGACCGATGAAGCCGGACGCCTGCTCGGCGCGACGCAGGAGGCGCTCTCGTTCCTCGGCGTTGCCGAGCTCGCTGACCTCGGCGGACTGCACATCCAGGATCTCTGGCGCATTGCGCTCGAGGATCTGAAGCCTCTCGCCTCACACAATGTCCGCCTCAGCGGAACCGACGGGACTGATTTCTACGTCACGACCTTCTTGCCGAAGAGGAAGGCGCGGTCGGTCGCGGCCCAGCCCGGAAAGACCGCGCAGAAAACGCGCTCCGGGTCCAAGACCGAGCCACTCGCGCTTGATCGGGTGGCGGGGAGCGACCCCAAGATGCTCCGCAACGTCGAGCTGTGCCGGAAGCTGCTTGACCGTGATATTCCGCTGCTGCTGCTCGGCGAGACCGGCGTCGGCAAGGATACGTTCGCGCGCGCGATCCATCTCGAGAGCAACCGGGCGAACAAGCCCTATGTCGCGGTGAACTGTGCGGCGATCCCCGACACGCTGCTAGCCAGCGAGCTCTTCGGCTACGCGCCGGGAACATTTACCGGCGGCCTCAAAGCCGGGCGCATCGGCAAGATCGCGGCGAGCAACGGCGGCACGCTGTTTCTCGACGAGATCGGCGACATGCCGATCGACCTGCAGGCGCATCTGCTTCGCGTCCTCGAGGAGCGCGAGGTATCGCCCCTCGGCGCGAGCGAGGCGATACCCGTGGACGTTAGGATCATCTCCGCCACGCACCGTGATCTACCGCAGCTCGTCGAGGCCGGGCGGTTCAGGCGCGACCTATACTATCGGATCAAGGGCGCGCAGGTGACCGTGTCGCCGCTCCGGGAGCGGTCTGACATCGCCGATCTCGTGATGAGGATTGTCGAGGACGAGCAGGGTTCGGACGAGACGAAGATCGCCTTCGCACCCGAGGTGCAGGAGCTGTTCGCCGATTACCGGTGGCCCGGCAACATCCGCGAGCTGCGCAACGTGATCCGCTGGATCCTGTCGGTTCACAGCGACCCCATCATCACGCTCGATCATCTTCCAGAGGAGCTGCTGGCGTGGTCGCTTCAGCCCAGGCGCGATGCGGCACGGCCGGTGTCCGACGCTGCCATGGAACTTCCAGGCGATGCGACTCTGGAGCTTGCCTGCGAGCGCATCGAGCGCGAGAAGATCATCGATGCTCTCAAGGCGACCAAGTGGTGCATCACGACTGCGGCATCCGATCTCGGCGTCAGCCGCGCAACGCTGCATCGAAAGATCCGCAAGTACGACATCCTCTCGCCGAACCACAAGGTCTGACGCGTCAGTGCCACTCAGCAAGGAAGCGGGCGATCCGGACCGCGAGCGACGGCGCGGCGAGCTGCCGGCCCGATAGTGCGGCTGTCGAAATGTGCCGCGCGGGGTCCACGACACGATCCACGCCGCAGAGCCGATAGAACAGGTTCGTCTCCGCGACACCCTTCGCGATGTCCGCATCCGCCAGTATCGCTGCATGAGCCAGCACGGCCACGCCGGGGCGGTCGTCGTGCAGGCGCACCAGTCGCCATCGCTGCGCCGTTCCCGCAAGCTTCCGGCCGTCGATCACGATGTTGAATGCGCCGTCGCAGAACGATCCCTCTACGCTCGCCAGGTAGGCCTTGAATCCGAGCGCATCGAAAAACGCAAGCAGCGGCGCGCAGAACAGCTCGTAGGTGGTGCGGATGCTCATCTCGGACGTTTGCGGGAAGACGAAAGCCGACGACACGTTGACGACGCCGGGCGATTGGGGCGTGATGTCGCCGCCTGTATCGCGGATGTAGACCGGCCATCCCCGCGCTGCCATCTCGCGGGCCGCAGCGTTGAAGCCCGCTGCGTTGGCCGCAAGCGACGGCGCGATCAGCGATTGATGGGTTCTCCAGACGGACCAATCGCAACCGAAACCGCGCTGGACGACGCGATTCAGAAGCGCTCTCTCGAGCTCCTGCGCGCGCGGGAAGTGCAACAGCGGCACATCGGCCGCTGTTGCCTCCCGTATCGCCTCGGATCCATCCGCCACGGGCTACGCGACCTGGAACTGCTCGATCGCCTGGCAGAGATCCGTCAGGAAGGCGCCCGCGGGGGCCCCGTTGACGGCACGGTGATCGAACGTGAGGGAAAGGCCCATGATGGGACGTGGCTCGATCCGCCCCTCTCCCACTACCCAGGGGCGCAATCCGGCCTCGCCGACGCCGAGGATGGCGACCTGCGGCATGTTGAGGATCGGCGTGAAGTAGCGGACACGCGTCAATCCGATATTGGAGATTGTGAACGTGCCGGCCGTCATCTCCTTCACGGAGAGCTTGTTCGTACGCGCGCGCTCCACAAGGTCCCGCCTCGCTGCGATCCGTTGCTCGAGCGGCATGGCATCCGCGCCGAGGATCGTCGGCGCGACGAGGAGGTCGCCCGGCAACGCGATCGCACATGAGACGTTGATCGATGCCTTGACCCGGACCTGGTTCTCCTCGAGCGTCGCGTTGAGCGCGGGGTTCTTGCGCAGCGTGCCGATCAGCGCCTCGATCAGGAGATCCTCGACAGACGCCTTCACGCCGCGGTCCGCTAGCCGAGCCTTGGCGGCGTTGAGGGCGCTCGCATCGCACTCGGCGATGTGGGTGAGCTGCGCCGAGGACGCGAGGCTCTCCTTCATCTTCGACGCGATCATGCCTCTCATGCCCGTCAAGGGCAGGATTCGGTCTGCGGTCTCGGCGCCTGCTTGCGTCAGTGGCTCGGCAGTCACGGCATGCTCTCCCCGGATTTCATGAGATGCTCGCGATCGCGCTGCCCTTGGCCGCTACCGCCTCCACGGGCAGGCCGATCTTGATCGTTCCCGACGCCGGCGACTTGATCTCGTACTGCACCTTCTCGACCATGATCTCGGCGATGAGCTGGCCCTCGGAGACTGCTGCACCATCCGAGACGAGCCAACTCGTGATCGCAGCCTCCGTGTCCTCCTCCCAAAGATCGGTTGGGATCTTCACATCCACCGCCATCCGCGACGTCCTTTCATTTTTCCATAGGCTTCGATGATCTTTTCCGGGCTCGGCAGAGCGAACTGCTCCATGGGCCGGCTGAACGGAATGGGAATGTCCGGATAAGCGACGCGCTGCGGCGTGGCTTTGAGCACGGAGATGTCGCGCTCGGCGATGGTCGCGATGATCTCGCCGGAGACGCCGTAGCTGTGATAGTCCTCATCGACGACGATGAGCTTTCCGGTTTTCGAGACCGACGCGAACACGGTCTCGCGGTCCAGCGGCACGAGCGTGCGCAGGTCGACGACCTCGGCGCTAACCCCGTCCGCCGCGAGCTTGTCCGCCGCTTTCAGCGCATTGTGCACACCCATCGCGACGCCGACGATGGTGACGTCCTTGCCTTCGCGCACGATCGCCGCCTTTCCGAACGGGATCGTGTAGCTTTCCTCGGGGACGTGAACCGTCGCGGCAGGCTCCGTGCCGAGCCATCCCATACCCTGAAGCCCCTTGTGGTACATGTAGATGACGGGGTTGTCGTCGCGGATCGACGTCATCATGAGGCCCTTCGCGTCGTAGGCGTTGCTCGGCGCCACGACCTTCATGCCGGGCAGATGCGCGAACGTTCCGTAGAGGCATTGCGAATGCTGCCCCGCATCGGAATAACCGCCGCCCGTCGACGTCATGAGCACGACCGGAACCTTAACCGTCCCGCCCGAGAAGTAGGCGTTTTTGGCCATCGAGTTGTAGATTGCGTCGAAGCAGACGCCGAAGAAGTCGACGAACATCAGCTCGACGATCGGCCGCATACCGTCGGATGCAGCCCCGACTGCCGCGCCCATGAAGGCGGTCTCGGAGATCGGGGTATCGCGAATGCGCTCGGCACCGAACTCCTCGAGCAGCCCGCGCGTATTGCCGAACACGCCGCCGAGCGCGCCGATATCCTCGCCCATAACGAAGACGCGGGGATCGATCCGCATCTCCTGCGCAATCGCCTCAGCCATGGCGCGCGCGATCGTCAGCCGGCGCTCATTGACCGCAGCAACAGCCACGGAAGACATATGGCATTCTCCTGTGTTTCTTGACTTGCGTCGTTGTGAAGAACTGTAGGGGGTGTGCGCTATGCGAAGACCTTTTCCAGGGCTTCCTCAGGCGCCGGATAGGCACTCTCGCGGGCGAAATCGATCGCGTCGTCCACTCTGTTGCGCGCTCTTGCGGCGATCGCGGCGAGGTCCGCATCCGAGAGGCCGTCCTCGCTCTGAAGCCGCTTGGCGAGCGCGGGTATCGGATCTCTGGCGCGCAGCGTGTCGAGCTCGCCCTTCGGGCGGTACGCCTCTGCATCGCCCATGAAGTGGCCGGCAAGCCGGTCCGTCTCGATATCGAGCAGGCTGGGTCCCCCGCCTGCTCGCGCGAGTGCGACAGCTTCCGCCGCGGCGGAGAAGATCGCGACCGGATCGTTGCCGGTCACGCGGTGGCCGGGCATGCCGTAGGCCGCCGCACGCGACGCGTTGTCCGGAATCGCAGTGGACGCCGCCTTGGAAACCGAGATGCCCCACGCGTTGTCCTCAACGACGAAGAGCACCGGCAGCTTCCACAAGGCGGCCAAGTTGAGCGTCTCGTGGAACGCGCCCTGGTTGGCGGCGCCTTCTCCGATGTAGGAGACCGCGATGCCGTCGTTGCCCTGCAACTTGCGGGACAGGGCGGCGCCGACGGCAGGTCCCATCCCCTGGGCGATGATGCCCGAGCAACTGAAATTCACGTCGGGATCGAAGATGTGCATATGGCCGCCGCGCCCGCCGCTGAGCCCCGTCTTCTTGCCGAAGATCTCCGCAGCCATTTTCCGGAGGTCGACGCCCTTTGCGATGGCGACGTGGTGCGGGCGATGGGTCGACGTGACGACGTCCGATGGCGTGAGATGCGCGCAGACGCCGACCGCACAGGGCTCTTGGCCGTTAGAGAGATGCATCTCGCCGGGAATCGGCCCTTTGGCCATGTTGAAGACCGGCTTCTTACCTTCGAGATAAATCGCTTCGATGGTCTCTTCGAAAAGACGGCTGACGAGCATCGTCTCGTACATCCATAACTTCTGATCACGTGTTGGAAGCAGCATCCATCCTCCCCAGGAACTTTTTTATTGTGTGGCGTAGCCCGAACATGCCCTTGGCCAAGGCCTCGTCGAGCTAGGGTGTACGCAGCCTTCGTGCCAGCCCTGCGGACGCATGTTAGAGCCATGACAAATTGAGAGAATTCCAGATTTCCCTATCGCCCGCGCTCGGACAGACGTCGCGCGTGTGCAACAGTCGTCGCAAGCCTGCTCGGAGTCTCCCGGGCGGCGGAAGCGGGCATGTCTTTCCGCGCTTGACGATCCGGGCAGGGAGCGATGCAAGGCCGCCATGCGTTACATGCTGATCCAATTGGATCATCACGGCGACATGTGTATCGGCGAAAGCAGCAGGATATCAAAGCCATACCAAGCGCCTACCTCTTGGCACGACGCTTGCCCAATAAGGGAGGCAACAGAAGAGAAGCCGCTCCGGGGAGCCCCCCGGCGTGCACAGCTTCGCTCAATAACAATCATGATAATCGGGACGGAGGAACGACGAGGATGAACGTAAATCGACTGAGACGTATTGCCGGCGCAGCAATGGTGCTCGCCGCAGCCGGCGTGCTCTCTGGAACTTGGAACCGCGCGTCGGCAGAGACCGTCGTCGACGACACCGCGCTGACCGATCCGAACCAGAGGGACAATTGGCTGGCCTACGGGCGAGACCACAGCGAGCAGAGATTTAGCCCGCTTGACCAGATTGGAGTCGACAACGTCGACAAGCTCGGCCTCGCCTGGTCGCTACCCCTGCCGGAGGATCGCGCGCTGGTCGGAACGCCCCTCGTCGTCGACGGCGTCATGTACTTCACTGGAAGCTACAGCAAGGCGCGCGCCGTCGACGCGAAGACGGGAAAGCTGATCTGGGAGTACGACCCCGAGACCCTAAAGCACGCCGGCGATCGCGCCCGGATGATGTGGGGTTGGAGCCGCGGCCTGACCTTCTACAAGGGCAAGGTGATCATCGCCACCGCCGACGGCCGCCTCATCGCGCTCGATGCCAAGACGGGGTCGCCGATCTGGACGACGCAGACCTTCGATCCGAAGCTGCCGCTTCATATCAGCGGCGCCCCTAAGGCGTTCCGAGACCTGGTCATCATCGGCAACGGCGGCTCCGAGCAGGGCGGCGGGCGCGGTTTCATCACCGCCTACCACGTCGAGACCGGCAAGGAGGCCTGGAAGTTCTACGTCGTGCCCGGGAATCCCGCCGATGGCTTCGAGGACGAAGCGCAGGAGATGGCGGCGAAGACCTGGACCGGCGAATGGTGGAAGATCGGCGGCGGCGGCCAGACGTGGAACGGCTTCACCTATGACGCCGAGTTCGATCAGATCCTGATCGGAACCGGCAACGGCGGCCCCTGGAACCAGAAGATCCGCAGCCCCGAAGGCGGCGACAACCTCTTCCTGTGCTCGGTCGTTGCACTCGATGCGGCGACCGGAAAGTACAAGTGGCACTATCAGACGACGCCGGGCGAGACCTGGGACTACACCTCGACGATGGATATCGTGCTCGCAGAGCTGGAGCTGAAGGAGGGCGAAGGCAAGAGGAAGGTACTCATGCATGCCCCGAAGAACGGCTTCTTCTATGTGATCGACCGGAAGGACGGAAAGCTCCTGTCCGCCGAGCCGTTCGCAAAGGTGACCTGGGCGACCGGCATCGACATGACGACGGGCCGCCCGATCGAGGCTAAGGGAGCGCGGTACGAGACCGAGCCGGTCACGATCTGGCCGAGCGTGTTCGGCGGCCATTCATGGCACGCCATGTCCTACAATCCGGGCACGGGGCTGGTCTACATTCCAAAGATGGAGCTGCCGACCCGCTGGGACGACTCGAAGATCGACTTCAATTCCTGGAAGAAGCCGTCCTTCCAGATAGACGTCGGCGCCGACGTCGGCCTGGGTAATGATATTCCGAAGGATGCAGGGACGAGCTTCCTGCTCGCCTGGGATCCTGTAAAGCAGAAGAAGGTCTGGGAGGTGCCGCAGCCCAACTACTGGAACGCGGGAACCCTGACAACGGCCGGAAACCTCGTGTTCCAGGGGCGCATCGACGGCAAGTTTGCAGCTTACGATGCCCGTGACGGCAAGGAGCTCTGGTCCGTCAACGTGGGAAGCGGCATCAGCGCGCCGCCCATCACCTACTCCGTTGACGGGACGCAATACGTCTCGCTGCTGGTCGGGTTCGGCGGCGCCGCCGTCGCCTACGGCGGCGGCAGCTCCATGGCGCAGTACGGATGGGGCTACCGCGGGCAGCTTCGCCAGCTCCTGACCTTTGCCGTCAACTCGGACAAGCCCCTGCCCGAGGTCGGCGCGCCCACCTTCGTGCGTGCGCTGAACCCGCCCGACTTCCAGCTCGACGACAAGCTGGCCAATCATGGCGAGCGTCTTTACAAGTCGTCCTGCGCGTGGTGCCACGGCGCCGGCGCGGTCTCGGGCGGCTATACGCCGGACCTGCGCGCATCGGAGGTGTTCCTGCATACGGATCAGCTCAAGACGATCGTCCAGGACGGCGCGCTCGAGCGCAACGGCATGCCCAACTTCAAGCACCTGTCCGACCAGGATCTGGAGGCTCTCCGGCACTTCGTTCGCAAGAAGGCGAGGGAGGCGCAGCAGCCACCAACCAATTGAGCGCCCAAGGCTCCAAAATCGGCTCAATGGAAGACTTGTGCAAGCGCTGTAAAGCGCTTGCACCTTTTGAGCAGTTCCGTGCAGGCGAGCGCCGTCAGCGACGGCGTGCGCCACCTAGCGCAACAAGTGTCGCATCTCTGTTTCCGCGGGAAGCGGTGCCAGTGACCAGCCGAACGGCTTTCCATCCCGCGTCTGCCTGCACATAGAGAGTGAGCGAGGCGACGCGTAAGAAACGTCGTTCCATCCGAATGGCACACCCCTTGCTATCGATGGAAATGGGCACGCGGCATCAAGCGCCAGGCACGCCATTGAGGCTGCGGGCTCCTTCAGACTCCGAGCAAGAGGGAAGAG
Source organism: uncultured Hyphomicrobium sp. (assembly GCA_964508485.1). Lineage (GTDB taxonomy): Bacteria > Pseudomonadota > Alphaproteobacteria > Rhizobiales > Hyphomicrobiaceae > Hyphomicrobium_C. Next base: position 14,340 of record CAZDUD010000016.1, on the reverse strand, counting down.
GCATGGATCTTGTCGGTTCAGACGCATACCAAGGCAATGTCTGTCGACAAGGGCTTCAAGGATCTGGCTGGCACCTTCGAGCCGAGATCCGCGCAGTCCTGCGCCCGGTTGACCGGAGATCTGAAGCTCCTCTCCAGCTCCCCGGGGACGACCACGCGTTACCCGAGGGAGGCAGGCGGCCCGCTCAGACCTTCTCCCTTGTTACCCCGAGCGGGCCGTCTTGCTTTTCCAGCTCTTGCCGGCCGCTGCTTACGGACGAGCCGACGTCGCCTTGATCGCCGAAACGTATGCAGAGGTGCAGCGATATCGCATGGTCACGCTTTTCGACATCCGTAATCGGCCGCGGCATCCGGAGAAGGCCAACAGGCCCGATTCGCCTCCGATTCCGCGTCCTGACTGGATTCGCGTGCGGCTCTCGTCGGGACCCGGCCTGGAACAGACCCTGTCCATCGTGCGCGAGCACCGTCTGAAGACGGTGTGCGAGGAAGCTGCGTGTCCGAACCTCGGCGAATGCTGGTCGAAGAAGCACGCCACCATGATGATCATGGGCGATACGTGCACGCGGGCGTGCGGCTTCTGCAACGTGCGCACCGGCATTCCCGCTCCGCTCGATCACGACGAGCCGGAGAAGGTTGCCCTGGCCGTCCGCAAGCTCGGGCTGAGGCATGTCGTCATTACGTCGGTGGATCGCGATGACCTGCCGGACGGCGGCGCGGAGCACTTTGCGCGCACCATCACGGCGGTGCGCGCGCACGCGCCTGATGCGACGGTGGAGATCCTGACGCCGGACTTTCTGCGGACCAACGGCGCGATCCAGACGGTCATGGCGGCCAAGCCGGACGTGTTCAATCACAACCTCGAGACGGTGCCGTCGCTCTACAAGCGAATCCGGCCCGGCGCGCGCTACTTCCACTCGCTTCGCCTGCTCCAAACCGCCAAGGAGCTCGATCGCAACGTGTTCACGAAGTCCGGACTCATGCTTGGTCTCGGCGAGCAGTTGGACGAAGTGCTTCAGGTCATGGACGACCTGAGGTCGGCCGGCGTCGACTTCCTGACCATCGGCCAATATCTCCAGCCGACGCGCAAGCACGCGCCGCTCGTGCGCTACGCGGCCCCCGAGGAGTTCGACGCCTTGCGCCGGATCGGCCTGTCGAAAGGCTTCCTGTTGGTTTCGTCCTCGCCGCTGACGCGATCGTCGCATCATGCGGAAGAGGACTTCGCGCACCTGCGCGCCTTGCGGACGGCCGGGAGATCACGATGAGGAGGCGCGTACACATGACCGAGACCGGCTTCGAGTCGACAAACGATGATCGTCAGCCGGACGACCTGCCAGACGTACGATTGTTCACGGAGTCGCAGAGGCGGGTCCTGCGTCTTCTCTGCCAGGGACTCACGAACAACGAAATCGCGGGCAGGATCGGCCTCAAGGAGGGGACGATCAAGGCGACCGTCAGCGGCATCCTGAAAAGGCTTCGCGTGCACTCGCGCACGCAGGCCGTGGTGCGCGTGTGCCGGGACGGCATGGTGTCGCCGGACTGGTGCGAGGGCACGAAGCTCGGGACGCTTGACCTCCGGTCCGTGCAGGTATCCCGGAACGCTCCGAAAAGCGCGATCCGGCGCATGCATGCGCTGACGGAGCGGGAGATGGAGGTTCTGGACATGGTCAGCCGCGGCATGTCCAACAAGGAGGCCGCGTTCCGGCTCGGTCTCCGCGAGGGAACCGTCAAGGCACACGTGGGAAACATTCTTCGCAAGCTCGGCGTCAGCTCCAGAACGAAGCTCGTGATCAAGGTGTCCAAGCTGCACACCGCCGCGTCGCGCTCGCGCCCGAAGACGGCGATCGGTGACAGGACGCGGGCGTAGGAGCCCGCCTCATCGAGGGCGGCGGTTATGCAATCGGGGCGCGGGCCGCGGTTTAGGAGTGCGCTTTGCCCACATAGGCGAGCCGCAGGCCGCCCCAATGCCGGCCCGAAATCATCACCGGCGCAGAGACGTCCATCATCGGCACCTTGCGCCCCTGGCCCATATCGCGCTGGTAGGCCTGGACGAGGAACGGCTCGCGGTTGCTTCCCGCGGCAAGGCCGACGCGGTCCTTGAAGAAGCGGCGGTTGCGGCAGTTCGCGGCGTTCCAGACCGGATCGGAGCCCGGCGTCTTCGAGAACTTGCTGTTGTGCGTCGGGATGTATCCGTTCCGGTCGATCGGCAGGCAGAAGACGACCCGGTCGTTGAACTGCAGCGCGTCCTCGAGCACGTCGCGCAGGATGCGGTCGAACACCTCCACGTAGCGGGTCGTGAATTGCTCCGGATTGCTTCCGGGAACGGGCACGTAGCTCGTGTCGAAGACTGCGTCCAGAGGGAGGAGGCCACTGCTCACCGCTTCGCCAATCTTCTCCGAGACAAGCGTCGCGCGCCGGACCGCCTCACGCACGAACGGCGTGTCGCCCGACTCCACGCCGGAGTCGACGGTGGTGGCGATCAGCGCCTCGCCTGACCTCTCGAGCATAGCCAAGTGCTCGTCGATGTGGGCGATGGTGCGGGCCGATTCCGTGAAGCCGTTGGCCAGGCGGTCGATGCCCTCGGCGAGCGATCGTCCGCGCCCCTCGATGGCCGAGACTCGCGTGGCAATCCCAGAGGTCTCCGAGGCGACGTCGCGAACCGTCGCCTCCATACCCTCGAAGGTGGCCGCGATGTGCGCGTTGTTCGTTCCCACCGTGGCCGCGATCTCGGCGCTGTGCTGCCCCTGCTCCATGAGCTGGCCAACGCGCGCCGTGAGCTCGTTCATCGTCTGGGCGATTTCGCGGGTGGCCGCTGTCGTCTGCCCCGCAAGGGCCTTCACCTCAGACGCGACGACGGCAAAGCCCTTTCCTGCCGCGCCGGCCCGGGCGGCCTCGATGGTGGCGTTGAGGGCAAGGAGGTTCGTCTGATTGGCGATGGTATCGATGCCGTTGACGACCCGCGCGACCTTACCGAGCGCATCCTGCAACCCGCTCAAAAGGTCGCGTTGGCGAGAGACCGTGTGCACGAGCGATTCCACACCGTCGATCGAGTCCTTGAGCGTACTGAACGACTGGGCGACCTCCGCGCTCGCGTTCTCGACGATGCGCAGGCTCGAGGCGGCGCCTTCGGCGATCCGCGCATTGTCGGCGCCGAGCTCGTGCATGTCGGCGCGAACCTGAGAGAGTTCCGCCGCCTGCTCCTGCATTCGGGCCGTGAGCTCCCCGACGCTGCACGCCACGTCGACAATGCCGTGACCGACGCCGCTCGCCTCCTGTGCGAAGCGGCGAATGATGTCCTCGCGGGATTTGGTGCTGGCGAGCGTCTCGCCTGCACCCGCATTGTTCGCCGCACTACCAGTCGGAAAGCTCAAGAGTTTGCTCACGGTTCACCTGTTCGAGACGGGGTCGAATGGGCTGGTGAAGAAAGGCATCGCCGAATCGGCATTGCAACACATGCCGCCGCCGGGCGACGCCTGTGCCGTGAACGGCCGACGAGAGGAGTACGCACCTGAAGGAGAACTGTCGTGCGGAGGATGGGTGTTTCGCAGCCCACGGTCAATTCCGCCAAAGGTCTAAAGAGTTGTCCCGGCAGTGAGGCCGCGGTCGGCCGGCAAGCCGGCGCGGATTGTGCTACGTGTGCCGCAAGCCACAAGCAAGTTGGGGCCATAAGCAAGTTGGGGGGTCTTTGCATGTTACGCCGCGCCGGGTTCGCTCATGTCATTCTTGCCGCGCTCACGGCGCAGGCGCTCGCGGCCGAGATAGACGACAGGCGCCTCGCCAACGCCGGCTCCGAGACGGGCAACTGGCTCACGCACGGACGCGACTACGCAAATCAGCGCTTCTCGCCGCTTGACCGGATCAATGTGAGCACGGTGAAGCGCCTGGTTCCCAGATGGATATACCAGACGGGGATTGCCGCCACGTTTCAGACCACGCCGCTCGTCGCCGATGGCGTCATGTATCTCACCGCCCCGGGCTCCCACGTGGTGGCGCTGGACGCCGCGACGGGACGCGAGCTTTGGCGCTATCAGCACAAGAGCAGGGCCGAGAGGCTCTGCTGCGGCCCGGCCAACCGCGGTGCGGCGCTCGGCTACGGCCGGGTTTACGTCGCGACCGTCGATGCGCGCCTCGTTGCCCTCGATAAGGAGAGCGGCAAGGTGATCTGGGATGTGGCCATGGCGGAGGACGGCAGCGGCCCGACGGAGGACAGGGACGCCGTCAGCGCCGATCCGGCCCTCAAGGGGAAGGTGACGGGCTCGACCGGCATCGGAGCATCTGCGGCGCCGCTCGTGTTCGAGGGGCTCGTCATTTCCGGCATCACCGGCGTCGGCTACGGCCTGCACCTCGACAGCGACCGCCCCGGCGCGCCTCTGGGCGCCGTCGTTGGCATGGCGGGGCGCTACGGGCGGCCGGGGTTTCTCGCCGCGTTCGATGCCCGCAGCGGGAAGAAGGTGTGGCAGTTCGATACGACGCAGGAGGGCTGGGAAGGCGCATTCACGCCAACCGCGGCAGACGGCCTCAAGCTCCCGCGCGACATCGAGGCGGAGCGGAAGGCAGCGCCGCTGCACGCCGATGCCTGGAAGCATGGCGGCGGATCGGTGTGGCACGCGCCGGCCGTCGATCCCACCCTCGGCCTCATCTATTTCGGCATCGGCAATCCGTCGCCGCAGGCGGCGAGTGAAAGCCGGCCCGGCGACAATCTTTACACCGTCTCACTCGTTGCGCTCGACATCCGGAGCGGCAAGCTCCGCTGGCATTACCAGCAGGTTCCGCATGACATGTGGGGCTACGACGTCGCCAGCCCGCCTTCGCTGTTCGAGCTTACGGTTGATGGCGAGACCGTACCTGCCGTCGGGCAGGCCTCGAAGCTCGGCTGGTACTATGTCCACGACCGGCGCGACGGACGCTTGCTGTTCAAGTCGGAAGCCTTCGTTCCGCAAAAGAACATGTTCGCGCTGCCGACGAAGGAGGGCGCCATCATCGCGCCGGGCGTGGGCGGCGGTGCGAACTGGTCTCCGACCTCCGTCGACGCGGCGCGGAAACGCGTCTACGTGGCGGCCATGCACATGCCGACGCGCCATCGCACGGAAACGATTCCCGCTTATGGCGACAAGCCGCCCATCACCTACTACACGTTGGAACCGGAAGCCTCCGTGCCGCACTGGGGTACACTTTCGGCCATCGATCTCGGCGCCGGCGGCAAGCTCCATTGGCAGCGCAAGACGGACCAGCCGCTGGTCGGCGGTGTGCTGGCGACGGCTGGCGGCCTCGTGTTCACGGGTCAGGGCAACGGCGATTTCTCGGCCTTTCACGCCGACACCGGCGAACCGCTCTGGCACTTCAACTGCGGCGCCGGCGTCAACGCGCCGCCGATCACCTATGCGGTGGGAGACAGGCAGTACGTGGCGGTCGCGGCGGGCGGCAGCCAGATCTGGGGTTTCCGTCAGGGCGACGCCGTCATCAGCTTCGGCCTCGCCGACGAGTGACAGGGCAGAGTTGCCCGCATCAAGGCGGCGCGCGATCCGGCTTGGGTGCGTTGCACTCTCGCTCTCGCGCACCCCGCGGCTTTGAACAGCGGCATGCGCTGACCGTATTGACCTCGCTACACCTGTGGCATCCGGCCCGCAGCCGCGTCCCGTGCGGCGAGACCTAAATCTTTGAAAGGTCTTCATCCCGGGAATATTTCGCCCGCTGGCATGTCAAATGCACCCGACCTCTTGCAAACCTCAGTGCGACCCGTTCGGGCCGCCAAAAAGCATGCAGATAGGGAGCGAGCATCACATGAAGGGCTGGAGCGTTGGCCTCAGAAGGGCGTTGTTGACGACTGCCGCAATCGGCGCGTGTGCATCACCTGCGATGTCACTCGGCGTCTCGACACTCGACGGCAAGCACATCGAGTACTACGTCACCGAGGACATGCTGTTGAATGCGGACAAGGATCCGAACAACTGGCTGATGTACGGCCGCGACTATGAGAGCACACGCTATTCGCCTCTCAAGCAGGTCAACACGGACAACGTCGGCGACCTGGTCGCCAAATGGAGCCTGTCATTCGGCGTTCTCGGCGCGCAGGACTCGCAGATCACGGCCGTGAACGGCCGGCTCTATGTCTCCTCGAGCCAGAACCGCGTCTTTGCCATCGACGGCGTCACCGGCAAGGTGCTCTGGCGCTACGATCGCAAGCTTCCCGCCGATCTCGGGCCGAAGCTCTGCTGCGGCGACGTGAACCGCGGCGTGATCGCCTACGAGGACAAGGTGATTCTGGCGACGCTCGACACGCATGTCGTCGCGCTCGACAACCATACGGGCGAGGTCGTCTGGGAAACGAAGCTCGGCGACTACAAGACCGGCGAGATCTTCACGTCCATGCCGGTCATCGTCGACAATAAGGTTTTGATCGGAAACTCGGGTGGCGACGTGGGCGCCAATCCGGGCACGGTCTACGCCCTGAACGTCGATGACGGAAAGGAAGCGTGGAAGACGCACACCGTGCCCATGACCGGCAAAGAGGAGATCGCGAAAACGTGGGGCGGCGACTCCTGGAAGACGGCAGGCGGAACCCCGTGGCTGCCGGGCTCCTACGACAAGGAGACGGGCATTCTGCTTTGGGGCGTGGGCAATCCCGTTCCCGACTTTGACGGCAGCGTTCGCCCCGGCGACAACCTGTATACGGGCTCGACGATTGCCGTTGACGTGAAGACCGGCGCCATCAAGGGCCACTTCCAATACACCCCGCACGACGTGTGGGACTACGACGGCACCAACGAGGTCATCCTGGTCACCGACAAGCAGGACCGCAAAGTCTGGCTCCACGCGGACCGAAACGGACACCTCTACTCGATCGATCGCAAGACCTATGCGTGCAACTGGGTGGTCCCCATGCAGCGGGTCAACTGGGTGAAGAGCTGGGGCGAGAACTGCCGGCCCGAAGCCGATCCGGAGAAGGTCCCGACCTACGGCAAGGAGACGAAGGACATTGCGCCTGTCCTCGACGGCGGCAAGGAATGGGTGCCCACCGCCTTCAGCAAGCGGACCGGCTACATCTATGTTCCGGGTCGCGACATGTCGATGGACCTTGCCGCGAAGAAGCAGGAGTTCAAGCCCGGCCAATGGTTCCTGGGAACGGACGTCCTGCGCCTGAACCCCGGCGGCGGATACGTGAAGGCATTCGACGGAACGACCGGCGAGCTGGTCTGGTCGCGCCGTCAGAACACGCCCGCGACGGGAGGCATGCTCGCAACCGCCGGCGGCCTCGTCTTCAACGGCGATGCCGAAGGCGTCTTCCGCGCCATCAAGGACGACACGGGCGAGACGCTGTGGGAGTTCAATGTCGGCACCGGCATCCACTCGAACCCGACGACGTTCATGGTCGGCAACACGCAGTATGTGGCGATCCTGGCCGGACCGGGCGGCGGCAGCATCTGGCCGCTGGTCTACGGCGAGTGGCTGAAGACGCGCCAGCTCGGCGGCAGCCTGTTCGTGTTCGCACTCCACAAGAAGCAATAGGCCCGAACGGCATGTCGGCCGTCCATGCGAAGCATGGCTCCGCAGAAACAGCCGGCATGCCGCAATCTCGCACGCGGGAGTAGCCCAGCACATGAAACATCCGACGACGGTACTGTCGATTGCGACAGCACTGGCACTCGCCTTGACCTTTCAGCACTCTCTGGCAGAGGACGAAGCTGAAAGAAAAAATCCGCTTGAAGGCAAAGCAGACGCGATCCAGGCCGGCAAGGCGCTCTACAGCAATACCTGCCTGTTCTGCCATGGCCCCAATGGCCTCGGCGCACGTGCGCCAAATCTGGTCGAGGGTCTGTTCCGTCCAAACGGCGGCGCGGACGACGCCATCGTCTATGACATCATCCTCAAAGGCCGCCCCGGCACCCTCATGGGCGGGTTTGAAGGCACGTATTCGGAGGAGGAGATCTGGCAGGTGATCGCCTACCTCCGCGACGAGGGCATCAATCGCGCCGAATCCAAGGCGAAGAAGTAGGGCCGCGTTGCTGCATCATTGAGGTCGGGCGGCGGCCCCCCACGGGTATCGCCCGACCCTTATGGACTTGACGGCCGAGAGCCTTGCCACATCGATGACGGTGACGTCATTCGAGCCGCCGTTGGTCGAGACCAGCATTCTCTCATCCGGCGTCAGCTCCAGATGCCAGACGCGGATGCCGACGAGAATGTATTTCTCCACCTTGCCCGTCTCGGCATCGACGACGGCCACGCGATTGGCCATGCCGAGGGCGACGAAGGCCTTCTTGCCGTCCTTGGTAAGCCGTATCCCGACCGGCGTGACGAGATCCTTGGTGATGCCTTGCACCTCGAAGGTTATGGTCCTGTCGATCGAGCGGGTCGCCACGTCGATGACGGCCACCGAGCCGGCGATCTCCGACGAGACCCAGAGCTTCTTTCCGTCGGCGGAAAACTCCGCATGACGCGGGCGGGCACCGACGAGAACATTGTCCACGAGCTTGAGTCTGACTGTGTCGATGAAGTGGACCATATTGCTGGTCTCGGACGTCACGGCGACGAGCGATCCGTCCGGAGAAACGGCAATGCCCTCCGGTTCGACCCCCACCTCGACGCGTCCGAGGACCTTGCGCGCCTCGACGTCGATGGCTGTCACGGCCGCACTATCTTCGTTCGCCGTGTACAGGCGCCGGCCATCGTGGGAAAGCGCGAGCTGCTCGGGATCGTCTATTCCATCGAAGGCATGAACCGGCGCGTACGTGCGCGCATCGAACTCCTCGATGGCGTTGCTATCACTCGCACAGAGAAAGAGCTTTGAGCCGTCGGAGGAGATCTTCAGCCCACGTGGGCGGCTTCCCACCCCGAACGTGTGCACGACCTCGAGCGTCTTCATGTCGATGACGGAGACCGTGTTGTCCTTCTCGTTGCTGACAAAGACCTCATGGGCCACGGCCAGTGACGGCATACAAAGCGCGAGCCCTGCAGCAACAACTCTCAGTCGAATTCTCATGGCATGAATTTCCTCCCCGCGCCGCGTCTGTCAGGCCCCGTTCACCGGGACTCTTGCGGCGACTGGGAAATCCGCAAATTACATGCCAAGCAAATTCGTTCGAACCGGCATTGGCGCACGCCACATGCGGCACACGATCGCTCTATCTGAGAGCGACAAGCGCGTCAGCGGTGCTGCACCTGTTGCATGGCACGCCTTACTGCGACGGAGGCTGTTTGGACAGGTGGTTGATATACGCGACCAGCTCCCAGATCTGCTCGGGCGTGAAGGTGTTGCCCCAAGGCGGCATCACGTCTGCCCCCGTCCGCCCCTCGGTGATGGTCTTGTGCGCGGCGGCCGGCGAGAAGTTCTTGTTGCCCTTGAAGCTCGGCGTCTTGCCGCCTTCGCCCTCGGACCCGTGGCAATAGGCGGCGCAATTGGCGCCGAAACGCTTCTTCCCAGTTGCAATTCTGGCCGGATCGGAAAGGTCGAATGGCGCGGTGTTGCTTGCATTCTCCGCGAACGCCGGCCCGGCAGACAGCGAGATCACAAGGCCGATCAGGACCAATTGCAGACTTTGACGGCTCATCCTTGGGCGACCCCTCCGAACGGAAATACAAAAACGGCCACCGAGGCTAACGTCTCGGTGGCCGTCCGACGCTAGCACTTCTCAGTTCACCGTGAATACGAGCAAGGCAGCACCACCGGGAAGATCTTTGATCTTCGGGAAGGCTCCACTGAGGAAGCCCGGTGCGTGAGAGCCGAGTCCGGTCGGGATGGCGATGTATTGCTTTCCGTCGACCGAATAGCTCACGGGGCCACCACGTGCTCCCGAGCCCGCGTTGAACTTCCAGAGCTCCTTGCCGTTGTCCGCGTCATAGGCATAGAGGTTGCCGTACATGTCGCCTGTGAACACGAGCCCGCCGGCCGTCGAGAGCACGGAGCTCAGCGGCGGCATGTCGAAGCGGACCTTCCAGGCTTCTTTGCCGGTCAGCGGATCGAATGCTGCAAGCCAGCCATCGGCCTTCTTGCCTGGAGGATCCGTCAGCTTGATGTCCGCCAGTCCAAGAGACAGCGAGCCCACGCCGGCAGGCTTCTCCTGCTGGGCGCTGGTCACGTGATTGCAGACTTCCATGCCCTGAGAGTACCAGAGCTTGGTCCCCGGGTTATACGAGCCATGGTTCCAGCTACGTGCGCCGAGCAGGTTCGGACAGTGCAGCTTCGTCTTGTCCGTCTCCGGGAAGTTCGGCTCGATGGGAACTCCGGTTTTCGGATCGACCCCCTTCGCCCAGTTCATGTTCTCAGTGTACTGCCAGACGTTCTTGATGTCGCCGTTGTCCTTGTTCATCACATAGACAAAGCCGTTCTTGTTCAGATGGACGAGAGATTGATCGCCCTTTCCGTCCGGCACGATCAGGGATTCATAGGCTGAATCGAAGTCCCAGGTGTCGTTCGGGACCTCTTGCCGGTGCCATTTGATCTTTCCGGTCTTCGGCTCAAGCGCCAGCACCGTCGCCGTGTAGAGATTGTCGCCTTCGCGGCCGTCGCGGTTGAAGTCGGGCGCGGCGTTGCTCGTGCCAATGTAGATGGTATCCGTCGAGGGGTCGTACGTGCCGGGCAGCCATGCCGAGCCGCCGCCCACCTTGCGGCTTTCGCCGGGCCAGCTCTTGGGATCATCCTTCGGGATCTCAAAGGTCCATGCCCTTTCACCCGTGTCGGCATTGACCGCGAAGATCTTGCCGATGATGGGCTGATCGCCGCCCGTCGTGCCTCCGAACAGAATGTCGCCGGCCAACTGCGGCGGCGAGGAAAATAGTGCGCCGTACTCTTTCTTCATGTCCGTCAACTGGGTCGACCAAAGCTCCTTGCCGGTCTTCTGATCCAGCGCGATGAAGCGGCCGTCCAGCGAGCCGATGAAGACCTTGCCCCGGCCGACGGTTACACCGCGGCTGGCGGATTGGTAGAAGACCTCCTTGACGATGGGGTCCAGCTTCGCGGTGTAGCGCCAGATGATCTTCCCGGTCGCCGCATCCAGTGCGAAGACGTTGTTGTCGGCAGCAATCGAATACATCACGCCATCGATGACGATCGGCGTCGCCTGAAGGCCGTGCGTGATCACGCCGGGCTGATGAATCCACGCGATGCGCAGATCCTTCACATTGTCCTTGTTGATCTGGTCCAGGGGGCTATAGCGCCAGGCATTGAAGCTGCGATGGTACTGAGGCCAGTTGTTCGGGTCATCGAAACCAGGCCCTTTGTTTTCCGCGTTTGCGACTCCCGCACTCAGCAGGAGGAGCGCTGCGCTACCCGCGACGTGCAACCAGGGGTGCTTCGGCCCTAACCGTGTGATCATATTTCCCTCCCATCGCCCGACTTCGGGTCGACATTGTTTGTGATTGGCGGAAGGGAAATACGCAAAGTCCGTGCCATGCACTTTTCCCTTGATATTCAGGACTTTTTCCTGGGCGGGGGAGAGAATGCACCACCAGACGCGCTACAGTAGTCGCAGCACGTCAACGCGCAGCATTGCGACGCCTTCCGGGATCGCTGCCGACGCGGTCTTGGGGCGAGCCAGTATTCGGCAAGTACTTCGGGCCCGCGGCATCCAACCGGTGCGCGAAATGATCAAGAAGATCTTTGTGATCGCGACCCCCAAGGGTCAGGAATCGCCGCTCACCGTCGAGGGCGATCTGGCCGTGATGCTTGGTCTGGAACGGGATGCACCCCATGCCCTTGGGCCGGTGGTACCGCCTCCCCGGATCGAACGGGGGACCTCTAGATCCACAATCTAGCGCTCTAACCAGCTGAGCTAAGGCGGCTTACCTGATAAGTATCAGTATCTTACTTCCGGCCATCTCAAAAGGGCCGGACGTCATCCCGATGCGGGAGTCTGCCTCGGGCCCGCCTTATAGGATTTAGGGCGTGAGCCGGCAATCCTCAAATTTAACGGGCCTCACATATCCTTCTCGGGATGCAGCGGCATCGCCCCTTCGGGCAGGCAGGGGCGGGCGGATGCCTTGCACTGATAGTCGCCCCGCAAGTCCTTGCTGCACTCCAGCGCCCGATCGTCCGCGTTTTCCCAGCGTTCGTACCCGCGCCCGAGCGCGCTCGCACGCGACGACCACCATTCCTGCGCGGCATCAAGCGCTTCCTGCTGCGTGGTCCCGGACGATGTTCCACCCTCCACAGTCTCACCGCAGTATTTTGCGGCTTCTGCGCTCGCCGGCAGCGCCGCAATCAGAACCGCGCTCAGCACCGACCGGCTCAAGCCCATTCCCTGTCTCATGCGATGTCTTCCCCCAGGCCTGTTAGGGCAAGGTTGTGCATATCCGTCAAGGAGGACCTTCGGGGCCGACTGCCGAAGATCAGGTTTCCAGGAAGGATCTCGCTCTAATGCGCGATGACGGCTAGTCTTTCCATCCATGACACCGGCCCGCGTCCTGACCTTTGCCCCCGACGTGCCCGCGGCGGCGCTAGCCTTGCTCGCGGCCAACGGCCCTGCGGCGTGGCTGATCGACGTCGCGGGCGGACGGATCCCGGCTGCCAATACGGCCGGCAGCGCGCTGCTCGGACTCGATTGCTTCGTCTCTCAGCCGTTGCTCGACGCGTCGATGCCGGCCCTGGCGCGGCTCCGGGATTTGGCGCGCTCGGCCGAGCGCGACGACAAGGCGCCCGAGCGCCTTGTATTCTGGGGCCGCAACGGCGCGGTCCGCCTCCGGTGCCGCGTGCAGATCCTCGCCGCGTGGCCGCAGGGGCTTGTCCTCGTCATCGCGCTCGCGGATGGAGACTTGACTCGCTCTGCCGGCCCGGACGAGCCGGCCTGGTCTTTCGCCGGCGGCGATGCGGCGCGGCTCAAGGAGATTGCGCGACGCATCCGCGAGGGTCAGATGACGCGCCTGCAGACTGCGCACCCGCCCCGCGAACTCGGCTCATCCAAGCCTTCCGATGAGCTAGCGACTGCTTCTCAACCGAGCGTGCCTTTCTCGATCCGGTCCAGCCTCGCGCATGAGCTCAAGACGCCGGTCAGCGCCATCGCCGCCGCAGCCGAGATCATGAAGGACGAACGCTTCGGACCGCTTGGAAACGCGCGCTACGTTGGCTACGCGCGGGACATCCATGGCAGCGCGCAGCACGTGCTTGGCCTCATCGACCGGATGCTCGCCGAGGGGCGCGCGGCATCGGAGGCTCTGCTGCCCGAGCTCGACATCGTCGAGATCGACGTCGGCGCGTTGCTCGAAGCATCAGTGTCGCAGCTCGTCCCACTCGCCGAGCGCGCCGGCCTTATGCTCACGCTTGAGCTGGTGCCTCGTTTGCCACACGTGATCGCCGATGCGACGAGCCTCAGGCAGATCGTATTCAACCTCGTGACCAACGCGCTCAAGTTCACGGAACGCGGCGGCCGGATCACGGTCGCTGCGCACTACGATGACGACGGGCCTCTCTCGATCGTCGTGTCGGATACCGGGCCCGGCATGGACGCGTCCGAGATCGAACGGCTCCTTGCACGGGGCGGCGCTGCACGGCGCGACGATGCAGCGAGCTCCGAAGGTCTAGGCCTCGGCCTACCCCTCGTACGGGCCCTTGCCGCGGCCAACGGAGCCAAGCTCTCGATCGAAAGTGAGCCCGGCAAGGGCACATCGGCATCCGTCGTGTTCGGCAAGGGGAGAGTGGTCCCCGTCTGACACGCAGCCAACATTCAGTCCCGCCGGCGCGTTCGCCGACTATGACAGATACTTGACAGTGCAACAGAGGGTCTCGTGCAATTGTTGACTTTCTTGACGTAGTTTACGGGCACTGCTTAATGGGCTTCGCATCCTGCGGGCCGGATTGCGGCGGACCATTCTCGTCCGCCACGACCGCCAGCCGATAGCGGGACTTTGACCCCCGATTATTGGAGCTCAATCCATGACATCCGTACGGAACTCCCTGCGCAGCGCCAAGTTCGCGTTCGCGGCACCGATGCTTGCCCTCGCGGCCCTTGCCGGCGCAAGCCTCGACGCGCGGGCGGACGAAGAGGTGAACGTCTACTCCTATCGCGAGCCCGGCCTGATCGATCCGATCTTCAAGACGTTCACCGCCGAGACCGGCATCAAGGTCAACGTGGTCTATTCCAAGGACGGCCTCATCGAGCGCATGTCGGCCGAGGGGCGCAACAGCCCCGCCGACCTTCTGATCACGCCCGAGTCGGGCCTTCTCATTCAAGCCAAGGCTGCGGGCATCACGCAGCCGCTCAAGTCAAAGGTTCTCGAAGACGCCATCGACGCGAAGCTGCGGGATCCCGAAGGGCACTGGTTCGGACTGACGCGCCGCGCGCGCGTCGTCTACGCATCCAAGGACCGCGTCAAGCAGGACGCGATCACGTACGAGGAGCTCGCCGATCCCAAG